>JALHQM010000006.1:0-20771 GCA_022841965.1 Hyphomicrobium sp. | reverse complement strand
GCTGAGCCGATCGTCGCCAAAAACGGCAAACCAGCCTCAATCGATTCCAATTCACTCTTGAACCGCAGCTTCATGGCGCGCTCCAGCCGCGCACGGATCTCGCTGCGCGCCTCGCCGCGCGACACGCCATCGGCAGCCTCGCTCTCGGCCGCCGCCAGGACGCGGCGCACAAGTCCATCGACTTGCGCGGCCTCGCTGTGCCCATCGGCCAAGCCTTCCAGCGCCTTGACATCGGACTTAAGCCGCCAAGTCCGGATCGACTTCTCAAGCATGATGGCCCAGCATGCAATCGACGAAAGTACGAGCAGAAGCATCACGGCCTTTACGATCGGGTCGGCAGCGAGAATGAGCTCCGTGATGGAGATGGTCGAGTGCGGGGTGGCGGTCAAGAGCACGGGGCTATTCCTTCGCGGTGGGCTGCGCGGTTTACTTCGAAATCTGTACGGTGCTGAGAGACTTCAGTGTGATCGCATCCAGGCACTTGTCTGCCGGTCCACTGTCCGTTTTGCATTCCATCACGTCATGCACAAGGAAGCTGCCGATCTTGTCACAAGCGGTTCCATCCAGATCGAACATCTTGACGGTTTTCTTCGCGGCCTTCAGCGGCGCGATGTCGAGCACCAAGCGGCGCCCGATCACACCATCGGTATGAAACAGAATGAGATCGAGTTTGAAGGTTTGAAACGCGGTCGCTCCTGGATTGTCGACCACCGTATAGACGCGACAGCCCTTATCGACGGTCTCAAGCTTGTTCAATTCGACGGTGATGGCTGGCGCGGCAGCGGCTGCCGGGGTGCTCTCGCCGGCCACGGCGACGGGTGCGATTGCGGCGATCACCGTCGTCATCAACATGAAAGCGGACAGGCAAACGCTGCTGACTGCGTAATCTGATTTCAACTCGTCTCTCCCCAGGATCGCTCCGAACGGTCTTTTCGCCGTCATCGTCGCGTCGGTATCAATGTCACCGGTGTTGGTCGTCCGTGCCGCGTCGCAACTGCTGCCAGCCGTTAGACACGTCTCTATATAACATCACAATTCGGGCCCGTCCGAGGCGGACACTGCCAAAACGCGAATGCATTTGCAGTCTTGGCCGGCCCACGGTGTGCGACTAGCGGCGCTTGAGATAGCGGGCGAAGGCACTGGCGATCAAGGACTATTCGTCAGAATCATTCTAGACGGCGCCGGCCGGTCGGCTGTGTGAATCGAGCGCCGCCTCCTCATCCGCCCGCACCCCGGCCCCGTCCCGGAAATCACGTCGAACCGGGCCAGCAGCGCCCGGCGAGTGTCGATCATTGGATCGTCTTACGCCTGGAAACTATGAGCAATTCCGGTGTTTGGTCGGCGTCGGCACGGTCCGGCATCCCGGCCAAGAGCACCCGTGATGTGCTCCCGCTATCGGGCCCGATAGCGCCACTGCCACCTCTGTGTTGATGCGACACTCAATACAACGCCGGGAAAAAGTCCCATCAGTTGGCGCAGATCAGGAAAATTGGTAAGCTTGTCGAAGGTAAAGTTCCTGACAAGCAGGCCCCCAGGTGTCTCCATCCACTCGCGCCCAAAAATCCATCATCTGCGCGCTCACGCTGGTGGGGGTGTATGTGGGGTTAGAATCTCAAGCCGCGGCCGGCCCGGCAATCGGTCAGTTTGAACTCAAGACGCTGGAATCCGCGCCGGGCTACCTCGAATTCCAGAGCCAGAACGCATGGACCTTCGGCCAGCCCCGCCGTCAGTCAGCGGTTGTAGACGGCGAAGACGTCTACGACGACAACGCCGTGATCAAGCAGCGCGAAGCCCTCGAAATGGAGTTGGGCTTCACGCGCTACCTGAAAATGCGCATCGGGATAGAATTCGAAGAAGAACGCATCGATGATCCCGCGTCATCGGCCGAGGCCAACAGCTTCGCCGCGCTGAAGCTAGATGAAATCGGCACCGAATTGATCGCTGTCTTGCTCCCGCGCGACGGCGACGGTTTTGGGTTGGGCACCGTGGTCGAATTCGAACGCCCACTTGAATCGGGCGGCCAAATGAGCCTGATCATGGGTCCCATTTTCGAGTACGCAGCCGGGCCATGGCTCCTGGCCGCCATCCCAATGCTCGTCCACGACTTCGGTGGCGATCCCGATGAAGACGGCATCAAAGATGACAAGTGGGATTTTGCCTACGCCGCCCAAGTCGCCTACGAATTCTCAGAAACCTGGACGCTGGCGATCGAAGCTTACGGCACGGTAGAACGCCTTGGCAGCACCGGAACGCGCGGCGAAGCAGCCCTCGCGTTCGGCGATCACGATCAGCACCGCGTGGGCCCAATCCTCTACTACACGTATGATTTCGGGCGTAGCCTGCGGCCCGATCCGCGCCGCGACAGTGATGGCGCGATTGAAAGCAGTGAAGTTTCAGTCGGCCTCGGTCTCTTGGCGGGCCTCAACGACAACACGCCGGACGCAACCTTGAAACTCAGCGTCGAAGTCGATTTCTAGCGATTAGGACGTTGGGCGCAGCCGAGCCGGCAGAAAGCGCGACGCAATCGGGCTGTAGGAGACGGGCGTCAGCTTGGCCTGAGCCACATCCACATCCTGGATGGCGGCATCAAGCGACTGCGCGACCTTTTCCAGGCCCGGAATCGCACGCGCGTCATCGCGCATGTAAATCAAGGTCTCACGAACCGTCGCCAGATCGATCGACGGTGGCCAGGGACGATCACGGGAAATACGAAACACGGGGCACAGCTCCTCGTCGAACCTTAACGAAGGGTTAAACACACCCGCTCAATCTCGCAAGATCCATGCCCTCAAAATTTCCCGCTGTTTTTCGTCTCCCGTCCCGGAACGGGACAAATCTCACAAGTTTTCGATCGATCTCGGGAGCAGATCATTTACTCCGCTGTCTCAAGATGCATCGGGAAAACCGTGCGCGCCGGACAGGCCGTGCCGCTAACATCTTTTTGGGAAGGACCGCGTTGTGGGAACGCGCCAGCCAGGCATCCTCATCATCGTTGAAAATCTGACCGTGCCGCTCGACCGGCGCGTGTGGCAGGAAGCGTGCGCACTGCGCGATGCGGGCTACACCGTCTCGGTCGTCTGCCCCAAAGGCGGCAAGTACACCGCGCCCTATGAGCGGTTGGACGGCATTCACGTGTTCCGCCATCCCTTGCCCATCGAAGCCCGTGGACCACTTGGCTACGCGGTCGAATACTCCACCGCGCTGTTCTTCGAATTTGTCCTCTCAGTCAAAGCCTACTTCAAGGTCGGCTTCGACGTGGTCCAGGCGTGCAACCCGCCCGACCTCCTCTTCATCATCGGCGCCTTCTGGAAATACCTGTTCGGCAAGCCGTTCGTGTTCGATCACCACGACATCAACCCGGAACTCTACGAAGCGAAATTTGGCCGCCGCGGTGCCTGGCACCGCCTGCTGGGTTTTCTGGAACGCCAGACCTTCCGCGTTGCCGACGTTACAATCGCCACCAACGAAACCTTCCGCGATATCGCCACCGGCCGTGGCGGCATGTCCAAGGACCGCGTCTTCATTGTCCGCTCTGTGCCCGACACCAGCCGCTTCCGCCGCGTCGAAGCCGACCCCGCTCTCAAGAATGGCCGCAAGCATCTCGTCGGATTCGTCGGTATCATGGGAGCGCAAGACGGCGTTGACCTGATCGTCGAAGCGATGAACGCGATCGTGCATGAGCATGGCCGCACGGATGTGCAGGCCCTGATCGTCGGCACCGGCACCGAACTTCCCCTTCTGGAGAAACTGACGGCCGAACGCGGCCTCCAGGATTACATTACTTTCCCGGGCTTCCAGTCAGGCAACACGTTGCTCACCGCCATGTCCACCTTCGACATCGGCATCATCCCTGACCCCAAGAACGTCTATAACGACAAGATCTCCATGAATAAGGTCTTCGAGTACATGACGCTTGGCATCCCGTTCGTCGGCTTTGATCTAGTCGAAGGCCGCAAGATGGCCGCCGACGCAGCCATCTACGCTGAAGACAACTGCCCGCGCTCGCTCGCCGGACAGATGCTCAATCTTTTGGATGATCAAGACTTGCGCGACCGCACCGCCGCTGAAGGCATCGCGCGTGCAAAATCGCTGCTCCGCTGGGACGAAGAGCGGGGCCGCCTGTTGGCTGCGTACGAAACAGCGCTCGGCTCCAAGGTCAGCTCTGCCACGCGCCCGCTCGCCCTGCCAGCACACGACTAACAAACGATCCGCGCAACCCGAATGGTCACGCGCGCAGCAAACCCTGCACACGGCTGCGCGTCTCGGGCATCAAGAGCGCAGCCGCCACGGCAATCATACCGAGCACCACTGTCAGCGCGACCACATGAGCCATGGTTTCGCTGACGACCCGTGTGCTGACGGACAGAGCAAGCGCCGCCGCCAACCCTGCCGGAACGAGGAACATCGCCCGCCGCGCAAAAATGCGGCATAACCCCAGCTGATGCGCCTCCATCCGCCACGCGACATACGCCAATGAGGCCACTTCACCCACCAGCCCCATGGCGGCAATGGCTTCCAGCCCGCATCCCATCATGGCCACAGCCGTCGCTGGTACGAGCGCCAAAGCTCTTATGAATCCTGCGATCAAGAACGGTTTCGTCTCGCCCGCCGACAAAAGCAACATGCCGGGCACGGCTTGCAGCATCCGCACCGCCCACATGGCAGCCAGCCACGCCATCACGCCGCCAAGTCCCGCATAGTTCGCCCCGAACGCAATCCGCAGAATATCTCCCCCCGCCAGAATGGCCGTCGCGAGATAGATGGCAGCAGCGATCGCAGTCGCTTCTGAAAGTGCGGCAAACCGGCGGCTCAGTTGGTCCGCATCGCCCCTGGCGGCGGCAAACACCGGCAACATGAGCGACTGTCCGACTTTGCCCGCAATCAACCCCGGCACCATGGCCACCATGAATGCCGCGCTGTATCCAGCAAGTTCTTCGACGCCCAGCAGCCGTCCGATAACGATCCGGTCGCCGTAATACACCGCCACAAGCGGAAAGGCACTCAGCCAAATCGGCCAGCCAAAATGAATGAGCCGCGTCAGAATCTCTGTGTCGAAGGCCAGTGTATAGCGCCGCTCGGCCACAGCATGTGAAACCACCAGCGCCGTCACCGCCTGCGCCAACGACAGCCAGACGACCGCCTGAAAACCAGGAACATAATTGATAACGGGCCATGTCAGCAGGAGCGCCACGGCCTGCGGTGCAACTTCGATCCAAACAAAGGGCCGGCTATTGAGTTGCCGCTGTGCCCGCCGTGCATCGAGATGCTGAAACCCCTTCAGCAATGGCACAAGCGCAATCGCGGCAATCGCCGCCGCTGCATCCGGCACAACAAAAAAGTCCGCAATCGCCCCCGACGTGACGAACAGGATCATCCCGATCACCACCCCGCGGATGACAAGCGCCGTGTGGTTGGTCGCAACAAAGCGCGGATCATCCCCGTCTTTTGCCTGCACGATCAACCGGTCGACACCCAGGTCCGTCAGACTGTCGAGTAACTGCAACAGCAGAGTGAGAATAGCCGCGACGCCGAAGTCACCCTTGGCCAACATGTGGCCCAGCATGGCGTTGCGCACGAACGACATCGCCTGCGCGCCAACAAAGCCGCCAAGCAAAAGTGCCCCTTGCCCCGCCACACGGCGCGACATCGTTATCGGCGGAGGTGGCGCGATCTCAGTCATTCCGCAGCCTTCGCAGCACGGCGCTGACCCACCATACGGCGCATCAGACCCGCCAGCGGCCGCGCCGCCAACCGTCCCGCCGCACGATCGATACCAGACCCCGATAACCTCATGAGCGCGCACGTCGTCTGCATCCAGCGCGGCCGCAACGCATGGCTCCACTTCAGCCGGAATGCCTCCTGAGCCGCGAAGAAGTCAGCGTTCTTTCGGCCCCCAGACAAATGCTTCAAATGAAAATCGATGACCCACGCACTGTGTCCCGCCACATCGGCATTGAGACACAGGTCCGCACCATAGAAGTGAAATCCCTCGAGATCGGCCGAACAGCCGACCCGCGCCGACCGCTTCACGATGATGAAATTTTCGTCCAGGCTCATCACCCGCACCGGCAGATCACCCACCCTGCGATCCACCCCGTGCGGATCGGAAATGCGCATAACCAATGCGCCTGCACCCAAGCCGCCGGCATTCCCCGCCAGCGCCCAGTTGGCATCGCGCTGATCAAGCTCGGCAAGACAGCGCTCCAGCGCCGCAGCACCGTCGTCGATCAGCAGCACATCCTGGTGACAAAGAATGACATACCGCCCCCGTGCCGCATGCAGCAGCACATTGAGCCCGCGAAAAGCACCTGTCTGCTCCGCGCCGCGGTTGTCGAGATAGAGAAACTCAGAATTCATCCCATCGAAGCCGTGCGCTGCAAACGATTCCCGCATGTGCGCATACTGCTCGATGTTGGTGACGAGGGTCCCCACGGAATACCGGGGTGTCCCCGTGCCGCCATACGCCGCCGCCGTCAGAACATTGGGCTCACAGCGCTCCATCTCACGCCCCCGCTGTGGACGTCAGACGCGGAAAGCGATCATTTCTCGCGCTCGCGTCCGGATAGCCTGCCCGCCACTCAGCCCGCGCCTGCCAGATCGCGCGCCACGTCCGCGCGGCCTCGCGTTTGGCTGCATCACCTTGAATGCGCGCCATCGCCTCAAGCGCGATCCACCGTGTCAGAGGCCAGAGCATCAACAGAAACTGACCAAGCCCCACCGTCCCGCGCGGCCAATGCCGGTCGATCAACGTCGCCTTCGCCGCGAGCAGCTTGATCATCTTGCCCGAGCGAGTGACCTCCGAGGCACCGCCAAAATGCACAATGGTCGCTCTCGGCGTGACCATCGGCTTCGCCCCCATGCGCCGCGCCCGCAGACACAAGTCCGCTTCTTCGCCATACATGAAAAACGCCGGATCGAAACCGCCGAGCGCCTGCCAGATGCTGCGCGGGATCAACAGGAAGCACCCAGAAACGATATCGACCTGGCGCTCCGTATCGCGTGCCCATCCACCATAAGCTTCGGAGTTAAAGATGGGCGACTGCGCAAAAATCCCAGCTAAACCCGTCGCCCGCGTAATGAGGTTCCACAACGTGATCCGCTCCCAGCACGACGCCGGATTGAGCCGCCCGTCCGCGAACACAGTCCGCCCACCCCAGATCATGGCGCGCTTGTTCGCCCGGGCAAATGCAACCAGCCGGTCGATCGCCCGCTCCGTTACGATCGTGTCGGGGTTGAGCAACAACACATAGTCGCCCATCGCACGTTCGGCCGCGAGATTGTTGCCCCGCCCGAACCCGATGTTCTCAGTCAGCCGGATCAGCGTTGGCTTCGCCGGGTGCGCCGCGATCGCGTCGGCCGACCCGTCCGTCGAAGCGTTGTCGACGACGATGATTTCGCAGCTTAACTCCCGCGTCTCGCGCACAGCCGACGAAATCGCCTCGAGCGTCATCTCGCGCGTGTTGAAACTGACGATCAGGATCGAAACGTCGATCTTGCTGGTGGACATCAAGAGAACAGCTCCGGAAGCTGCCGTCCGCCAGCGGTTAACACATCGTTAACGGGTGCGGCTTGCGGGGAACGGCACGGTCGAATCAAACATGCGCGCACCGCTTGAGGAAACGATTAACGCGACTCAGAGACACTGCGGTTCGATTCATATTCGCCGCCTGCGCGGCATCGATTGGACCAGCAACTCAATGCACGCTTCACAACCCCGCGAATACGACGGCATCATCTGCATCGGCGGTTCCGATTGGTGGTATCACAACCGTGGCCACTTCGATTTCCAGGTTATGCGCCGCTTCGCACGCACAATGCCGGTCCTGTACGTCAACTCGCTCGGCGTCCGCGTACCTGAAGTGTCGAAGCCCGCCGAATTTGCCGGCAAAATCCAGCGCAAGCTGAAAAGCCTCGCGCGCGGCGTCGTCAACGTTGAAAATAATTTCTGGGTCTTCTCGCCCCTCAACGTTCCAGGTGAAACCGGCAAAAAGATTTCCGGCTTCGCACTCGCCCCTCAGATCCGTCTCGCCGCCCGCCGCGCGGGCATTTCAAAGCCGATGCTCTGGATGCATTGCCCCGCTGGCGCCGACCTCATCGAAGCCCTGCAACCCGCCGGCGTCATCATGCAGCGCACCGACCGCTTCGAAGCCTTCCCTGAAGGCGACCCCGTTCTCCTCGGACAGCAGGTCGCCACCATCAAACGCGCCGCCGATCTTGTCATCTACTGCGCGCCACACCTCATGGCCGAAGAAGAAAATCAGGTCCGCCGTCAACTCCTCGTCACCCACGGCGCCGATGTCGAAACCTTTGTCGCTGAAGGCTCGAAACGCGCGCCGGGCCCCTCCGACGTTGCAATCATTCCAAAGCCTCGCGTTGGCTTCATCGGCGGCATCGACGCCCATACCTTCGATCCAGAACTGTTTGTGAACGTGGCCAAGCAGATGCCAGACGTGAACTTCGTCATGATCGGCAGTTGCTCCCTGCCCGAAGGCTGGTGCGCGTTACCCAACGTCCGCTTCCTCGGCCGCAAGCCCTATGACGTGGTCGCCCGCTACATGGCCGCCATGGACGTGCTGATCATGCCCTGGAACAGGAGCGAGTGGATTAAAGCCTGCAACCCGATCAAGATGAAGGAATACCTCGCTGTCGGCCGTCCGGTCGTAACAACCGATTTCCCAGCCCTAGACGGCTGGCGCGATCTCGTCCGCGTCGCAGAAAGCGCCAATGAATTCTCAGCAGCCATCCGCTCGGCCATCACCGAATCCTATGATCCCGCTCCAGCGCGCGCCCGCGTCGCCACCGAGACCTGGGACGCCAAGGCGGCTGACATCCTGAACGGCATCCGTGGTCTCGGTCTCGTCAACGCGCCATCTGCAAGTGCCGCGTCCTGGGGCGATGCCATTCGCTCAGTAATCGTGCCCAAAGCCGCGGGCTGACATCCATGAGCGCGACCGACACCCAATACCGGCCGGATATCGACGGTCTTCGCGCCGTCGCGGTGCTCTCCGTCGTGCTCTATCATGCGGGCGTACCTTTTTTGCCCGGCGGCTTTGTCGGCGTCGACATCTTCTTCGTCATCTCCGGTTATCTCATCACGCGCATCATCGCCCGCGAAATCGCCGAAAACCGCTTCTCGCTTCTGACATTCTACGAACGGCGCACGCGGCGCATTTTCCCCGCCCTCTTCGCCATGCTTGCAGTCACTGTGATCGCCGCATCGCTCATCACACTCCCCGGCGAGTTTGAGGACTTCGGCAACAGCCTCGCGGCGGCAGCTCTCTTCGTCTCCAACATCTTCTTCTGGCAAACCGCTGACTACTTCTCAGGCCCCGCGCACCTCAAGCCCCTGTTGCACACCTGGTCGCTAGCCGTCGAGGAGCAGTTCTACATTGTGCTCCCGCTGCTTCTCTTGGCGCTCACCCGCTGGGCTCGCCGCCATCTGGTCTCTCTCCTGATTGCCGCGACCGCTGTCTCCTTCGCGCTGTCGGTCTGGGCGGTCGACGCGAAACCAAACGCTGCCTTTTACCTCCTGCCAACCCGCTTCTGGGAGTTGATGGCCGGCGCACTGCTAGCTTTGGGTGCAGTTCCTCCGATCACAAGCCAGAAGACAGCCAATTTTGCCGCTGCGGCCGGCCTCGCGCTGATCGTCTTCGCCGTCTTGTGTTTCTCCAGTGCGACGCCATTCCCCGGCGTCGCAGCCCTCCTGCCCGTCCTGGGTGCCGCCCTGATCATCCACGCCGGCACCGCAACACAAGCAACCATAACTGCGCGTCTCCTGAGCGTACCCCCGGTTGTCTTCGTCGGACTTGTCTCCTACTCGTTCTACCTCTGGCACTGGCCCGTCCTGACGTTCGCGCGCATCGCAAGTGGTGAAATGTTAAGCGCCATGGAAGCAGCCTTGCTCGTCGCACTAAGCTTTGTCCTTGCTGTGCTCTCCTGGCGATATATTGAAACGCCATTTCGCGAACGGCGCCTCGCCGCAGCGCGCGCACCGCTCTTCCGCTCAGCCGCCACCGCCATGGCTGCAGCGCTCGCCATCGGCATCTTCGCCAACGTCTCGCACGGCTGGCCACAACGCCACGATGGTTACGCCCCGCCCACCATCGCCGGCCTTGACCGTATGAACCTCGCCACCTGCTTCCTCAAAGAAGATCAGTCGGTCGCCGCTTGGCCCGGTGCGGACGCTTGCAGTCAGGGCAATCAAAAGGGACCCAAGGTTTTCGTATGGGGCGACAGCTTTGCGGCCCACCTCATCCCGGGTCTTTCGGACGAACTCGGCGAACGCATTCAGACGGTCCAATTGACCGCAGCCGGCTGCCCGCCAATTCTCGGCATGAGTGTCGCCAGCCGTCCGCACTGCCGTGCGATCAACGCGCGCGCCCTCGACGAAATCACGCAGCTGAAGCCGGACCTAGTTATCGTTTCCGCTCGTTGGGAACTCTACATGCCGCGCAAAGTCACAGCCGCCGATGTCCGCGCCACCCTCGATCGCATCGTTGCCACCGGCGTTCCAGTCATTGCAGTCGGCGCCAGCCCCACGTTCGATTTTGCGCATCCCTATGACGTCGTCTACCGCAATGGCCGCAGCGAAGCCCGCGCCAATCCGGTGCCATCCGCCATCGCCGGTGATCGAAACGTCTCGGTGTTCGACGCCACGCCACTCTTTTGCATCGGCCAACTCTGCCGCTTAAAAGACGACAGCGGTTTCCTTTTCTTCGACGGAGGTCACTACTCGGTGGCCGGCAGCCGTCGCGTCGCCCGCGCACTCGCCCCGCTTATCGGAGCGCAAACTACGCCGCTCGCCGGCGTCCACACCAGCCAAGCCCGCTAAACCGGCGCTCAGGCCGGTAAGGCTCCACCGGGCATCGCCAAGCCACGCTCCGGCCGGATAAAACTCGGATGCATCCGGCGCACCGGCTGAGCCGCGCGTGATACCGCCTGCGCCACGCGCTTGGGATCGGCAATGGCACCACCCAAGCCAAGGAAGAAATAGAACAACGCGTGCGGCACGTTCCAGAAATGCACCGTCGCACCAATCATGCAGATGGCCAGCAGCGACATCATCCATCCCGCCGCCATGTTACGCCGTAGCCGGTCGCGCGAACTCCGTCCGCGCGCCACGACCCCGTAGGCGATGAGTACGATGCCGGTCATCAGAAGCAGAAACGCTGGCGCGCCCGTGCGCAGAGGAAGAACCAGCCAATAGGCGTCGATGGTCGGTGAGACCATCCACGCCGGCCGCACCCAGTCCGCCATGCCGATGCCGAACCAGAAGCTGGCCCAGAGATTGTCGAGCCCATGTTCCCAGATCGCGAGACGATAGAGGCCGGTCCACGGGTCAAACGTGGCGAGCGCAATCAGCAGCTGCGCCGGCGAACGATCGGACACCAGGATCACACCCAGATAAAGACCAATGAGAATGGCGAGTGTGATCTGTGTTCGCATAAAAACGCGCAACGTGTACTTATGCCAGATCATGAAGGCCACCTGCAGCCCAAGGCTCAGGAGCGGAGCAGACGACATGGCTAACAGGGCCGCCACAATCAGGACCACGGCGCGGACGTACTGCTTTGTCCGGTCCGGCTCCGACATCCACAACAGTGCGAACATCGTCGCGCAATAGGTGCCGTAGTGGATCGGGTGGTCAAATGTCGAAGCCGCTCGTGCCAGACCCTTACGAAACTCCATCGGCGGCATGGACTCCCCGCCAATAGCCGCGCGCAGAAGATCATGGATAAAATAGCTGCCGCTCAGCGTGTCGAGCGTCGCGATGAGAGCCGCTAAGATGATCGAATAAAACACGATGCGCAGCGCCGCCTGCAGTGTTTCAAGATCACGGATATAGGCCCGTGCGATCGTGTAGGCGCCGAGGCTCTCCAGGGCCCACGACCCGCCATAGACAAAACCCGAATGCCCCGCATGGTACGCAAAAACAAACGTCTGCCAGACAGCGAGCCCGAAAAACGGAATGTCGTAGGCATGCAGCCGGCAGTCCGGCCGGGTGGCCAGACGCCAAATCGCTAACGGGATGAAGACCAGAAAGACGACGCGATGTGGCGACAGCCGCAAATCGCCGGCGACGAGCGACAGCTCGGTCGGCGAAATGAAGCTCAGGATCGCCAGCGTAATCGCCAGCGGGGTTTTCCTGAAAGCATCCAGCATTGTCCGCGTCCTCCCCCCTGGGCCGGATCGGCAGTGTTAGTAGGCGTTGCGTCCCGATATGACAGCCACGCCTGTTCGCGCGATGATCTTCAAGTCGAGCCACAGCGACCAGTTGCGGACATAATCGAGATCGGCTGCCACCCGCCCTTCGACACAGTCCTTCGTCCGCGTCTCACCCCGAAAGCCGTTCACCTGTGCCAGACCCGTCAAACCGGGTTTGACCTGATGACGGCTCGGATACGTCTCGACGATCTCTGTGAACTTCTCATCGTGAGCGATCAGATGCGGCCGCGGCCCCACGAGCGACATCTCGCCCTTGAGCACGTTAATCAGCTGCGGCAGTTCATCGAGGCTGGTGCGCCGCAGAAAACTGCCAACGCGCGTGACCCGCGGATCGTCCTCTGTCGCCTGCTGCGCCTCGTCGCCGGCGGGCCCAACCGCCATCGTCCGGAATTTCAGTACTTCGATGGACGTCTGATGCCGCCCGCCCCGATTTTGCCGGAACAAGACCGGCCCAGGACTATCCAGCCTGATCGCCAAAGCGATCAGCGGATACAGCGGCAACGTGATCAGGAAAAGCGCCCCACCGATAACGATGTCCTCAAGACGCTTCAGAATACGCTGAAGGTCATCGATGGGCTTTTTTTTTACGTCGATGAGTCCGACCGAACCAACCGCTGACACCGTATGCGCCGGGCCCGCCTCGATAAGATCCGAAGAAATATGCGTGACGGCATGCAAGCTGACGGGCAGCGATTCAAGCTTCCGCGCCACGACGGCGATGCGTTGATCGGCCGACTGCGGCAGTGCGATGATGATTTTGTCGATCTGATTGCTGCGCGCCGCTGCGACGAGGTCTTCGAGTTTGCCAGTAACGTCAAGACCATCGGGATTGATGCGATCGGAACCCATACGGTCGTCGAACACGCCGGCGAAGTGGATGCCGGTCGGCACCGCTTCCAGATGCTCCTTGACGCGGCGCGCAATGTTACCAGCGCCGAACACGGCGATGCGTTCGTCGAAAACGCCTTTACGCGTGAGGTGCGCAAAAAGCGGATTTGCGATGGCGCGATTGAAGAGCAAGAGCGTAAAGCCAGAGGAAAGGCCAACGGCAAGCCAGACCCACTCATGGTCGCCACGCAACGCCGTCGGTATCCCATGTCCAAGGAGGATGCACATCGTAAACGCCAGCGTCGCAAACAGCAGTGCGGGACGGAGCGGAACATCGTGCAGGCGCTCAGGCGCATACATGCCGTTGACGCGAAGAACAAGATGAACGATGAGCGTCGCAGCCAGCGCCGACTGCAGAAGGAGCCGCCAATCGGCGACGATACCGCCCGCCTGATTGTAAATGATCGCTGGCAGAACGAAGGCCATAAAGACCGCGATAATGTCGGCCACTGCGACCATCCCGATCGCCAGTTTGCGCGGCATGCGGCGCTGCGGAGCCTTAGCGGCAGAAATGATTTCGCTGGTGGGTTTTGATGCGGCGTCGGCTTCAGCGACGGCTTCAGACACAGCTTCAACGGTTTGCATGGCAACTCCGGTACGCAGAAACATCTGCGCCAGGATTGAGCGCAGAAACTTGGGTAGACTTCGCTGTTGACGGTGATCGAAATACTCTAAAATTCTATTGAAAAATGAGGGCCTTCGTTCGCTTTTGTGTAGAAGCGAGGTAAAGAGTTCCTCAAGGCCTGCCTCGCCCTGCGAAGGCAGCGATCTACGGCTAGGCCGCCCGCGCCATCCGCCTTGGCTGCGCCGCTGACATCCGTGTGCCAAGCGCGAAGCTGTCTTCCAGCGCCTGTTGCCCCACGCTGTTCATGACAACGCCGGCGACTTTATCGTGATTGAAGCCGAGCGAGTGCAGTGCGCGCTTGGCAAGTTGCTTAGGCGTGTGCCGCCACGTCGTTACGAATACGATCTGGTCCGCGTAATCGGCAAGAACGCGCCCATCGACGACAGGGAGCAACGGCGGCGCATCGAGAATAATGATATCGAACTGGTTCTTGAGGGCGTTTACAGTGTCCGCCATGCGCCGTGACGCGAGCATATCCGGTCGCGCTGTCTCCAGTGGCGTCGGGCTCATTGCGGGCAAAAAGAAAAGGCCGGTGGCCGCATCGTGCAATATGGCTCGCTCAACCGGAGTCTGATGAATGAGTGAGTCGAGCAGGCCGGTCGTGCGCTGGGGAGCGAGCTTCCGCGTCAGATGCCCCCGGCGCAGGTCACCATCGGCAAGCAACACGCGTTGACCTGCCATCGCATAGTGATGCGCGAGATTGGATGCGATGACGTCGGTGCCCTCACCGGGCAAGCTCGACGCAATCATGATGACGCGCGGTCCACCGCTGCGGTGACGCATATCCAGCTCGCGCCGGATGCCGCGCACACTTTCGGCAAAAATGCCTCGTGGCTCTGTCAGGACCAGACGGATGGAACGCAGCGGATCCGATCCCGGGCGGCCAGCCGCAATCGCCGGAACAGAAGCAATGTGCGCGACGTCCAGATTGCGCTCAATATCATCGGGATGGCTCAAGCCAGGCGCTGCGAATTCCAGGCCAAGCGCCAGAAGAACGCCCAAGCCGAGACCCGCGAACAGCCCTAGAATGACGATTTGCCGGCGCTTGGGCGAAGCCGGAGTGAGCGCCACATCCGCCTGCTCAACGATCCGCGCGTCGGGCAACTGCAGATCTTGCGTCTCCGACGTCTGCTTGTAGCGCGCCAGCAGGCTCTCATAAATCTGCTTGGAGGTCGAAGCGTCCCGCTGCAAATCAAGCAGCTTCACCGACGATTCCTTCGTGGCCGCTTCCTGCTCCTTCAGCGTGGTGAGCGCCTGGCGCATTTGCATCTCGTTGCGTTCCGCCACGACATATTCGTTGCGCAAGTTTGCCACTTGCAGCGCGATCTCTTCCGCCAGTTGCGCTTGCGTTTCGCCAACTTCAGCCCGGACTTTCAGCATCTCCGGATGCCGCGGACCATACCGCGTCGCCAATTCCGCCTCTCGCTTGCGCGCGGCCGATACGGTCTCCTTGAGAACCCGCACTGTATTGCTGTCGAGCACTTCCGCAATCGTATCAGTGCCGCCCGCGCCATTTGCAAGCCTCTGGGCGTTCTCAAACTTTGACTTGGCCGCCACTGTCGCATTGCGCGCACCGACGGTCTGTTCCATCAAGCGACCGAGTTCCTTCTCGGAAAGAATGTTGCCTTCCGAGTCGAAGATATTGTTGTCGGCCTTGAACATCGCAACCTTGCGTTCGGCATCCGCGACGCGCTGCTGCATCTCCTGCAACTTGCTTTCGAGAAGCTCTGTTGCAAAGCCGGACGCCTGCTTTTTGCTGGCGAGATTGTTCGAGAGGTAGACCTCCGCAATCGTATTGGCGATCCGCGCAGCCTTCGCCGGATCTTTGGCGGAGAATTTGACTTGCAAAAGCAGCGTCATGCGGACCCGCGAAACCTTCAGCCGGTCCTGGAATGCTGCCGCCAACTCGTCGTGTTCCGGGGTCGACTCCCCCGGCTGGACGCGGCCAACGCGGGTTCCGTTCGGGTCTTGATCGAGCCGCGAGAGAGTCGGCTCCCTCGACGCAGCGCTATGCGCGGTCTCTGCGGGCAGATACCCAGCGAGCCCCAGAAAGGCAAAAATACCCCGAACCGGCGACCGTGGACGAAATTCCTCGTCGTCACGCAGGTTGAGAATGTCGATCACTTTGAGCGCGACGGCCCGCGACGAAAGAACTTCCACTTCGCTGTCAATTGAAGCGTTATCGCCGCGCAATTCTTCAACGACGCTGTCAATCTGTGTAACGGTCTTGTGCCGCGGATCGATCTGAACGACGGCGACACCCTCGTAGCGGTTGGGCAAGACGAGAGCGATGGCCACGGCCAGCAGCGTCGTTGTGGCGGCAATCGCACCGATGAGGACCAGCCGGCGGCGGACGGCATTGAAGGCGCGTTCGAAGCTGAATGCCCCGCCGCTACCATCTTCCATGCCTTTGTCCATCGCGTTCATTGGTGTCTAAGTGATCCGTTAGAATTTCAACGTTCCGCCAATCCGCACTTGGCTACGATCCATATCGAAATCCGCATCATTGGAATCGCGGTTCTCATAGGTGTAGCCGAGCGTAAACAGCATGTTTTTTGTGTAGTAGTAGTCGAGTGTGACCCCGGCCTTCATGATGTCGTCCTCGCGCGAACTGCCAATAAAGTCAGCCCGCGTGAAGCCAGCATGCACGCCAACAAACAGATCGTGGCGAATTTCGTAGTCTGCTGTGACGTTACCGATCGTCTCGATGCGCCCGTTGTCGTCAGCGCCGAGTTCATCGTCAATTTTTCTCGATGCTGTCGCTGTCAATGTCAGACGATGAGTAGCCAGCCACTGTGCCTGCGCCTCAAGAAGAGAGGTGGCGACGCTTCCGAGGTCAGCGCGATCAAAATTCCGAACGCCGTAGCCGCCCAACACCCGCCACCGCACCAATGGGTCCGTCTCGAATGCGAGACCGGCAGAAACCTCGTAGCCCGTTGAATCTCGATTTTCGAGCCCCGGAGCTTCAGCCTCGTTGTACTGCCGCGTGCCCCGGACCTTGGTCACGAAATCAAAGCCCGGCGAAATGCGATACCCTGCGCGCAACTGGGCAGCGTAAAGGTCCTGATCGCGATAGTCTTGACTAAGCCGGCCGCCGCCGATCGCTGGAACGCTATGATAATCGAGCCTTTCCGCCGTCGCAGCGATCGTTCCATAGAGCCGGCCGGCATCCCGCGTCAGACCGATAGACGCGCGGTATTGATCGACGGGAACTGGTTCCGCGGCAAGCTGCGAAGCGGTGATGGCCGAACGTTCTTCATGCTGCCGTTTTGCGCCCGCTGCCACGGAAAGCGTATGCGCATGATCGATGTGCAGCGCAGCGCGCGCCGAAGCCCCAAAGTTCGCGTAGTTCTGATCCGTGTTTTCGGCAAAGTTCATGAACCGCCCGAACACAGTCATATCGAAGGCATGCCGCGGCAACTCTGATTGAATAGTCAGGGTCGGCGTCGTGATGAACCGCCAATCGGCCGTTGGGGTATTCGCCTCACCGTAAATGTTGCTGTCATAGACAGCCGCCTCGGCAACCGACGGATAGAAGATGAAGTTACCAAGCCGAATGCCATCCGGCGCCGCAAATGCCCGATCCGCTTGATCAACGGTGCGCGCCGCGAGCTGCTGCGCGTGCTGCCACTCCTGGCGCATGTCCTGACCGGCGACGGTGTCGGTGATGAGATCTGCATTGTTGTCGACATCGATCGCCAAGGCGCTGCCGAATGGGACCGCCGAGAGAGCGGCCGCCGCAAAACACGCGAAAGCCTGCGCCTCGCGGCGCGGCCCTCGAATGTCAGCAGTGGTCTGTCTCAGCATCACGAGGTGTCGAGCCGTTTCTGGTTAGAAGAACCGTTCGGGAATGCGAATATTGTCGCCAGGAAGAACGACGACGGAGGCGTTTGCCGGAATGCGCACTTCGCCGGCGCCCTCCCGGGTCACAACGGCATAGGATTGTTCAGCCCGGTACGTGTAGCCGCCCGCCATGGCGACGGCATCGCGCAGTTTAAGCCCCGATTTGTAGCCAAACTCGCCGCCGCTCTTCACTTCGCCATGAATGTAGAACGGCCGATAGTTTGTGATCTCGATGGTGACCTTCGGGTTTTTGAGATAGCCGTCGGCCAGCCGGTTGACGACCGTCTCGCGGAACTGCGTCAGCGTCTTGCCCTGTGCCGGAACCTCGCCAGCCAGCGGCAGTGATACCTGCCCGGCGGCATTCACATCCGCAGCGCCCGACAGGCTCTCTTCGCCAAAGACGGTGATCTTGAGCTTGTCGCCAATGCCCAGGCGATAGGAGGCTCCAAGCGCGGAGGCTCCAGCGTCCGCTGTAAAACCAGCCGGCGCGGGTCCGATGTCGTCGGCGCACGCGCCAACGGCGAAAGCCGCCAGAAGAGCGGCGGCGAGAGATCTGAACGCAGGGACTACAGACATACGCAAAACCAATTTAACGGACGCAGAACCGATGCAACGGACATGAGATGCCGGAATAGACACCTCCACCGCACCGTACAAAAGAGCGCTGTTAGTCTTAAAAACGCGCTAACAAGAAACGAAAAAATGCAGGCAAAATCCGAAGTTTACACCTCGTAAGTAATTTCCAGATTCACACGCAACTCAATTTTCCGGATTGTCCGCGCCGCGTCATAAACGGCTCGTTGATGAGTGCCAGTTAAGGTCGAAAGCACAAAAGTCACGTTTGGAGTTGAAAGTGACGACTGAAACCTTGTCGCCGGCTGCTCGCCTCGTTTCGGCCTACGAAGGCAAGGCGACGAGCTACTTCACCAACGCCCGCGCCGACTTCGTCCGCCTTCTCCCGCGTGACCCATCTGCTCATGTTCTCGAGATCGGCTGCGGCAACGGTGCCACGGGTGCGCTCGCTATGGCCCGAGGCCGCGCCGGCCACTATGTCGGCGTTGAACTTATGGAAAGTCATGGCACGGCTGCGCGCGAAATCCTGAGCGACGTTCTGATTGGCGATGTCGAGCGGATGGACTTCGACTGGCAGCCGGCCCAATTCGATGCGCTCATCCTGTCCGAAGTGCTCGAGCACCTCGTCGAGCCCGGCGTTCTTCTCCGCCGCCTTTCGCGCTTCATCCGCCCCGGAGGGATGGTGTTGGCGAGCTCGCCCAACATTGCCCATTGGAAGGTTCTGCGCGAACTCGCCAAGGGCCGCTTTGATTTGGCCGACCAGGGCGTCTTCGACCGCACGCACCTGCGCTGGTTCACACCGGCGACCTTCTGCGCGATGTTTGAAAATGCGGGCTTCCGCATCGATCACGTCGGACCGGTCAATCCGTTTTCACCCCGTGTCGAGCGCATCTCGCGGTGGACCTCGGGCCGCATCGACCACCTGTTCATGACGCAGATCGCCCTGCAGGGGACGCGCCGCTGAGGCCGTTTTCGCCGCTCGATCCGTCCCGCAGGCTCAAAGCACCAGCAATTCCGCCTTGCCTGACATGACGTCGTAGTCGCACGCCAACTGCGAATATCTGTCGCCGACCGTCAAGCGCACGACCGGGTTCTTGTAGCGCGCGTCCCACATCGGATGTTCGAACTGCCAGATCGGCACGCTGAGGCGCGCATTGCCGAGCATCACTTCCGCTGATTCCGATTGTTTCCAGTTCACCGAACCTACCGCCACCGGCATCCCCCGCGCATCCGTTTGCGGACGCCCCACACAGGCAGCCTCCGCATGAATCTTATAGGCGGCCAGCAGCGCCTCGCCGGCCGCTTGACGGTAAAGACGGTCCTGCGCCCACACTTTGACGCCGACGAGCACTGCCAGAACCATGACGACCACGCGCATGGCGGACTCCCTTGGGTCGTAATCCGAATGTCGATCGCTGCGGGTCCCGCGGCTCAAGGTGAACTTGGGAGCAGCTGCAACGCCGGTGCGTCAGTGTCGTCGATCTCGGTGAAGAAAGCGTAAGTCGGTGTGCCGCGCTGCAGCGTCAACTCGCGCGCGGAGATCGAATGCCGCGCTGCCACAGCCCTTGTCAGCCGCCCGCCCTTGCGGCAATACGGGCGATCCTCAACGAAAGTCGAACCCCGGGTAGGATACGCAACCAATGTCCAAGAAGAAAATTCTCATCACCTGGCCTCTGCCGGAAGCCGCCATGGCCCGCGCCCGGGAAACCTATGACGTCATCGCGCATGGCGACGATCCCAAGATCACCATCGATGAAATGCTTGAAACAGCCAAGTCCGTAGACGCCATCCTGTTGACTCTCAACGAGAAATGTCGAGCCGACGTGATCGCCCGCATTCCCGAAAACATCAAGTGCATCTCGACCTTCTCGATCGGCTTTGACCACATCGATCTGGACGCCTGCAAAGCCCGGGGAATTAAGGTCGGCAACGCCCCCCACGGTGTCACCGTCGCCACCGCTGAAATCGCCATGCTGCTCCTTCTCGGCTCCGCCCGCCGCGCCGGTGAAGGTGAAGCGATGATCCGTCAGCGCCGTTGGCCGGGTTGGCAGCCACTGCAACTCGTCGGCCAGCGCCTCGATAACAAGACACTCGGCATCTACGGCTTCGGCAAGATCGGCCAGGCACTCGCGCAGCGCGCCCGCGGGTTCGACATGAACATCCACTATTACGACATCTACCGCGCCAAGCCCGAAGTCGAAGCCAAATACAACGCGACCTACCACGACAGCCTCGACAGCCTGCTCGCCGTCTCGCAATTCTTCTCCATCAACGCGCCCTCGACTCCCGAGACGCGCGGCTTCTTCAACCAGGCCACGATCGCGAAGCTGCCCCAAGGCGCCATCGTCGTGAACACGGCACGCGGTGACCTCGTCAACGACGAAGACATGATTGCGGCCCTGAAGTCCGGCCGCCTCGCGTATGCGGGTCTCGACGTGTTCGCCGGCGAACCCAAGATCCACGAGGGCTACTACGACCTGCCCAACACGTTCCTCTTCCCGCATTTGGGCTCGGCCGCTATCGAAGCGCGCAACCAGATGGGCTTTGAGGCCCTCGACAACATCGACGCCTTCTTCGCCGGCAAGGACATGCCCTTCAAACTGGCGTGAGCTTTCCA
>JALHQM010000005.1:71936-85578 GCA_022841965.1 Hyphomicrobium sp. | reverse complement strand
TCAATGCGACGGCGCCAGCATCAGCGAAGCGTCCCTTGGGCGCTTCGCTGATCGGCACGGTTTAGCCCCCGGTGTAGGGCAGCGACGAGTGATGCACCACGATGCGCAATTTGCCGGCATCGTCCTTGACGAACTTCCAGGTCTTGTCGACCGTGGTGACCTTGCCGTCCTTGCCGGTGAGGCTGACGTTACCCATGGTGGTCGCTGAATCACCGGCAATGAAGATCGCCGCATTATCGATCTCGCACTTCGTCCACCCCAGAAGCGCGAACCCTTTGTCCTTCGGGAACGCGGGGTCACCGCCGGCGAAATAGGCCAGCGCACCGGCACGTGTCGTGCGGAATGTCTGCGGCGCGACCGTCAACGTGGGTTTGAAGAGCACTGCGCCCATCTGATAGCCATAAGCGGCATCGATAACCTTCTCGGCTAGTGCCTTAGCTGCAGCCTGCCCACCGGTTGCGTTCGCTTTGCCGATATCGACAAGGGCACCGCACCAGGTCTGTTGGGCCGCGAGCACTTCGGCTTCCGTCACCGACTGATTAACAACCAGCGCGTCGTCCGCAAGGGCGGCGCCAGCTGGAATGGCCAGAGCGAGAATGCCGGCGGCGACTGTCAGTCGAGAAGTCGGCATGTGATCTCCCATGAGGTTCCATCGTTGTGATCAGCGGGCGCCGGGCGTTCAAATTGAGACTGACCCGATTGAAGCCTGGATCACCTCGACGAGCATGCCCGCCCCTTTATGCAGATCACTGCAGATGTGGGAACCACGATGGCCCTTTCAAGCCCCACAAAATTCGTCCGGCGACCAGGAGAAGTACGTAG
Organism: Hyphomicrobium sp.; assembly: GCA_022841965.1. Taxonomy (GTDB): domain Bacteria; phylum Pseudomonadota; class Alphaproteobacteria; order Rhizobiales; family Hyphomicrobiaceae; genus JAGVSR01. Next base: position 84,756 of record JALHQM010000005.1, on the reverse strand, counting down.
GCAGACGGCGAGGCCAAGCGATCGGCGGATTGGTGATCGCGACCCTCGCGTCACCCCAGCTCTACCCAAACCGGCGCGTGATCCGACGGCTTTTCCCAGCCGCGCGTGTGCTTATCCACGCCTGCACTCACCATCCGGTCCGCGGCTTGCGGCGACAGCAGGATGTGGTCGATGCGGATGCCGTCGTCCTTGTTCCAAGCCCCCGCCTGATAGTCCCAAAACGTATAGACGCCAGGGCCGGGATGACACGCGCGGATCGCGTCCGTCAGCCCGAGCGCCTCAATCCTCCGTAGCATCGCCCGGCTCTCCGGCTGAAACAGTGCATCGTTCGTCCACGCAGCGGGACGCTTCGCATCGACCGGCTGAGGGATGACATTATAGTCCCCCGCCAACACCACCGGCATCTCGGTCTTCAAGAGAGTGCGCGCATGCGCTTCCAGTCGCTCCATCCACGCCAGCTTGTAGGAAAATTTTTCCGTGCCCAACGGATTGCCGTTCGGCAGATAGAGCGACGCAAACCGGATCGCCAACCCACCCTCGATGATCGTCGCCTCGATATAGCGCGACTGCTCGTCTCCCACGCCGCCCGGCAGTCCTCGCGTCACATCCTCCATCGGCAGACGCGATAAAATCGCAACCCCATTGAACCCCTTCTGCCCGTGCGTCTCGACCTTGTAGCCGAGCTCCTCGAACGCCTCGCGCGGAAACCCCTCATCGACGGATTTGATTTCCTGAAACCCGATCACATCGGGCTTGGCCTCGCGCAGATAGGTCAGCGCCAGCTCCAGCCGCGCCTTCACGCCGTTGATGTTCCAAGTGACGACTTTCATGGAGAGACTTTGAAAACGGGGTCAGACCCCTGCTTAGGGGTCTGACCCCACTGCCGAAAGTCCATCTACAGCGAAAAGCTCGTGCCACATCCGCATGACGATGTCGCCTGCGGATTGCGGATCTGGAACGACGCGCCGATGAGATCATCCACAAAATCGATTTCCGACCCCGAGAGATACTCAAGTGAAACGGGATCAATGAGCACCTTCGCCCCGTCCCGTTCGATCACCACATCGTCGGGCGCCGCGTCCCGTGTGAGGTCGTACCGGTACTGAAAGCCCGAGCACCCACCGCCTTCCACGGCGACCCGCAGCATGGTCCCGGCCGGTTCCGCGGCCACGATCTCCGCGATCCGGCGGGCGGCGGGGGCAGTCACGACGACGGTGTGTTCGGTCATGGGATTTCCGTGGGTTAGACGCTTCTTTCGGGCTCAACCATTGCCAAGCCCGTTTGATTGCGCTCAAGAGAAACATAGGGACCGGGGCCCCCCTGTCAAACCCCTGATCACGATTGAGATCGGCCGCACCCGCATGACCGTGCAAACCGCCAGCCCAAAAGCCGCCGACTATGGCGCGGATCTGCAACCCGGCGCCCGCTCGCCCGGCCCCTATGCCGCCAGCGGTGTTCCCTCGCGCGGCCGCCGCTTCCCCGAACCCGAATGCCCCACACGCAGCCCCTTCCAGCGCGACCGCGACCGCATTTTGCACGCCACCGCCTTCCGCCGCCTCACCCACAAAACGCAGGTCTTCCTCTACCACGAGGGCGACCACTACCGTACACGCCTCACCCACAGCCTCGAAGTGGCCCAGATCGCGCGCACCATCGCCCGTCAACTTCGCCTCGATGAAGACCTCGCCGAAGCCTTAGCTCTCGCCCACGATCTCGGCCACCCGCCCTTCGGCCACGCCGGCGAACGCGCACTCGATGTCGCCATTGCCGAGCACGGCGGCTTCGATCACAACGCCCAGAGCCTGCGCGTTGTCATGGCGCTCGAACGCAAGTATCGCGGTTTCGATGGCCTCAATCTCACCTGGGAAACGCTCGAAGGCCTCGCCAAACACAATGGCCCTCTCACCAACGACAAAGGCGCGGCCGTCCTGAAAGTCACCCGCCCGCTCGAAAGCTGGCGTTCCCTCGATCCAGAAAGCTGGGCCAGTGCCGAAGCTCAGGTCGCCGCCCTCTCCGACGACATCGCCTACCTCACCCACGATGTGGACGACGGACTGCGCGCCGGTCTGCTGTCACTCGGGAGCCTTACGGACGTGTCCTTCGTCGGCCCGTTCGCTGCCGCCGTGATTGCGGAAGGAGAGGGCCTCGACAAAAGCCGCGACGTCTTCGAAGTCACGCGCCGCATGATCACAGCCCTGATCCGCGACGTCGTCCTCGAAAGCCGCGAACAATTGGCAACCCTCAAGCCCACGTCGCCCGATGACATCCGCACAGCTGGACGGGCCGTGATCCGTTTCTCCCCCCCCATGTGGGCCGATCTCACAGCCCTGCGCTCCGTGCTCTTCGACCGCGTCTACCGCCACCCCCGCGTGACCCGCGTCATGACCGCCGCCGAAGGCATCGTCCGCGACCTCTTTACGGCCTACGCCGATAACAACCACCGCACCGCACTTCCTGAAACCTGGCAGGACATCGGCGAACGCTTGGCCCCTCGCCAACGCGCGCGCCTAGCCGCCGATTACCTCGCCGGCCAGACCGACCGCTACGCCATCGCCGAACACCGCCGCCTGTTTGCTGAAACCCCGGAATTGCGATAGAGGCGGCCCACTTCCCCCTCTCCCCGTCGCCTGCGACGGGGAGAGCCCACATCGGCCTGCCGAATGTGGGCCACATGAAGGGTTGGGGTGAGGGGCAGCATCCGCGATAATGCACGCCGCTTGCCTCCTCGTCAGGATCAAGGAACCTACGGAATGAACGTCTTCACCCACGTCGAAGCCAAAATCGCGGCCGCTCTCGCCGACCTCAAAGTCGAAGGCGTGCTCCCGCGCGACGTGGCCCTGCCGCACATCGAAGTCGAAACCCCGCGCGACACCACCCACGGCGACCTCGCCTCCAACGTCGCGATGGCACTGGCCAAGCCCGCCGCCATGAAGCCGCGCGACATCGCCGAAGCCCTCAAAACTAAGCTCGAAAGCGACCCCGAGATCGCCTCTGTCGCCGTCGCCGGTCCAGGCTTCCTGAACCTCACGATGACGCCCGCGTTCTGGCAGCGCCTGATCACATCGATCGTCATCGACAGCGAAACCTACGGCCGCGGTGCGAAAAAATCCGGCGGCGTCAACGTCGAATACGTCTCCGCCAACCCCACCGGTCCCATGCACGTCGGCCATTGCCGTGGCGCCGTCTTCGGCGATGCACTCGCCAACCTGCTCGCCTTCTCCGGCTATTCGGTCACCCGCGAATATTACATCAACGATGCGGGCGGTCAGGTCGACGTGCTCGCCCGTTCCGCCCATTTGCGCTACCGCGAAGCGCTGGGCGAAACGATTGGCGACATCCCCGAAGGCCTCTACCCCGGCGACTACCTGAAGCCTGTCGGCGATGTGCTGGCCTCGAAATATGGCATCAAATTCGTCGGCAAACCCGAAGCCGACTGGCTGGCGCTGTTCCGCGAAGAGGCCATCGCCGCCATGCTCGTGATGATCAAGGACGACCTCGCCGCCTTGAACATTCGCCACGATCTGTTCGTGTCCGAAGCCTCGCTGTCACGCGGCAGTGTCGATCAGGTCAAGGCTGCCATCGAAGCGTTGCGCAAAAAGGGCCTGATCTACGAAGGCCGCCTCGCCAAGCCATTGGGCCACGACGACGAGGAATGGGAAGACCGCGAACAGACGCTCTTCAAGTCCACCGAATTCGGCGACGACATGGATCGCGCCCTGCAAAAATCCGACGGCACCTACACCTATTTCGCCGGCGATATCGCCTATCACTACGACAAGATGACTCGTGGCTTCCCGCATTTGATCAACGTCTTCGGCGCCGACCACATCGGCTACATCCCGCGCATGCTGGCCGCCATCGCAGCCCTCGCCGGCGGCACGCTCGAACGCGACCAGAAGGGCAAACTGAAATACTGGCGCACGCACGGCGGCACCACCGATCTCGAAATCAAGGTGGTGCAACTCGTCAAGCTCTTCAAAGGCGGCGAACCCTTCAAGATGTCGAAGCGCGCCGGCACCTTCGTCACACTGCGCGATGTGGTCGATGAAGTCGGGCGCGATCCCGTCCGCTTTATGATGCTCTATCGCAAAGAACTCGAACCCCTCGATTTCGACTTCGCCAAAGTGACGGAACAGTCGAAAGATAATCCCGTCTTCTATGTCCAGTACGCGCACGCCCGCGCCTGCAGTGTCTTCCGCAACGTTGCTGAGCAAATGCCCTCACTCGACATTTCGAAGTCGGCGTTGGCGCAAGCTGACTTGTCGCAGCTGAACGATCCCGCCGAGTTCGACCTCGTCCGCAAACTCGCCCACTACCCCCGCCTGATCGCGACGTCCGCCGAGGCCCGCGAACCGCATCGGCTGGCCTTCTATCTCTATGATCTGGCTTCCGCTTTTCATGGTTTATGGACGCGCGGCAACGATTTGCCACATTTGCGTTTTATCCAGGCTCAGGACGGGGGCTTAACGCTGGCGCGATGTGCGCTCATTGATGCGACGCGCGCGGTGATATCCTCAGGTCTTGGAGTTCTCGGGGTCGAGGCCCCGGTCTCCATGCGCTAGATTTGGCCGCAACGCCGATTCGAGCGGGGTTACGAAACTCCAGGCCGGTCCTCAGGCCAGCGAGACGGACCCTCGAACTGAAGGAATGATCGTAGATGTCCCGCTCCGACAGTCGACAGGCCCCGCCGGCCGGATACCGTCCGCAGCCCGCACCGCCCCAAAACGCACCCAACCAAAGCGCGCACCTTCAAGGTGAATACGACTTGGCAGGCTGGACGCAGGGCCTAGGCGGCGCGCCGATCCCCAATCCCAAACCACAACAGGCAGCCGCTCCGCAGGGCTATCCACCACAGTCCGCCTACGGGTCGCAGCCCACCGCGCCGCAGGGTTACGGGTATGGTCAGCCCGACACCGGCAACTATTGGGGCACCGGACAGCAGGCCGCACCCGCGCCGCAGTTTGATCCCTACACGCCGCCGACGACCCCATCCCGCCGGCCAACTCAGCCCGCCGCGCCCTATGCACAGCCGCCGCCGGCCAGCTATGGCAACAACGGCTATGCCCCGCCCGACCCTGCATTGCGCGGTGCCCAATACGACCAGTGGGCCGCATCGCCCACGCCGGGTGCAGCACCGGCCGCCGATCCGCGCGGCTACGACCTCGCCAGCTACATGCCGCCCCAGGGCCGCCCGCAGCCGCCGCAACAGGACTACGGCCACCTCACGGCTGATCTCGCCACGCACGCCCCCGCGCAATCACAAGGCAACTACGCCGAGTGGGGCCACCAGAACGGTGGCTATCAGCAAGCGCCACAGGGCTACGCGGGTCAGCCGGGCTACGACGCCGGTGGCTACGCGCAGCAAGGCTACGCACAGCAGGGTTATGATCAGCAAGGCTACGCCGACCCGAACGCGGCTCAGCAGGGCTACGAAGATGACGGCTACGACTACGAAGAGCCCCCACGTGGCCGCAAGTGGATGAAGGTCGCCGGCGCGCTCGTCGGCGCCATCGTCCTCGGCGGCGGCTTGACGTTCGCCTACCAGAATTTGTTGGGCAACAGTGCTGGCGGCCCGACGCCGGTCGTCAAGAGCGCCGAGGGCCCGTCGAGAACCAAACCGTCCGAACCCGGCGGCAAACAGTTTGCCAATACCGATAGCAAGCTGCTCGGCCGCCTCGGCGACAACGGTGCCAGCAGCGAATCCGACAGCAGCGGCGCCCGCAAGGTTCAGACGCTGGTGGTCGGCCGCGATGGCGCGATCCAGGCCCCGGCCGCCGCTCCACCTGAGCCCGTTTCCGTTCCCGGCGTCTCCGTTCCCGTGCCCGGCATGACCCTGATCGACGTGCCGACGCCGGGCGCGCCCGCAACGCCCGCCGCCCAGAAGCCGCAGCCGATCGTTGTGCAGCCGCCGTCCGAACCGGTGCAGGTTGCGTCAAACGAACCGCGTCCAGCGCCCGTGTTACCGAAGTCGATCAACAACCAAGACGCGCAGCCGCCAGCTGAACCGGTCGCTGAAAAGGCCAAACCCAAGCCCGTGACCAAGACCGCAGCGATCCCCGAGAACGCGGCCCCCGTCACCGCCGCCGCAGCTTCGCCCCCGGTCACCAAGCCGTCGGGACTGGGCTATGTCGCCGTTCTCGCATCGGTTCCCGCATCCGGCACGAGCCGTATCACCGCACTCCAGCAGTTCGCCGATCTCCAGCAGCGCTACGGCGGCATCCTGCAGAATAAAACGCCCGACGTCACCGAAGCCAACCTTGGCGAAAAGGGGCGCTATCACCGTCTCGTTGTGGGCCCGCCCGGGTCGAAGGACGGCGCCAATTCGGTCTGCTCTGAACTCAAAACAGCCGGCTATGCCAGCTGTTGGGTCATGGCCTACTGACGCGTGTGAAACACGTTTTGAAAGGCCGCGGCGCACGCCCCGCGGCCTTTTGTTTATGAAGCTCCATCCTTCGTGAAGAGAGATCCGTTGCAACGCCGAGCCCTCATCACCGGACTTGCAGGCCCGGGTCTGACCGCCGCCGAGACGCGCTTCCTCCGCGAGACGCGTCCCCTCGGCATCATTCTGTTCGCCCGCAATTGCGAAAGCCAAAACCAGATCCGCCGCCTCGTCGCAGATGCGCTCGAAGCCATCGGCTCTGATGAAACGCTGGTTCTCATCGATCAGGAAGGTGGCCGCGTTCAGCGTCTCCGCCCTCCGATCGGCCGCGATCTACCCCCTGCCGCCGCCTACGCCGCCCGATATGAAGCCGGTGACCGCGATGGCGCGTGCGCCGCAGTCGAAGCAGCCGCTCGCCTCGTCGCCCGCGACCTGCGCGGCCTCGGCATCAACACCAACTGTACCCCCGTTCTCGACCTCCCCGTTCAAGGCGCCCACGCCATCATCGGCGACCGTGCCTTCGGTACCTCGGTCGAACAGGTCGTCCGCCTCGGCGGCGCGGTGGCGCGCGGTTTCATGGCCGGCGGCGTCTTGCCGGTCATCAAGCACATCCCCGGTCACGGCCGCGCGACGAAAGACAGTCACCTCGCTCTTCCCGTCGTCGACACGCCCCGCGCCGCACTCACCGCCACCGATTTCGCCCCCTTCAAAGCCTTGTCCGACATTCCCGCCGCCATGACCGCCCACGTCGTGTTCTCGAGCATCGATCGAGACGCCCCCGCCAGCACGTCCGCCAAAGTGACAGCCGAGGTCATCCGCGGCGAGATCGGATACGACGGCCTCCTGATGAGCGACGACCTCGGTATGCACGCCCTGAAAGGGACCATGCGCGAGCGCGCTGAGGCCGTGATCCGGGCGGGCTCCGATGTCGCCTTGCATTGCTCCGGCGTCTTGGAGGAAATGGAACACGCAGCATCCGCTGTCCCCGACCTTGCTGGCGACGCCTTGCGGCGGGCCGAATCGGCTCTCGCGGTCCTGAAAAATCACGAGGAATTCGATACCGCCTCGGCGGAACACCAATTGGCCGAGGTGTTGAGCAGCCACACCCGCCGCTCTGAATCAGTATAGGCTCCAACGAGCTACGGGATCTCCGTAGGGCAGAAGGACCCCGATGGGCGAAGAGCCGGAACAGTCAGCGCGCGACACGACCGCTTGGGAACTCCCCGATGCGGAAGACGCGCCGTCGGCTGCCGAGGCCTTTATCGTCGATGTCGAAGGCTTCGAAGGTCCGCTTGATCTCTTGCTGGCCCTCGCCCGCACACAAAAGGTCGATCTCGCCCACGTCTCCATCCTCGCCCTCGTCGAACAGTACCTCACCTTCATCAACGAAGCGCAGCGCCTCAAACTCGAAATCGCCGGCGACTACCTCGTCATGGCCGCCTGGCTCGCGTTCCTGAAATCGCGCCTCCTCCTACCGAAAGAAAAAACCGAGGATGGCCAGGAAACGGCCGAGGAGATGGCGCAGAAGCTCTCCTTCCGTCTCGCCCGCCTCGAAGCCATGCGCAACGCCATGGCGCATCTGATGACCCGCAAACGTCTCGGCCGCGATGTCTTCCCGCGCGGCATGCCCGAGGGCGTCAAAACCGTCCGCGATACCGAGTGGACCGCGCAAATCTACGACCTGTTGAAAGCCTACGCCGACCAGCGTCGCCGCACCGTGAAAATCTCCCACGTCGTGAAAGCGCGCAAAGTCTGGTCCATCAAGGACGCCCGCACGCGGCTCGAAAAGCTCGTGGGCCAAACCACCGGCTTATGGACCCAACTCGATTTGTTCCTCAACCACTACCTCCCCGAAACGGCCCCCGCCGAGGAGCAAAAAACGGTTGTCGCGAGTTCGTTCGGCGCCACGCTTGAAATGGCGCGCGAAGGCTATGTGGAATTGCAGCAAGAGGCGCCCTTCGCCCCGCTTTTCGTGCGCAAGCGCGAAGACGGCGCGTCTTGGCAGCGGATCGGCTGACGGCGTGAGCGTTGATTGACCGATGAAGGACGGGAAGAAAAAAATGACACCGCCCCGGCTGAAACTCGTCTCCAGCAACGAGGACATCGAGCGCATCGACGACCTCGATGATCCGCTCGCCGCCGAAGCTCGCGAACTTGCCGCCGCCCTCGGCGACGTCCAACTTGGGATCGGCCCCGCCCCCGATTTCGGCGAAGGCGACATGCGCCTTCAGATGGAAAACGTCCGCATCGTCGAAGCGCTGCTCTTCGCCGCCTCCGAACCCCTCGATGAATCAACGCTGGCCGACAGCCTGCCCAAGGGCACGAACGTGGCAGCCCTTCTGTCAGAACTCAAAGAGCAATACACCGGCCGTGGCATCCACCTCGTCAAAGCCGCCGGCAAGTGGGCCTTCCGCACCGCAGAAGACCTCTCCTGGCTCTTGGAAAAACACGCCCACGAAGAACGCCGCCTCTCCAAGGCCGCCCTCGAAACACTCGCCATCATCGCCTACCACCAGCCCGTCACCCGCGCCGAAATCGAAGAAATCCGCGGCGTCTCAACGTCGGGCGGCACCCTCGATATCCTTCTCGAATCCGGCTGGGTCCGCCCCCGTGGCCGCCGCCGCGCACCCGGCAAGCCGATCACCTACGGCACCACGGACGCCTTCCTTGGCCATTTCGGCCTCGACAACATCAAGGACCTCCCCGGCCTCGCCGATCTAAAGGCCCAGGGCCTCCTCGACTCGAACCTGCCACCCGGCTTCTCCGTCCCGAGCCCAACCGACGTCGCAGCCCTCATGCCCGACGAACTCCCCCTCGATTCCGCCGACGAGGAAGACGAGACCGTTCAGCCTGAACTGGAGCTCGACTTGCCCGAAGAGGACGAGCCCGATAAGCCGGAGCCGGGCACGCCAGACGGCGCCTGAGAAACGTCCTGCGAAAGTCAAAGCGTGTGACCGCGAGTTCCCCCGGCATCGACGAGCCAACATCGGCACCCAACGGCACCCCCCGCCGCGCCGCCGCGACGTTTGCCGCCAGCTTGTCCTTTGAAAATGTCGGCCGCCGCTACGGCGACGCCATCGCCCTCGACGGCGTCTCCCTCGCCATCGCCCCCGGCGAAGTCGTCTGTCTCTTGGGCCCGTCTGGCTGCGGCAAGACCACGTTGCTCCGCCTCGCCGCCGGCATTGAACGCCCCACCTCCGGCCGCGTTCTCATCAACGGGCAAGAGGTCGCCGGCCCCGCCCGCTTCAAGCCGCCTGAAGAACGCAGCGTCGGCTTCATGTTCCAAGACTTCGCGCTCTTCCCCCACCTCACGATCCTGCAGAACGTCGCCTTCGGCCTCAAAGCCCTGCCACGCAAGGAGGCTGAACGTGAAGCGCGCGCCATGCTCTCCCGCGTCGGCCTTGCAAGCATGAGCGACGCCTACCCGCACATTCTCTCCGGCGGCCAGCAACAGCGCGTCGCACTCGCCCGCGCCATCGTCCCCCGTCCCGCCGTGATCCTGATGGACGAACCCTTCTCCGGTCTCGACGTGCAGTTGCGCGACAGCATGCAGGAAGAGACGATTGCCCTCCTGCGCGAAACCCGCGCCACCGCCGTCATCGTCACCCACCACCCGGAGGAGGCCATGCGCCTCGCCGATCGCATCGCCGTCCTGCGCCGTGGCCACATCGTGCAAGTGGGCACGGCGGAGGATCTTTATGATCATCCGTCTGAATTGTTCGTCGCCCGCCTCTTTTCTGAGATCAACGAAATTGCCTACCGCACCAAGGGCGGCGCCATCGAAACGCCCCTCGGCCGCGTCCCGGCACCCGGCATTGCCGACGGCGACATCGCCATCCTCGGCCTACGCGAGCGCGGCATTCGCGTCAGCGAGCCGGGCCAGGGCTTGCCGGGACGCATCCTGCACTCCAAGTTCTTAGGCGACATCGCGCTCCTGGAAGTCGGCGTCCAAGGCTTCGATGCACCGCTTCGCGTGCGGTCGCATGAAGGCCGTGGCCGCCCGAAAGGCAGCGAAGTCGGCATCGAGGTGGATATGAGCCGCGCGCTCGTCTTCCCGCCGGCTGCTGAGGTCTAGGCAACCTTACCGCGATGTCAGGGCCACGCGGCATTGCCCCCGTGTCGTCAGTTTGCGATAACCATTGCAGATTGTGAACCGCAGCACGGGTCACCAAAAGGATCACCACCGCCATGGGTCTCTCAACCACACATCTGCTGCTGCTTTTGCTCGTCGTCGTCCTCCTGTTCGGCAGCGGCAAGATTTCGACGCTGATGGGCGACGTCGCCAAAGGCATCAAGAGCTTCAAGAAGGGCATGCAGGAAGACGACACGCCGTCGACGCCTGACGCGCCCCGCTCGCTCGACCACGACGCCCGCTCAAGCGAACCCCGCCGCGACACGACCAAGAGCGGCTGAACCCGTTGAGCGCCCTGCGCGCGCATCCGGACGGATAAAATGTTCGAGATCAGCTGGAGCGAGCTTTTGATCCTCGCCGTGGTGGTCCTCATCTTCGTGGGCCCCAAGGATCTGCCCGTGTTTTTCAACACGCTGGGCAAATACATGGGTGCGCTCCGCCGCCAAGCCAACGAGTTCAAGCGCCACTTCGACGACGCCATGCGCGAAGCCGAGATGGACAACCTGCGCAAGGAATTCGACGGCATGCGCGAGGAATTCGCCAAATCCACCTCTGAAGCCGAACGCGCCGTCAGCGACACGATCAAGTCCGCCGACACAGCGGTGAAGTCCGCTCAAAGCGCAACCGAAATGCCAGCCCTCAACCCTCCGCCCGAAAAGCGCGAACTGCCCGCCCCCGACCCGGCCGTTGCCGCTGAGCCGGCCGCCCTCCCGAAACCGGGAGCCTGAGCCCATGCAAGAGCGCGTACCCGACAGCCCCGACGAGATCGACGCCTCCAAGGCGCCGCTCATGGACCATCTCATCGAACTGCGCTCGCGCCTCATCTGGGCGATCGGCGCGTTTTTCGTCATGTTCCTCCTCTGCTTCACCGTGGCCAGCCACATCTATCAGATCCTTGTCTGGCCCTATGTCTGGGTCTCCGGCCAAGATCACGTGCGCCTCATCGCAACGCACTTCCTCGAACAGATCTTCACCCACCTGAAGCTCGCCATGTTCGGCGCAGCCTTCCTGTCGTTCCCCGTCGTCGCCACGCAGATCTATAAATTCGTCGCCCCCGGCCTCTACAAAAACGAGCGCCAGGCCTTCCTGCCCTACCTCATCGCCACGCCGTTTTTCTTCGTGCTCGGTGCAGCCGTCGTCTACTTCGTCGCCATGCCGATCCTGATTAAGTTCTCGATCGGGCTGGCGGCCACGGCGAGCACGGAAGGTGCCGCCACGATCGAATTGATGCCCAAGGTGTCGGAGTATCTCTCCCTCATCATGACGTTGATCTTCGGCTTCGGCATTTGCTTCCAATTGCCCGTCGTTTTGACGCTGCTTGCCCGCGCCGGCCTCGTCACCGCCGATACGCTGCGCTCCGGCCGCCGCTACGCCATCGTCGCCATCTTCGCCGTCGCAGCCGTCCTAACCCCGCCTGATGCGCTGAGCATGTTGATCATGGCGCTTCCCACGGTGCTTCTCTACGAACTGTCGATCTACGCCGTCGCCCGCGCCGAAAAGCTCTCGGCCGCCGCCAACGGTCAACCCGCCGAAAAGTAGAACAAAAGCAAACCGCACGTGTCTCCGTGAACGCTGGACCCGTCCCGGTCGGGAGCCTATAGACAGGCGCAGAACCGACCGAAGATGAGGCCCGCCGTGCACGACATCAAATGGATCCGCGATAACGCAGCCGCCTTTAACGCCGCTTTAGAACGGCGTTCTGGGACTTTTCCGACTGCCGAGTCCCTCATCGCCATCGACGACAAACGCCGTGCGATCCTCACCGCGTTGCAGGACGCCCAGGCCCGCCGCAACGCCGCCTCGAAGGACATCGGCAAGGCGAAGGCGTCAAAGGATGAAGCCACCGCCGCCAAACTCATGGAAGAAGTCGCCGCTCTTAAGGATTCCATTTCGAGTGGCGAAGAAGACGAACGCGCGATCAACTCGGAACTGGAAGCGGCCCTCGCCGTCATCCCGAACCTGCCGCGCGACGACGTCCCCGACGGCAAGGATGAACACGACAATAAGGAAGTCCGCAAAGTCGGAACCCCGAAGACCTACGCCTTCGCGCCCAAGCAGCATTTCGAATTGGGCGAGGCGCTGGGCCTCATGGATTTCGACACCGCCGCCAAAGTCTCCGGCGCCCGCTTCGTGTTCCTGAAAGGCGCGCTCGCCCGCCTCGAACGCGCCATCGCGAGCTTCATGCTCGACAATCACACGTCTCCTACGGCCGACAACCACGGCGGCTACACCGAAGTCAACCCGCCGCTGCTCGTCAAAGACCAAGCCGCCTACGGCACCGGCAATCTCCCGAAGTTTGCCGAAGACCT
>JALHQM010000005.1:29183-71836 GCA_022841965.1 Hyphomicrobium sp. | reverse complement strand
TCGACCGCATCACGAAAGCCTGAGCAGTGGTTCGGGGTCAGACCCCTTCTTAGGGGTCTGACCCCAAGACCTACCGAACCCACGACCTCCCCAGTACCGAACGGAACGCAATGCGCATCCTGATCACCAACGACGACGGCGCCGGCGCACACGGTCTCTCCGTGCTGCACGCCATCGCGCGCGAACTATCGGACGACATCTGGATCGTCGCGCCTGAGATGAACCAGTCGGGTGCCTCTCACGCGCTCACCCTACAAGTCCCGCTGCGCTACCGTGAGGTCGGTGAACGCGCCTTCGCCGTCCGCGGCACGCCAGCCGATTGTGTCATCATGGGCGTGCGCCACGTCCTGAAAGATAAGGCCCCCGACCTCATCCTCTCCGGCGTCAACCACGGCGCCAACCTCGCCGAAGACGTCGCCTACTCCGGCACCATTGCGGGCGCGATGGAAGGCACCCTCATCGGCATTCGATCGATCGCCATGAGCCTCACACTCGGCTTCGACAAACAAGGCCTTCAGCACTGGAAGACGCCTCTCACCTACGGCCCCGAAATCATCGAACGCCTGATGGCGCGCGACTGGCCGCAAGGCGTGCTGATGAACGTCAACTACCCCGATCTCGCCCCCGACGCCGTCAGCGAAATCCGCCTCACGCGCCAGGGCCGCCGCGATCAGGGGCTTGATATCGAAGCCCGCCAGGACCCGTGGGGCGATGCATATTTCTGGTTCGCTTTCGATCGCCGCAAAACCGATCCGCCGGAAGGCACCGACCTGCGCGCCATCGCCGACGGCGCCATCTCGATCACGCCCCTATCGATGGACTTGACCCACCACGGCTTACGCGAAGAATTCGCCGCCCACTTTGCCGATCCCATCGGCAACGCAAAACCGCTCAAGGACGCCGGTTGAAAGCCGATTCTAAATTGTCGTCAGTTCGGCGCAATTTCTCCGTTCTCCCCGCACAATCGCTCCCTATGAGGAGATCATGAACCCGATCCCGCGAAGGTCGGCGCCGTCCCATGAGGGCACAGCGCGCGAGGCTTTCACAGCGTCGGATCGGGCTCAGCTTTCCTGGCTCCCCGGGTGGGCATCTTCAACAGTGATGACCCGTGTTGGCCGTTAAGGCGCCGTTAACCGGTTAACGGTTAATGGAGTGGGTAGTGAGGTGCGTACCATGTCCAGTTTCCAGCGTTCCGGTTCCTCCGGCTGCCGTCCCATCGGCCACCAAACGTCCATAGGCCGTCACGCGCGGCTTCTCGCCGTCGCCGCCGCGATGGCGGCGGGCGGTTGCAGCGCGGATATCGCGCGCTTTGATTTTCCAGCATCCGCGAACTTTAACGATCCGTCCTCGGCGGCCATCGCCCCGTCCGAACGCTCAGCACTCGGCGCCGAACCGGTCATCGACGACACGCCGCCGCCAGCCGCCTACAATCCGCCCGCCGCCGCCGAAAAGAGCATCGAGGTGGCGACACTGCCGCCGCCGGTCTCCGAGCCCGGCCCCGCAGAGCGCCCGCGCAATTTCGAACCGCCAGCCACATCCTTCGCGCCCCCGCCCGTCGATCCCCAGGAACGCGGCGAGGAAATCGAAGTCCAGCGCGGCGATACGCTGTACGGCATTTCCAAGCGCCACAACGTGTCGCTGAATGAATTGATGCGCGTGAATAACCTCACGTCCCCGGCATTGAAGCCGGGCCAGAAACTGTCGTTGCCCTCAGGCAAGGCGGTCGCTCGTCCGCGCCCCGCAACGGCACCCGCCGTCGCCGCCGTGCCCGCGCCCGCCGACTGGACCGGCACCTACACCATCAAACCCGGCGACAGCCTGTATAACTTGGCCCGGCAGAACAAGGTCAAACTCGACGACTTGCAGCGCTACAACGGCATTACCAACGCGCGCCTCGTCAAGCCCGGTACCGTCCTAAAAATCCCCGGCGTCGCCGGTGCGGTGATGGCCGAAGCCCCCGCGACGCCTTCGCCGGCACCGGCGTTGACGCCGCCGGCCCAGCCGCCTGTCACGTCCAACACACCCTCGCTGCCCATCGAACCAGCAGCACTCTCAGCGACGCCTAAAATCCTGAACTCCGGCGCCAACGACGAAAAGAAGGTCGCAGCCCTCGATCCCCGCACCGCCGCCGCAGTCGCAGCCCCGCCGGCATCCGGCTCGGTCGCCGACGGCAAATTGCGCTGGCCGGCCAAAGGCCGCGTCATCGCCGGCTTCGGCCCGCGCAACGACGGCACCCACAACGATGGCATCAACATCTCCGTCCCCATGGGAACGGACGTTCACGCCGCCGAAACGGGCTCCGTCGCCTACGCGGGCAGCGAACTCAAAGGCTACGGCAACCTAATCCTCGTGCGCCACGACAATGGCCTCGTCACTGCCTACGCCCACGCCAGCGAAATCCTCGTCAAACGCGGCGACCGTGTGAATCGCGGCCAAGTGATTGCGAAAGCCGGTAAGACCGGTGCTGTCGATCAACCCCAACTGCACTTCGAAGTGCGCCGTGATCAGACGCCCGTCGATCCAACTGGCTATCTTGAAAAAAACTGAAGCAACCGCTGAGCAGCGTGACTGCAAGGGCCGCATGACCATGCGGCCCTTTTTTCATGGCCAATCATCACATGCCAACTCATCTCATGCGTGATCGAGCGTCACGCCGAGCCGTCCCGCCAGATCCTGAATGTACTGCCACGCAACCCGCCCTGACCGCGCCCCCCGCGTCGCGCTCCATTCCAGTGCATCCCGCTCCAACTCCGCAAGCTCTACGTCGAGTCCATAGTAACGGGCATAGTCCCGCACCATACCGAGATACTGATCCTGCGTGCAGTTATGGAACCCGAGCCACAACCCGAAGCGATCCGACAGCGAAACTTTCTCCTCGACGGCCTCCGCAGGATTGATCGCCGTGGACCGTTCGTTCTCCACGATGTCGCGCGGCATCAGATGCCGCCGGTTCGACGTCGCATAAAAGAGCACGTTCTGCGGCCGCCCCTCGACGCCGCCTTCAAGCACCGCTTTGAGCGATTTGTAGCTGGTGTCGTCCTTGTCGAACGACAGGTCGTCGCAAAAAACGATAAAATGAAACGGCGCCGCTTTCAGCGCGGCAAGGCAGGACGGCAGCGTCGCGATATCCTCGCGGTGGATTTCAACGAGCTTCAACCCGCCGCGGCTCTGCCCCGCCACCTCCGCATGCACGGCTTTCACGAGGCTCGATTTCCCCATGCCGCGCGCCCCCCAAAGCAGCGCGTTGTTGGCCGGCAGCCCGCGCGAAAACCGCTCCGTATTCGCCAGCAGCTGTCGCGCCGCCAGATCGATGCCCGTCAACAGCGCCAGCGGCACCCGGTTGACCTTGGCCACCGCCTCGAACACGCCCGCCGCTCCCTGCCAGACAAACGCATCGGCAACCTTGAAATCGGCCACTTTCGGTGTCGGCGGCGCGAGCCGCTCGAGAGCATCGGCAACGCGAGCCAGCAACGCCGCCAAGTCAGACTTCTGCGTCCCGTACGGCATCCCGTTGATTCTCCGTTGCCTTTGCAAAAACTTGGCTGCGCGCCGTTCTAGCCCCCGCACCGGGTCTTCGCCTAGTCCGATCCGGTTGCAAAGCGGGCAACGACGACTATAGTCCGGCGAAATTCCCGTGGGACGCGGCAGCAGCGTGGGGTTATCTGACCCCGCAACGCTGCCTATTTGCCCACGAGCCATGACCGTCACGCTGTGCCACACGGCCAGCGAAGAAGAGGACAACGACGAAAATGTTCATCGATCCCGCTTTTGCCCAGGCGTCTCCGGCAGCCGGTCCCGACCCATTCACGGGGCTTCTGATCCCCATGCTGCTGATGGTCGTCATTTTCTACTTCCTCGTCATCCGTCCGCAGTCGCAGCGCGCGTCCCAGCACCGCGAGATGGTCGAGAAGGTCCGCCGCGGCGACACGGTCGTCACCTCTGGCGGCATGGTCGGCAAAGTCACCAAGGTCACCGAAGGCTCCGATGAAGTCGAGGTCGAACTCTCCGACACGCTGCGCATCCGCATTCTGCGCTCCACGCTGATGGACGTGCGGGCCAAGGGCGAACCGGTCAAAGAATCGACCTGACGTCCCAACGCCGCCGCCCTGGCCGCCACATCCGCGCCCGCGCGTGCGCCCCATTACAATCTGACAGGATGAACGCCGATGCTGCACTTCGAACGTTGGAAAATCATCGCGATCATCTTGACGGTCCTCACGGGGATCATGTTCGCGCTGCCAAATTTTGTATCCAAGCAGACGCTCGCTGGCTGGCCGGACTTTTTGCCCAAGCGCCAGATGCCGCTCGGCCTCGACCTGCAAGGTGGCGCACATCTCCTCCTGTCAATTGATCAGGAAGAGATCCGCAAGGACTGGCTCCAGGGCGTTCAGGATGCCGCGCGCGCCAACCTTCGCGAAGCCAAGATCGGCTTCTCCGGCATCGGCGTCGATGGCGGCGCGGTCAAGGTCACACTCGTCAAGCCCGAGGATGCAGCCCGCGCCGAAACCGAACTCAAGAAGCTGATCTCCCCCGTCGGCAACGCCGTCCTCGGTACCGCCGGCACAGATCTCGAAGTCGCCAAATCTGGCGACAATCAATTCACGATCAAGCCGACCCCTCAGGGCTTCGACCAGCGCCTCACCAACGCCACCACCGCCTCCATCGAAACGGTCAACCGCCGCGTCAACGCCCTTGGCACAGCAGAATCCACCGTCGTCCGCCAGGGCAAGGATCGCATTCTGGTCCAATTTCCTGGCCTGAGCGACACACGCCAATTGAAGGACCTCATCGGCCAGACCGCAAAGCTGTCCTTCCATGCGGTCCACCCCTCGTTGAGCCCCGAGGAAGCCCGCGCGACCCGCATCCCGCTCGGCTACAAGATCTACGCGAGCACCGACACCGAGCGCGGCGGGCCGGCCGAATATCTGCTGCAGGAAACATCCATCGTCCCCGGCGACGATCTGGAAGACGCCCAGCCGGGCTTCGACCAACGCACGACGGAACCGATCATCTCGTTCCGCTTCAACACGTCGGGCGCTCGCAGGTTTGGCAAATACACCCAGGACAATGTCGGCCGCCCCTTTGCGATCATGCTCGACGACAAGGTGATTTCCGCGCCCGTCATTCGCGAGGCGATCCTCGGCGGCACCGGCCAGATCTCCGGCAACTTCTCTGTCGAGACCGCGAACAACCTCGCCATCCAGCTCCGCTCCGGCGCACTCCCCGCGAAGTTGACCGTCGTCGAAGAACGCACCGTCGGCCCGTCGCTGGGCGCCGACTCGATCGCGGCCGGCATGCGCGCCGGCATCATCGGCCTCGGTGCAGCGCTGATCATGACCGTCATTGCCTACGGCACGTTCGGCGTCTATGCCGTCATCGGCCTCCTGGTCCACGGCATCCTCATTCTTGCACTCATGTCCGCCATTGGCACCACGCTGACACTGCCCGGCATCGCCGGTTTCGTGCTCACGATTGCCATGGCCGTTGACGCAAACGTGCTGATCTACGAGCGCATCCGCGAAGAACTGCGTGCCGGCAAGACCGCGATCGCAGCCATCGATATGGGCTTCCAGCGCGCCTTCGTCACCATTCTTGACAGCCAGCTGACGACATTCGTCGCAGCCCTCATCATGTTCTGGCTCGGCTCCGGTCCCATCCGCGGCTTCGCTGTCACGCTCTCGCTCGGCATCATCACGTCGGTGTTTGCAGCGGTGACCATCACGCGGCTGTTGGCCGCGATGTGGTTGAAGAACGCCAAGACGTCGAAGAGCCGCACACTCCAAGTTCCGATCTGACAAGGAAACACCAATGTTCCTCGTTCCCGACTTCAAGGGCTATGACTTCTTCCCGCACGGCACGCGCTTGAACTTCATGAAGTTCAAGGACGTATGCTTTTTCGCGTCCCTTGCATTGATGGCCATCTCGCTCGCCTTGATCTTCACCAAAGGCTTCAACTACGGCGTCGACTTCAAAGGCGGCGCCATGATTGAGGTGCGATCGACGCAAGGGGATGCCGATATTGCCGCGCTCCGCACCAAAATCGGTGCGCTGGGGCTCGGCGACGTTCAGATTCAGAGCTTCGGCACCCCGCAAGACGCGCTCATCCGCATCGAGGAACAGCCCGGCGGTGAGCAGGCTCAGCAGGACGCTCTCAAGAAAGTTCAAGGCGTTCTCGGTGATGGCTTCGAGCAGCGCCGCGTCGAAATCGTCGGCCCCGCCGTCTCCAGCGAACTGCGCCGCACCGGCACCATTGCCGTGCTGGCCTCCATCGTCGCCATCATGATGTACGTCTGGTTCCGCTTCGAATGGCAGTTCGCCGTCGGTACCCTGGTCGCACTCGCCCACGACGTGCTGGTGACCGCCGGGATTTTCTCGCTGTTCCAGATGGAGTTCGATCTGTCCATCGTGGCAGCCCTGCTCACCATTCTGGGCTATTCGGTCAACGATACGGTCGTCGTCGCCGACCGCATCCGTGAGAACTTGCGCAAGTATAAGCGCATGGATCTCACGGAACTCTTGAACCTCTCGATCAACGAGACGCTCTCGCGCACCATTCTGACCGGCGTCACCACGATCGTCGTGCTCGTCGCGCTCTTCTTCCTTGGCGGCGCAGTGATCCACAACTTCACCTTCGCGATGCTCTTCGGCGTTCTGATCGGCACCTACTCGTCGATCTTCATCGGCGCGCCGATCCTGGAATACCTCGGCGTCAAGCGCGAAACCGTGGTCGGCACCGAGGCTAAGACGGCGGGCTGACGCGAACGCGATTTTTGCGGATACGTCAACGATAGGGCGCGATCCATGACCGACGCCACACCCCGCTATCCGGGCCGCGCAGCAATCGAAGCCTACGGCAATGGCGGCTTCCGTTTCGCCGGCATGAGCCATCGCGGTTCGATCCTGTGCGTTCCAGGCGGCGTGATCGCCTGGAGCGCCGCGAGCATCGCGGATATCGGGCTAGACATGATCCCATTGCTACAAGCCGAGGGCGCAACCACAGGCGTCCTGCTGCTTGGCACTGGCCCAACGCCGCAGTTCCCGCCACCCATTGTCATGGCCGCCTTCCGCGACGCCGGCCTCTGGCTCGAAGTGATGGACACCGGCGCCGCCGCCCGCACGTACAACGTTCTGCTGGCCGAAGACCGCGACGTGTCCGCCGCTCTGCTGGCGGTGGACTAGCGCCATGACGGGCGAAACCGAAAGCGCCGAGGTGATCCGAGCCGCCCGCGATCTGGCCTACGACGATTACCTCATCGCGCTCCTCGCCCCCAGGGAGAGCCAGGCCGATCTGCTCACGCTGGCCGCACTCTTCGGCGAATTGGCGCGCATCCCACTCCACGTCACCGACGCCACGCTCGGCGAAATCCGTCTGCAATGGTGGCGTGATGCACTCGCCGCCAACTCGCGCTCCGGCCATCCCGTGGCAGACGCCGCACTGTCGCTTGCGCCCCGTCTGCCCGCCCCGCTCGCCGAAATGATGGCCCCCGTCGTCGAAGCGCATGCCGCCGAACTCTACGCCGAGCCGTTTCCCACTCCGAGCGCTTTCGACGCTTACGCGACCGCACCCGTCACCGCTGCCTTCGCACTGCGCGCCGCACTTTTCCGTCAGCCCCAGCTGGCGTCTGATCCCGTCGCAGTTTCCGCGGCAGCAACGCTGGGCCTCGTGCGCACCTGCTCGCGGCTCCCGTTCCTGTTCGCCAAAGGCCGCTATCCCGTTCCAGCCGGGTATCTCGCCACCGCCGACCCAACCGCAGAGGTCGCCGAACCAGCGCTTCGCATCGCCATGACCGCCCTCGTCACGCAAGCTGCGACGGCCTGGACGGCGCTTCGTCCGCAATTGCAGCGTATAAGTCCTGACCTGCGGCGCGTCGTACTGCCAACCGCCCTTGCTGGGCCATATTTGCGGGCAATTCAAAAGGATGGGCGCGATATCCTGCGGGATGTCGCCGATCCGTCGCCACTGGAGCGCTCGGCAAAGCTCTGGCTCGCAGCACGGATCGGCCGGTTCTGATAAACCGGAAACGAATTGGAGAGACGGATGCGGGGATTACGTGATCGGTGTGCGGCGACGCTCGCCGTAGTGGTGTGGGTCTGCAGTACCGCAGTCAATGCCCTGGAACCGGCGCAAACCCTGACCGCGCCCGCCGAAACAGCGCCACCGGCCGCCACCATCGAATGGCGCGTCGCCAATCCGTTTCGCTTCTTCAAAAACGCATCCGACACGGAAGTCCATCGCGCCACGTGGTTGTCGCTCGACGCTGCCAAACGCGCTGAACCCATTCTCGCAGCTGAACAAGCCCTCAGCTCTCGTCATCCCGACGGCTGGGCGGCGACCATGATTGACGACGTGTGCTGGGACGCCGCGCGCAACCGCCACGACTGCGGCGATGGCGCGGCGTACGTCTCGCCGGCCACCCACAAGGTCCTTTTGACTCTCACCGGCGTCGACGATCAAAGCGTCGATTGCACGTGGCTGACAGCTCCGCTCGGCAAAACGAAAGACCGCGGCCAGTCCGTCCGCCAGAAGTGCAGCGAACAAGCCTCCTTTGATATTCCCTATCCCACCGGCGCCCGTATCAGCGTCGAGATCGGTGGCCGTGAAGTCGCGCGCACCGACGTCAAAGTGACGGATCTCCTGGTCGCCGCCATGGGCGACAGCTTCGGCTCTGGCGAAGGCAACCCGGACGTGCCAGTCCGCTTCTCGCCCGAACGCACGGCCACCTACGCCGCCAAGGACATTCGCCTCGCCGGTCTGCCGGCCCGCATTGGCGAATGGAAGCGCATTGGCGACGCCGCCTTCAACAAGGAAGGCGCCCGTTGGCTCGATACCGCCTGCCACCGTTCGCTCTATTCCCACCAAGTGCGCGCAGCGTTGCAATTGGCCGTCGAAGATCCGCAGCGCGCCGTCACGTTTGTCGGTCTGTCCTGCTCCGGCGCCGAGGTCACGTGGGGACTGTTCCTGCGCTACAAAGGCAATGAGTGGACGCCCAATCCACCCGACCTGTCGCAGATTTCCGCCCTCGCCGATGCCCAATGCGGCCGCAACACGGCCGACCTGATCGATATGCCGGAGGCCTATCACATCAATGGCGCCATCCCGGAATTGAAGGGCGGCCTCGTCCTGAAAAAATGCAGACGCGAAATGGCGCGCAAAATCGACCTGTTGCTTGTCTCGATCGGCGGCAACGACATCGGCTTCGCCCGCCTCGTCGCCAACGCCGTTCTCTCCGACGACAGCACGCTGCGTCAGCTCGGCGGCTGGTTCGGCCAGATCCACGGCAACATGCAATCGAAGGCTTTGATGGATCGTCTTGATGAGCGCTATAAGGCCCTCAATCGCGCAATCCACGGCATCCTGCATTTGCCCTGGAACGAGGCCGACCGCGTCATCCTCACCGCCTATCCGCCCCTCGCTGTCTTGGGAGATGGACGCCGCATTTGCCCCGATGGGACAGCTGGCATGGACGTGGCCAGTGATTTCTCATTGAGCCAGAAGCGCGCCAAGGCCAGCTCCGACCTTGCCGACCAGCTCCAGCGCGTGATGGCTAAGGGCGCCCGAGCCCACGGCTGGTCCTTTGCCACCGCCCACCGCAATGCCTTCATCGGGCGCGGCATCTGCGCCGGCTTCACCGACAATGCCTTCTCGATCGCCGATGACCTACGCGTTCCTCGCATGGTCGATAACAAGTGGGAGCCGTTTGCCCCCACCGACTACCGCGCCTATGCCTCCCGGCAGCGTTGGTTCCGCACCCCCAATGATGCATTCCTCACCGGCAACTTCCACGCCGCAGGGTCCGTCGCGACACGAGCTCTAGCCTTCCAGAGCTTGGCCCGGTTCCAGGTGCTCTTGGCCGCCACGTATTCAGGCGCCTTCCACCCCACAGCCGAAGGCCACGCCGCGATCGCGGACGCGGTTGCTGGTCGAGCCCGCGAGATTTTGAAGAAGTACGGCCAGCAATCGACGGCGGCCTTGGCGCCCTGAATGACGCCCGAACGCAGCAATCAGTGCGTCATCCGCTGCATGGCCCAAACGAGGCCAGCGAGAGCTGGAAGGAAGACGGCCAGATATGAGAGGACGAGGACGATGCTGTGCATAGAAGAATAACGCACACAGCGACAAGTCGGATCAATCAAGAAATGGCAAAGCAGATGTGCCGCAGCGTTTAAGTCTCGAAGATCAACTTACGCCGCAGCCGCCCCACGCAGGAGGCCCGTCTGCGGATCCTTCAGTGCATCAATGACGATGCAAGAAACTTTAACCGGGCTAAACCCGAAGCTCGTGTTGAGCCGCATTGACGCTGCCGCTTCAACGATGGCCTGTGCCGCCGCCGCACCATGCTCCGCGATCAGCTTTTGCATCCGCCGCGCCTTGCACACTGCGACCAAGCTGCGCAGCCGCACGAGGGCAGCAATTTTGCGCTGCCGGTCGCGCGGGAAGCGCTGCCAGAAGAACTGTTCAACGCGGCGAAAGTCGTCCTCGCTCCACTCGGATGCCCGGGCGAGCGACGCCACGTCTCCAGCGAGGACTTTGAGCGCCGTAGCCAGTTCGCGCACCGCAACGACTGGAACGTCAGATGGGTCGATGGTGCCGTAGACTGGCACTGCGCTGTTGGCCGCTACAATATGAGTCGTCATTGTGTGCTCTCCGTCGCCCGTATCAGCGCTTGGAACCGAACGCCATCCAAGGCGACCCTCTCAAAAGGAAAATGTCTCGCGGCTGACGCGATTCGACAAGAAAATCGACATCGGTACCCACAAGTTTTCCTCCGAGGTTACGGATCGAATTTGACTTGAACCGGAATCGGGTGCCATCGACACTCCGAATAACGCCCTGCCCAAGCCGCTCGCTATACTTCACGATCTGTCCGTCCATGACACACTCCCTTCAAACGAGCCCGCAGGCTCAATTGCGATGAAAGGGATGGTGCCGCGAAACGAAAAACTCAGCTGTTCCGAACGTCACAACAGCAGAGGGAAATAATAGGCCGATGTTGAGGCGAAATCTGTGTCGTGTTCGCCGCTGCGACACAAAAAACCGCAGCCTCTGTCCGGCTGCGGTTCATTTTGTTGAAGGTGCCGCACACGTTATAGTGAACGCGGCATCACATTTCGTTTCAAGCCATGTCAACCGGCTCACTTTCTGAAAAAGGCGTCCACGCGCATACCTGGCAACAGCGGCGACGAACCATCCATATCGAGTGTCACTTCACGCACTTCGACATCGTTCGCCCGCTTGGGGCCACGCGGTCCGATGCGCGGTTGCGCCAGCGTTGGGGCCAAGCTCGCCACCGTGCCTTCGAATTCGTTGCCCGGAAAGCTGAGCGACCGCACGAACACCTTTTGCCCGACCGTGATCTTCGAGATATCGCCCTCGTCGACTTCCGCCTTCACGCGGATGCTGGACATATCGCCCATGACCACGAGTGGTGCTTCGGGACTGGGCGCCACGATCTCGCCGACTTTCGCATTGACCTGCAAAGCTGTGCCGGTTTGCGGCGCGCGAATGCGCGTCTTGTCGAGCAGCGCTTCCGCCATCCGCACTTCCGTTCGCGCCGCGCTGACAGCGCTTTCCCCACTGCTCGGCGCCGGCAAATTCGCCTTCGATTGCGCGCGGATGAAGGCCAGCCGTTCGCGCTCCAACCGTTCGTTCGCCTCCGTCAAACGCTTGCGCGCTTCCGTGACGGCCTGATCTGATCCGCCCGCCGTCCGCTTAGAAATCAGCGCCCCATCAAGTTCGATCCGCGCGCCCGTCACAGCCCGCTCCGCCGAGTAGATGGCGTCTTCCGCCTTGCGCACATCTTCGCGCCCTGACGCAAATGCCTTCTCGCGCTCTTCGCGCAGGGCCTCGGCTTGCGTTTCCGCAGACGTTAGGCGCGCGCGCGCTTCCGCATCATCGAGTTGAACCAGGAGTTCGCCCTCTTCCACCTGATCGTCGACAGCAACATGAACCCGCGTCACGCGGCCAAGAATGCCGGTGCCGATACGGATTTCACCCGATTTCGGCTCGACCCGTCCCGGCGCCGCCGCGATCCACGCCACCTCGGTCACGGGCGTGGCGCGATCCGGTGCTCGGTCGGCATCCGTGAACTCTTTGAAGCCGAGGTAGCCGCCCGTCAGCGCAATGGCCACGAGGGCAATCAGTCCAGGATTGAATTTCATGGGTCGAAAGTCCTTCTCGTCGCGTTCTGTGAATGGGAAGTCATAATCAGGCCGCCAAGCCCTTAGGCCGTTCGTCGGCGACGATGCGGCCGTCTTCAATCCGGATAATGCGGTCAGCAAACGGAAGCGTGCGATGATCGTGCGTGACAGCGAGCACCGCGCGCGACGGGTCCTGGGCCACATGCGCCAGAAGTTCCATCACGGCTTTGCCGTTCTCGCTATCGAGAGCAGCCGTCGGTTCGTCGGCAAGTACCACTGCCGGATTGCCGGCCAGCGACCGCGCGATCGCAACACGCTGCTTTTCACCGCCTGAAAGTTTCGATGGAAACGTATTGATGCGATGACCAAGTCCGACGGAGATCAGCGAATCGCGCGCCGCCTTCAACGGATCGGCCAGCCGCGCCCCGCGCACATCGAGCGCCATCAGCACATTTTCGTGCGCTGTCAGCGTCGGGAAAAGATTGTAACCCTGGAAGACGAAACCCATGTTGCGCCGGCGAAGATCGGCAAGCCCTTCCGCAGTCTTCCCGACCGCCTCCTCGCCATTGATGTTGAGCTGCCCGCTCGTCGCCGTCAGGATGCATCCGAGGATCGACAGAAACGTCGTCTTGCCCGAACCCGAGGGTCCCATCAGCAGCGTCAGTTCGCCCGGATAGAGATCGAGGTCGACGCCCTTTAAAATCGTAAGATCCCCGGCACCGGTCACGATCGTTTTCGTGATCGCGCGCGCACGGACGATGACGGGACGTTCGGCACTCATTTCGAAAGCTCCTTGGCTCGTGCAGTCTGTGACAGTCCCACCATGCATGGGTTGCCGGCGGTGTGCTGTTCCGCGTGGCACATGGGAAAATTGATTCGTCAGATCGTACGATAGCGACATTACACACGAAAAAGCCCCGGGAGCAGGGCTCCCGGGGAGTTTGATGGAGTGAAAGTCCGGCGGGGCGAGCGACCCCGCCGGGAATTGGCCTGATCAGCAGCCGACGTTGATGGTCACGCCCACTGCGGGGATGTAGCGGCGGCACTCGCCGGAGGTCTGGGTCGAACCCGTTTCGGTCACAGCCTCGGTCGTTGCCGTTTCGGTCGTCGTGGCTGGCGCCGGTTCGGTCTGAGCGGTATCGACCGTTGCGGCGTCTTCGGAAACGTCCGAGTTCGGAACCAGCGTGGCGGCATCCGATGCGATCGGCTGCTCGGTGGTGACCGCCGGAGCGACCGTTTCGGTAGCGGCGGCGACCTGAGCTTCCCGTGCAGCATCGCGGCGGGCTTCAGCCTTGGCGGCGGCGACGGCGCGGGCTTTCGCCTCAGCCTTGGCTTCGGCGCGAGCCCGGGCTTCTGCCTTCGCTTCAGCAACGGCGCGGGCCTTTGCTTCCGACCGGGCGCGAGCCTGCGCCTCTGCTTTAGCCTTCGCACGGGCACGGCCCTCGGAAGCGGCGCGGCTGCGCTTGGCGGCATGGGCGCGCTGCTTCTCGGAGTTGGCGGCGGCCGCCATGGCGCCGACAGCCAGAACGCCGAGGCCGATCCCGAGGCCAAGGCCGCGGCCAGCTTCTGCAGTGGTGGTGGTGATGGCCATCGAAGCAGCGATCACGGTGGCGGCGATTGCGGTGGTGAATTTGCGGGTCATGGCACTCTCCATCTGGTTTGTCGTCGTTTTGGTTGGCGCCGGTGTTTCCCGTCCGCCGATGAGAGGACTATGCCTGAGGCTCCCGGCCACGGCTGTCCCCCCCGTGACAGGCTAGATAAATCTCACAAAGCATTGAAATAGATGGAGAAAAACTACGCCGCCAGTCGCGCGCCGTGCACCGCACCTGCAATTTTTTCGAGGAAACCCAAGGTTCGCTCCAGAACCACGCCCCGCTGCCGGTCCACGGTGACGAGGTGATAGCAGTCGTCCAGCACCACGAGATCGACCGGGCCGCCGAGATTTTGCTGGAGATGGGTGGCGTTCGAAAGGTCGGCGTAATCGTCCTCTCTCGGATGCAGCATCAACACGGGAGCGGTGATC
Source organism: Hyphomicrobium sp. (assembly GCA_022841965.1). Taxonomy (GTDB): domain Bacteria; phylum Pseudomonadota; class Alphaproteobacteria; order Rhizobiales; family Hyphomicrobiaceae; genus JAGVSR01. Next base: position 57,675 of record JALHQM010000005.1, on the reverse strand, counting down.
CGGCCGATCTCGGGCAAAACGGCCTCCACAAGCCGCTGCCGCTCCAAAACAGCGATCCCCGGCGTCGCGATCGGCAGAGCCGGCACGCCCGGCGCGGCCAGCGCACTCTTGATGAACGTCCGCAGACGCTCATCCTTAATCCCGAAATCCAGCGGAGCGGGAAAATGGAACAAGCCGGCCAGCGCCCGGAAACGCACCAGCCGGAACAGCCCAGCATACCAAGGCACCCGACGGCCGTTCAGCCAAAGGGTCGGTGAATAGAGAGTCAGGCCCGCGACCTTGTCGGGATGCCGCGCGGCGAGCATCAAGCCGAGCACGGCGCCCGTCGAAAGCCCGCCAACGATGACCCGGTCGCACCGCTTGGCCAAATCCAGGAGCGCGGCTTCTGCGCTGGCGTACCATTCCTGCCAGGTCGTGGCCGTCAAATCCGCATGCGTACCGCAGTGCCCGGCCAGTGTCGGACACGCAACCTCATAGCCGGCCCGCGTTAGTCCGTTGGCGACATACCGCATTTCCGTCGGTGTACCGCAGAGCCCGTGGACGAGAAGCACGCCGGTCTTCTGGACCCGTTCAGGGCCGCGTTCCGAAAGCGCGTGATGATATGAACCGGGCATGTTTGACGCTCCTCCACGAAGTCCCTGGACCATAGGGAGCAGCAGGCGGGTGCGCTGTTCCGGCCGAAACAGGGACACCCCATCGTGGGGATGGAGGCGCCGGCAAACCCTGCGCCCAGCCGTCACTTGACATCGATCAGATCTGGAGGTGTATCTATGCGCTATACGCATCCCCGTGGGGCCTTGAACCCCAAAGGTTGGAACCGTCGATGTTGAAGATGTCCGCGCTCGCGCGCGCCCCAAGCGCCTCGTCCTGTGTGCCATTGCGCTCTGCTCCGGTTCACGGAGTAGCTTCATGATCATCTGCTCATGCGCAGTCGTGACTGATAAGGACCTCGAGCAGGCCGTCCTCGAAGTGATGAGCCAGCCCAACGCGCCGCTCCCCACACCCGGCGTTATCTATCGGCATATGCAGAAGAAAATGCAGTGCTGCGGGTGCGCGCCGCTGGCCGCCGAAACCATCTATGCCAAGATGGAAGAGCTGGAAAAGAAGGGGTTGATCTGCCCCTGCGCCTGCGCCACCGCCAAAACGCGCATCAAGGACATTATGACCGCGCCGGACCGTCGTGTGTCGCGCACCTTGCGAGAAGCGCCTCGGCCGATTCAGGTCCCGGCCGCCCCCGCGCGGCAGAAGACGGTCGTTTGATCCGCTTCTTCTTTGTAACCGTTCTAAAATTGTGCGACGGTGCCAACGCTGAGCGGTTGAGTGCCGCGCGCGCTTTGACGAACGGTGCGCCGCGCTACAAACTCACCGCCGTATTTCAATTGAACGCATCGAGGAGATCGACCCCATGAAGGGCAAAGGCAATAAGGAAATCATCGACATCCTCAACGAGTCGCTGAAACTCGAACTCGGTGCTGTGAACCAGTATTGGCTCCACTACCGCATGCTGGCGAACTGGGGCTACACCAAGCTCGCCAAGAAAGAGCGGGAGGAGTCGCTGGAAGAGATGGTCCATGCCGACAAGATCATCGACCGTATCATCTATCTCGATGGTCTTCCCAACCTGCAGCATGTCGCCCCGCTGATGATCGGCGAGAACATCAAGGAAGTTCTGGAGTGCGACCTGAAGGGTGAAAAAATTGCTCTTGAGACCTACGCGCGCGGCCGCGATATCTGCAAAAAGCACGGCGACTACGTGACGATGGGTATCTTCGAAAATCTACTGAAGGACGAGGAAGGCCACCACGACTTCCTCGAAACTCAGCTCGACCTTCTGTCCCGCATCGGCGTCGAGAACTACGGCTTGCTCAATTCCGATTCCGCCGAAAAGGCCGACTAAGGATCAGTCGTCGGTTACCTCGAACGGACCCGGCCTGCGCTCTGAATTGCGCGTGCGTGGCCGGTCCGGCGGCAACTCGGGAATTTCAAAAACGGGCTGGGCGCGCACAATGCGTCCGGTCCGTTTTGTTTCCGCCAGTTGAATAGCGGGATGGAGCAGCAACGGCCGCACGTCGCAAACAATCCGCGCCTCACGGCGGCGCTTGGGCGCCGCCGCACCATGCTCCAAGACCAAAACCAGCACCCCGAATAACAGTAGATACGGCACCGCCGCAGCGGTCTCGCCCGCAACCATCACAATCAGCGACAGAGCCAGCGCCGCAACGTTCACCGGCCGCAGCCAAAGCGAAACCGCCCGCATCCACGCGCGCCGCTTCAGATTGACGGCCCCATCCCGTGAGCGGATGAACCGCACGGTTCGCCGGCCGAACTCCGGCAGAACAAGGCGCACAGCCGCGATGCTTTGAGCGCGTCTCACGCAGCAGCCTCCCGGGGCGCCGACATCAACCCCCAGATGATGGCCATCAGCGTGTAAAAGCTGCGCCAGTGGTCGGTGTCGATGATCCAACCTTCAAGCGCGGTCGCCACGAATGCGGCGTAGGCGATGATGAACAATGGCCGCCACGCGGTGGCCTGCATGGCATGCCGGAAGCCCAGCACCAGCGTCAGTCCGGTGACGATCCAGTAAGCGCCGCCGCCAATCCAGCCTGCGTTCAAGACAATACTGAGAAAGACGTTGTGAACTTCCTCATGGTGATAGACGGGTGTAAACTGCTGCGCACCAATCCCAAGCGGATTGGAGAGGATCAGATCGATCGCCTTCTCCTGTCCGCCGAAACGCCCATCCGGCCCCACATCGTAGCTCTGCGTTAGGCTCGCCCGCTGTGACAGTAGGTTCGCCACGGCGTCGAACTGCAGCGCCACCACCACGGCACCAGCAGCGATCAGCGCACCGATGGCCGACAGCGCAATGATGCGCGCCCGTTGTCCGGTTCCCGGAGCCGTCACAAAAGCGAGCCAGACATAAAGCGCGGCAGCGAGTGCCAGGTTCACCCACGCCCCGCGCGAAAAGCTTAACAGCACCGCGAGAGCGAAGAACCCTGCGCCAAACAACGGCAGCAACACGCGACCCGCAGACCGCGTGATCGCCAAATGCAGACAGTAGAGGAACGGCGGCACAAGGAATGGCCCGAACACGTTCGGATCCTTGAACGTCCCGGCCACGCGATCGAACTTCGTGAACAGCTCATACGCGCCTGGAACAGCGTGCGTGTAGCCGGCAAGACCCGCGCCCGCCGCCACGAACGCCGCAAACATCCACGCCGACAGAATGAGCTTCGTGTGCGCAACCGGACGCCGCGCCACGAACGCCGCAACCACGAACGACACCACATAGAGAAACAGCGACACCGAAGTGTGGGTCAAAGAGTCGGCCATATCCCGCGACAGTGTTGAAGCGAGGTAGGCACCGGCCGCCGCAACAAGCCACAGGCTCAAATAGGTCAGTAGCAAGGGCGAGACGAGGACGAGCCCAACCGCCGGCAGAAGGATCAGCAACCCGCCCGTCAGCACATCGACCGGTGCCGGTTCCGAGAACACGACGCCACTGGTCGCGAACGTCAACCACACGGCTGCGAGCGAGAGCAGATGAACAGCACTTTTGCGCTGATCGGACAACGCCGTCCGGCCCTGTGCCGAACCGTCCAGATACGGGAAACCGTGTGTCGCAACCGTCATGAAAATCAGGTCTCCGAAGGTACAAGAGACCAGTTTGCAAACGGCGGGCCGAAGTTGGGCCGGGCGCCCGCAACGTCACGCATGTTCTGACGCAGCCTCACCCCCCCAAAACGGGAACGGCCGCACCCTCATCCAGGGTGCGGCCGCCTCGAAGCTGTCTGTTGACTCTCCGACGTCAGTACGCGTTCTCGGTCTTGAGCAGCGACACCGGCGTCTTCAACAGAATGTAGAGGTCGAACAGCACCGACCAGTTCTCGATATAGTAAAGATCGTGCTCGACACGCTTCTCGATCTTTTCCGCCGTATCCGTCTCCCCGCGCCAGCCGTTAATCTGCGCCCAACCTGTGATGCCGGGCTTCACCTTGTGGCGCGCGAAATACCCGTCGACCACTTCGTCATAGAGCCGGTTGTCGGCCTTGGCGGAGACCGCATGCGGCCTCGGACCAACCAGCGAAAGACCACCTCTCAGCACATTGAACAGCTGCGGCAGCTCATCCAGGCTCGTCTTGCGAATAAAGCGTCCCACCTTCGTGACGCGCGGATCGCCCTTGGTGACAAGCTGGGCCGCCTTGGCGTCGCACAAATCGATATACATCGAGCGGAACTTGTAGACCTCGATCAACTCGTTGTTGAACCCATACCGCTTCTGCTTGAAGAGCACAGGGCCTCGGCTGTCGAGACGGATCGCAACAGCCACCGCCGCCATCACCGGGGCCAGCAGTATGAGTGCCAGCGCCGCAATCGTTTTGTCGAACACCCACTTCGAGACCGTGCCCCAGTCCGCGATCGGCTTGTCGTGGAGGTCGATCATCGCCACCGAACCAACGTGGCTGTAAGTCTTGGGCGAAAACCGGATCGACGTCGCCCGCGCTGGGAGCTTGATATCCGCCGGCAGCACCGACAGCCGCTTCACAATTTGCGAAAGCCGCTGCTCCGCCGTCACCGGCAGCGCTACGATCACCAGGTCGATGCGGCTTTCCCGGCCAAGCGCAAGCAGATCCTTCAACCCACCAAGGCGCGGATAACCCGCGATCAGGCGCGGCGCGCGGCCTTCCTCGTCGCGTTCATCGAAGATGCCGGAAATGCGGATGTCCGTGCCCACATCCCGCTCCAACTGCTGGATGACCTCCTCGGAAACCGCACCCGCACCGTAAATCACCGCGCGGCGAAAGAGGCGGCCCTGCTGCGCCCATGTCCGCACGCAATGCGTCAAGGCAGCCCGTCCCGCAACAAGCCCAACGCCGCCCGCCAGAAACCACAGCGCCAGCCAAACGCGCGAATACTCCTGCGCGGCTTTCATGAACACCAGACCCGCGCCGACGATTGCCAGTGTGATCAGCCATCCCAGGAGCACGCGCGGCAACTGCGCGATAAATGAGGAAAACCGGGCCGGATCGTAGAGCAGCAAGGCCTGGAACACGCTCAATTGAACCACCGCCGACGCGACCAGAAGCAGAGCGTAATCCGCGTCCCGCGTCACAATAGGCTCGCTCACATAGAGAAGCGCGATCGCAAGCCCGACCACTGTCACGAGCACCACGTCCATGATCCGGACCGCGCCGGTCAAAACCCGCTGGGAAACAAGCGCACCTTCATCCGTGCGCCACCCGGCCGCAAGACGGGGAACGTGGGTCAGTTCGATGACAGCAGCGTTGGACATGGATTGAAGACCATTGGAGAACGACGGATCGTCCTCCACCAAAGCATCGGCCGTGCCATCGCCGTTTCCATGTCCGTCGCCGGACGATCTGGCCGCGCACTGAGGTAAACAAAAGATTAAGACCGCGCGGCACTTCTATAAAAGTCGAGGATATCCGCCGTCATGCGCCCCACGGTAAACTTCGCCGCAACATTGTTCTTCAGCCGCCCGGCCCGAGCCAACGCCGCGTCACGATCCGCCAAAACGGAGCGCATCAGTCCAGCAAGCGCCACATCGTCCCCGGCTGGCACAAGCGGGGTATCCGTATCTGCAACGATTTCCGGGATGCCGCCGACGTTGGTCGCCACGAGCGGTAACCCGGCTGCCGCCCCTTCAAGAACCACGTAAGGAAAGCTCTCCTTCAGAGAAGGAACCACCAGCGCCCGCCCGAGAATAAACGCCGCCGCCGCCGGCAGAGCGCCCGCAAACCGCACGGACCCGCTGAGACCGAGTTCCTCAGCCAGCGCCTTGAGGCCGTCGCCATGCGGCCCCGAACCCACGATCACCGCGCTCACAGACCGCTCATCGTTGAGCCGTCGCAGTGCCCGAAGAAGAACATCGACCCCCTTCAGGTCGCGCAACTCGCCGATGAAGACAAAGTCGGCCGCGTCAGTGTTGGGCGTCAGCGGAGCAAAATCAGATGGTTGCAGGCCATTCGGCACGACGCGCGCCGGCGTCGGCAACACCCCGACTTTTTCAGCAAAAGTTCGCCGCGCGAAATCGCTTTCGAAGACGATCCCGCTGGTCATCCCCGCAAACAACTTTTCCAGTCGCAGGTAAACGCGCCCTTCCAGAGAACTGGCCGGAAAATTCAAAGTGCCGCCGTGCGGCGTATAAAAGGCCCTCGCCCGTACCCCCTCGCGACCACGCACCTGCCGGCCGGCCAGCCGCGCATAGGCGCCGCCTTTCGCTCCGTGGCCATGCAACACATCCGGTCCGAGCGTGGTCGCATGCGCCGCCACGGCGCGCGCTGACATAAGATCGCCGAGGCCCGGCTTCCGGCTCATCGCAATGCGCTGCAAGCCGAGTGATAATTTCGGGGCAATCGCTGCAAAGCGCTGATCCGTCAGCGCGTCGCAAGCCGTGGCATCGGCTATGATGCCCACCTCATGACCGTGCACGGCTTGCTCCGCCGCCAGATCGAGCACATGGCGAAATAGCCCGCCCACAGGCGCGCGCATAATATGCAGGATGCGAAGCCGCTGGGTCACAAGGTTGCCGGCGCGTTAAGAAAAAGCGGGATCAGAAGAACCGCTCGTATACGAAAACCGTGTCGCCCGCCTTAACGACATAGTCAGCAGGTGCAATGATCTGCTCCACAAATCCGTTGGTGCGGCGCGTGATGCGGAACTTCCGCGTCGACCCGCGCTCCGATAATCCACCCGCGATCGCCACCGCCGTCTCGACCGTCATGCCCGAAACGTAAGGATATTGCCCCGCCGTCTTGACCTCGCCGTGGATGAAAAACGGCCGGTTTTGCTGCACATCGACCGTCACTTGCGGATCGCGAACGAATTCGGTGCCAAGCTTGGCGGCAATCGAGGCTTCCAGATCCCGCGTCGTCAAACCGCGCGAACGAACCGTGCCGATCAACGGAACGGTAATCGCGCCCTCATGATCGACCGTATAGCTGCGCGACAGATTGGGCTGTCCATAAACGAACACGCGAAGCCGGTCGCCGGTATCGAGCAAATAGGGGCCGTCCGTGTCTGCCACGGCTTGCGGTCCACCCCCAAAACCGGCCGGAACCACCTCTGGCTCCCCATCGGCAACAACCTCTGAAACCTCAACAGCCGTCTCGCCCCACGCACCGCCAGTCGGGACGCCGAGGCCAAGTTCCGGCATCGGCACGGTGAAATCCGACGACGAGGCACAGCCCGAAAGCAGGAGCGCTGTCGCCACGATTATCAAGCCGGTCAGATGGGGTTGCACGCGGGCAGCCATGTCACAAACATCCGTTCACACACTTCACATCATGCCTTTTGTACCCATCGGGGGTTAACAAACGCTCACCGGTCGTCTTTTTCCGGCACGATTAAGAGATTGCTTACCGCCGTACCGCTTTAATCCAGCGTGTCAGAGTCGGTCCCGCCCCAACGGGCGTTCCTCAATTGCGGTGTCTCAACGTCATGTCCCACGCTTCGCCCGACAACATCGATTTGAGCACCGTCTTCAAGGCGATCAAAAAGAGTGTGCCGCGCCTGATAGTGTCTGCGGCAGCTGTCGGCGCATTGACATTCCTGGCTCTCACCCTCGTCGCCCCCCGCTATCAGTCGGAAGCCGAACTCGTCGTCTCGGCAAAAGGCGTCAACGATCCTTTCCAATCGCCACGCAAGGATGGCGGCGGCGGGTCGGATGGCGTTGCCGTGCGCATGGACAAGGAAGCGATCAATACGCACGTCCGTGCACTCCGCTCGCCGGAGTTAGGCGCCGCCATCGCAACCCAGATGAACCTTGCAGATCGTGCCGAATTCAATCCTGAACTCGGTCCCGTCGACACCTTCGGGAGCATTCTCCGGCTGGCAGGCATCGGCAATCCGCGTGCCGGCGAGAGCGAGCAAGACCGCGTGCTCAATCGTTTTTACGAGAAGCTCGAGATCTACTCGCCGAAGGAAAGCCGCGCCATCGCCATCCGCTTTACATCGAATGATCCGGGCCTAGCCGCCGACGTCCCCAATGCGCTGGCCGAGGCCTACCGCACCTCACTCGCCAACCAGTCCATCGTTGAAACCGATGAGGTGCAGCAAGCGCTCGCGCCGAAAATCGAAAAGCTTAAAATAGAAGTCAGCGACGCCGATGCCGCCGTCGAACAGTTCCGCGGCAAGGCCGACATTTTTAGAGGCGGCCAGCAACAGACCGGCCTCAACGAGCAGCAGCTTGCCGAGTTGACCGCCGAACTCTCGCGGACTCAATCGCTGAAGGGCGATATCGAATCGCGCCTGAGCGCCGCCCGCGAAATGATGAAGTCGGGTAGCGGCGATGCCATCCCCGAAGTTCAGCGCTCCCCGCTGATCCAAGCCGTCGTCCAGCAGCGCGTGCGCCTCGAACGCCAGATCTCCGAACTCTCCGTCTCGCTGCTTCCTGGGCATCCGCGCATGCAGCAATTGAATGCCGATCTTGCCGGTCTGAAAAAGCAGATCACGGTAGAAGTCGGCAAGGTCGTCGACAGCCTTGAGAAGGAATCGAAGTCCGCCAGCCTGCGCGTCGATGCGGTGCAGAAGGACATTGCCAGCGTTAAAACGCGCGTGGTCGACACCGGACCCGACGAAGTCAAATTGCGCCAGCTACAAACGGAAGCACAGTCCAAGCGCGCCGAACTGGAGCGTCTCCAGTCTCAATTCGAGGCCAATCGCGCCAAGGCCGATAGCCGTTCCGTTCCCATTGAAGCCAAGATTGTCAGCCGTGCACGGGCCGCCAGTGTTCCCGTCTTCCCCCGCAAAGGCCCGTTCGCCGCCTTGGCGGCCTTTGCGACATTGCTCCTCGGCCTCGCATTGAGCATCACGAAGGCCCTGCTGTCGGGCGCCCGTTCCCCCGCGGCATCGGCAAAGCCCGTCCCCGCGGTGCGACCCTCCGCCCGTTACGAACCGGTGCTGACGCCTTCTTCGCCGCCTCCGTCCGCCCAACGTGGAGCCCCCTCGCGCCCGCACGTCGATGAGGATGAGCTCGACGCGCTGACCGCGCCCATGCATACCCCTCACTCCGCCGCCACTGACCCCCGCGCCCCGGCGGCGTCCCAAGATCCCGCGCCGGGCGAAGACGCCGAAATGGCCCGCGTGAGCACCATCGGCGCACTGGCCCGCCGCATCGCCTCGCGCGCCGATGGCGCCGGCTATCGCAGCATGGTCTCCGGTGAAACGGATATGATGGGTGTCAGCAGTCACGCGGTCGAATTGGCCAAGGCGCTCGCCGAATTGGGCTCCAGTGCCATCCTCATCGATTGGGCGCCCGAAGGCGACGGCATCGCACATGGATTGTCGCTCACATCCGGGCCCGGTCTCGCCGAACTCTTAAACGGCGGTGCCAGCTTCGAACAAATCATTCGCCGCATCCCCGGCAGCGACGCGCACATCATCACGACCGGAACCTTCGCGGATGGGATAGCTCCCGATCTTGATCCTGACCGCCTCAATCTGGTGCTGGACGCCCTGGACGAAGCCTACGACCAAGTCGTCATTGCCGGTCGCTATGAGTCCGCCCGCGCCTTCTTTGAAGCCATCGAGGGCCGTGTCGATTGCGGCGTCGTCGTTGCTGATCCCGGCCGCATTGGCGTGGTGCTGCGCGATCCTCCCGGCAGCTACTTGGGCTTCGAGGTGGCTGACATCGATCTCGTCCGCTACGACCGCCAGATGGCTGCCATCCCTGGCCAACGCATCGTCCGCACCGGCCGCCCGGCCGCTGCCGTCGCCGGTTGACGTCCGTCCCTCTCCGCGCCGTTAACTCTTGATTAACGAAACGCCGATCTCGCGTCCCGCCGGAAGGTGTTTCTTCGCGGCTAGCATGAGGATTGCAAGGCTCAGCCAGAACGCCGCTCCGTCGCGCGTTTTTGGATCAGCACGCAATGGGCCACTTGCAATGAGCCGGAAGACAACGTCGCTCATTAAGGCTGCACTTTCGGCGCTGCACTATGCGCGCGCCGACACGATGCTCGCGCCGCTCACCGCCGGCGCCGGCGTGATCTTTACCTTGCACCACGTCCGTCCCGAGCCCCCCGAGGCTTTCGAGCCCAACCGCATTCTGAAAATCACCCCCGATTTTCTCGAAGCCGTTCTGGGCGAGGTTCTGGCCGCTGGCTTCGATGTGATCGGCCTGGATGACGTCCCCAATCGCCTGACCTCGGACGTCGCGGATCGCCCCTTCGCCTGCTTCACCTTCGACGACGGCTACCGCGACAACCGCGATTACGCCCTCCCCGTGTTCCGCAAATTCGGCCTGCCGTTCACCGTCTTCGTGCCCGCGAACTTCCCGTCGGGCCAAGCCGACCTGTGGTGGCTCGTTCTGGAAGAAACCATCCGCCGAGCCAACGGCATCGACGCGACAATCGATGGGCGATCGCGCCACTTTGAAACATCCACCGTGCCCGGCAAGGAGCAGGCGTTCCACGAAATCTACTGGCACCTGCGCCGCATGGACGAAGACGCCGCCCGCACAATCGTCGCCGATCTCGCGCGCGCCCACGGCGTCGACGGCCCGGCACTTGGCCGGGATCTCCTGATGACTTGGGACGAACTCCGCCAAATGGCGAAGGATCCGCTCGTGACCTTTGGTGCTCATACCAACGGCCACTACGCGCTTGCCAAGCTACCGGAAGATCGCGCGCGCGCCGAGATCGTCGAAAGCATCGCGACGATGGAAAGAGAGCTTGGCCGCCCCTGCCGCCACTTCAGTTTCCCCTACGGCGATCCCACCGCTGCCGGCGAGCGCGAATTCCGCCTCGCATCTGAAGCCGGTGTCACCACAGCCGTGACGACGCGCAAGGGCCTCGTCCACGCCCGCCACCTGAACCGCCTGACGGCCCTGCCGCGCGTCTCGCTCAATGGCGACTATCAGGATACCCGCTTTGTGAAGGTCTTCATGTCCGGCGCTCCGTTCGCACTTCGCGACGCCGCCAAGCGTCTCTTCGGCGCACCCGCCGCCGCGTGAGCCGCCTCAGGATTTCTGCATCCACTTGATGATCAGGCCCGCCGGCAGAACCCACAGCAATCCCGCCACGACGTAGTAAAGCAACTCGACCATCTTGTTGGCCTCGTTGACCTGCAGGATAACCGCCGCCAGCATGGCAGCGAGCGAATAGACCGCAATCAGAACCAGCAGCAAAATGGCGCCTGAGAGTTTGCGAATACGAGGGGTCATGCGCGGTCCTGTCTTAATGTCGCAATTACGTCTCGTCCATGGGCGCTGGATTGCATTGCTTGCACCCCGTTGAAGCGGCTATCAGATGCCGGCCGGGAGTCAAGCGAGGGACAAAGGATGGCGAGCGCCGCCGTAATCATGCATCGAACAGACGCGGACCGCATGGTCCAAGCGTGGCTGGCAGCCGTGGCAACACTTGTTCTGTTGATGATCATCGTCGGCGGAGCAACGCGCCTCACCGACAGCGGCCTCTCGATCACCGAATGGAAGCCGATCCTCGGCGCCATCCCCCCCCTTACCGAGGCTCACTGGCTCGAAGCTCTTGAGAAATATCGCCAGATCCCGGAATACCAACTCGTCAATAAGGGCATGTCGCTCGACGAGTTCAAGGTCATCTACTGGTGGGAGTGGGGCCACCGCTTCCTCGGCCGCATCATTGGCCTCGCCTTCGCCATCCCGCTCGCAGTCTTCGCTTGGCGCGGGTTACTCCGTCCCGGTGCGCTGCCAAAGTATCTCGGCGTTCTCGCATTGGGTGGCGTGCAGGGGGCCATCGGTTGGTACATGGTCTCGTCCGGCCTCGTCGACCGCGTCGACGTCAGCCACTACCGCCTCGCGCTCCACCTTTCAGTCGCTTTCCTCATTCTCGGTCTCCTCGTCTGGCTGGCCATGGATTTGCGCGACAAGTCCGCGACCTTGCGCATCGCGTCCTTGCCCGCACGCGCTGAAACCCTCGCCCTGATCATCGTGCTTATCGTCTTCGCCCAAGTCGCGCTCGGCGCATTCGTGGCGGGTTTGAAGGCGGGCCTTGCCTACAACACGTGGCCGCTCATGAATGGTCAGGTCTTCCCTGATGATCTCTTTGCCTTGTCCCCGTGGCTCATCAACTTCGTGGAAAACGCCACGACCGTGCAATTCAATCACCGCCTCGTCGCCTACATCGTTGTGGCACTCGGTCTTTGGCACTGCGCCACGCTGCTGCGCGCGATCCCATCCGGTGAGTTACGCACGTCGGCCCTGCTGCTCGCCACGGGCCTTCTGGCGCAGACGGCGCTCGGGATCATAACACTTCTGCATGCCGTCCCGATCGGCCTCGGCATCGCGCACCAGGGGTTCGCCGCCATCGTCCTCGCCATCGCCGTCCGCCACCTCTGGCTCGTTCGCCACACGCTCTAGTCCACGCCAAGCATCAGCTTGATGTTCTGGACCGCCGCACCCGCAGCCCCCTTGCCCAGATTGTCGAGGCGCGCCACGAGCACGGCATGGGGATGTGACGGCCGGCCGAACACGAACAACTCCAGATCGTCGCTGCCGTTCAGCTCTTCCGGCTCCAGTCTCGTGAGGCTTGCAGCCGCCCCCTCGATCACGCGGACAGTTCGCGACCCCGCGTAATGGCGCTGAAGCGCCGTCTCGATTTTGGCAACATCAGGCTTGCCCGGTAGCAGATCCATATGCAGTGGGATCGATACCAGCATGCCCTGGCGGAAGTTGCCGACCGACGGCACGAAAATCGGCCGCCGCGTCAGGCCCGTGTTGGCCATCAGTTCCGGTACATGCTTATGCTCGAGGCTCAACGCATAGAGTTCGAAGTTTGGCGCCGTCCGCACCGGCTCATACGTCTCGATCATCGCCTTGCCGCCGCCCGAGTATCCCGAGACGGCATTGACCGTCACCGGAAAGTCGGCAGGGACTAAGCCCGCCTTCACCAGCGGATGGAGAAGCGCGATCGCCCCCGTCGGATAGCACCCAGGATTGGCGACGCGTTTGGCCGAACGAATTTTGTCCGCCTGTTCTCCGTCGCGTTCCGCAAACCCGTAAACCCATCCCGGCGCCACGCGGTGCGCGGTAGAGGCATCCACGATCTTAGGCGCGTCCGCTCCCAATTCGCCGGCCAGCGCTACAGCCTCTTTCGCCGCATCGTCCGGCAAGCAGAGTACGACGAGATCGGCCGCGCCCATCAGGGCCCGGCGCGCAGTGGCATCCTTGCGCTTGTCCGCCGCAATCGAGAGCACACGGATCGCAGTCTCGCCCGCCAACCGTTCGCGGATCTGCAACCCGGTCGTTCCCGCTTCCCCGTCGATAAATACTGTTTTCACGTCCGCCATGGCCGAGCCCTTCGCCAATGTCTTCAGCCGCCCGCACTTGGGCCAAGGCCGATCCGGTGCAGGAAGCCTTGCCAGATCGTCTCCGAGCAGCCGACACCGTAGGCTGCGCACGCGATGTGGTGGCTGTCGCGGTAGATCATGTCCAGCGCCACGTAAAGAATGATGACGAGACCGATCCAGGCGATCCAGGGATACTTTTGCAGCAGCTTGGCGATGAAGGTCGACGCCACCGCCATGAGAATGATGGCAACCGCCAAACCGATCACCAGCACCAGCGTTGACTCACCGGCCGCACCGGCCACCGCCAGCACATTGTCGAGCGACATCGAAAGATCGGCCAGGATAATCGTCCAAAGCGCCGACCAAAAACCCACTTCCGTGCCCGTTGTTTTGCCGTCGGCGAGTTTCGCCTCAAGCTCTTCGATCGTCTCCCCACCATGGCCGTCCATGATCTGCTGGTACATCTTCCAGCACACGAACAGCAGCAGCAGCCCGCCCGCCAGCGTCAGACCGATGATCTGCAGCATCTGCTGCGCCACGGCCGAAAACAAAATGCGCAGGACGACCGCACCCGCGATCCCCCAGAAAATCACCTTAGCGCGCATCGACGGATGCACTTTCGAAGCCGCCATACCCACGACAATGGCGTTGTCACCAGCCAGCGTGAGATCGATCAGCAAGACATTGAACAGCGCCGCCCAATGCGTCTGCCACCACGCGGGCGAGAGCAGCAGCCCGATGTCGGTGATGACGGTATCGACGAGCGATCCGGCGCCTGCCAGCAGATCCATGTCGCAACTCTCCAAAGGCGGGCCGCAATAATAAAATTTCATCGCAGCAATAGGCGAACCTAATGCCTCGGGCTATGTGGCACCCTGCGCCTTCCCCGGCAAGCAGGGCCTGAGGAAAAACAAGAAAACAGCCCGCTCCAGTTGGAGCGGGCTGCTTGCAACAAAGCGATAGGGCTCGGCTTAGCGCTTCGAGAACTGGAAGCTGCGGCGAGCCTTCATGCGGCCGTACTTCTTACGCTCGACAGTACGGCTGTCGCGCGTGAGGAAGCCGCCCTTTTTCAGCACGCCGCGCAACTCCGGCTCGAAATAGGTGAGCGCCTTGGAGATGCCGTGACGGACCGCGCCGGCCTGGCCGGAGAGACCGCCACCGGCGACCGTCACGCGGATGTCATACTGCGTGAGACGGCTGGCAGCATTCAGCGGCTGCTTCAGGAGCATCTGCAGAACGGGGCGCGCGAAGTACTTGGTGTAGTCCTTCTCGTTGATCGTGATAACGCCCTTGCCGGGCTTGATCCAGACGCGGGCGACCGCATCCTTACGTTTGCCGGTCGCATAGGCGCGGCCAAGCTTGTCGAGCTTCTGAACATAGACCGGCGCCTCGGCGGGCGCTGCGGTCTTGATGGCGCTAAGATCACTCAGCGTCTTTGCTTCGGTTGCCATGTGACTTAGGCCCTCGAGTTTTTACGGTTGAGCGACGCAATGTCGACGCTGGTCGGGTTCTGGGCCACGTGCGGATGCTCCGCGCCCTTGTAAACGCGCAGGTTGCGCATCAGCTGCCGCTGCAGCGGACCGCGCTTCAACATGCGCTCGACAGCCTTCGTAATGACGCGCTCGGGGAAGTTGCCCTCAAGGAGACGCTTCGGGGTCGTCTCTTTAATGCCGCCGACATACCCGGTGTGCCGATAGTAGACCTTATCGACCGTCTTGTTGCCGGTGAAGACAACCTTCTCGGCATTGATGACGACGACATTGTCACCGCAATCGACGTGCGGCGTGTAGATGGCTTTGTGCTTGCCTTTGAGGCGCGTGGCGATGAGGGCGGCGAGACGGCCGACGACGAGACCGTCGGCGTCAATCACAATCCAACCCTTTTCCACCTCGCCCGGCTTGGCGACGTAGGTTTTCATGGTGTCAGGTTCCAGCCTGGAGAGTTCGGAAACGCTCAATCGAGCGCACGCGGGCGTGCTGCCCGAATGCGCCGGGAATACGCAAGGTTGCCGCAGTCGTCAAGCGTCATGCGCGCAAAATGTGCTGACGAGGCACCAGAAACGCCCGCAAAACGGCATGTTTTAGTTATTGGTATTATTATACCAGAAATAAGGTATCATGCTACCATGTAGGGTCACGGCGCCACATGGAACTTTAGCGCCTCCCGCTGCTTGTTGAGCGACCCAAGAGACATCCTTAATACGGTCTTAGTCCTCGGTCATCAGACCGACCAACTGCGCGATGTAAAAAGCGTCCGTCCTTCTTCGTCCGGAGACCATCCATGATCGACACCCGTGTCTCGTCTGCCTGCCTGCCCCGTGCGTTCGCCATTCTCGCTTCAGTCGCGCTCGTAACGGCCGCCGCGCTGTGGTCTGGTCAGGTCGCCGCCCAAGAGGTCGAGGAGCTCAAGCAGATTGAATTGTCGGACAAACAGGTCGGCGGTTTCATCACCGCTCAGAAGGATCTGCAACCTCTGTCGGCAAAACTTCTCGAAGGCGGCGACAAGCCGGACGATGCCTTGAAAGGCGAACTGGACACCATCGCCAAAAAGCACGGCTTCGCAGACTTCAACGACATGGAAATCGTTGGCGCCAACATCTCCATCGTCCTCGACGGTCTCGATCCCAAAACCGGCGACTACACCGACCCGGTCGAAAAGATGAAGCTCGAGCTGGAAAACATCAAAGCCGACGCCTCCATCCCCGACGACGACAAGAAGCTCGTCATCGAAGACCTCAATCAGGAGATTGCCGCTGCCAAGCCTCTCCAGTTCCAGTCCAACATCGACGTGGTCAAGAAACATCAGCCCGATCTCGAAAAGCTCACCGTCGACAACTCTGGTGAAAGCCAGCCCGAAGGCAGTGCTGTGCCAGCCGGCGAGCCTAAGCCGGACGATCAGAAATAGCCCCGGGAGCAGTGATGAGCGGCAACGCAGGTTCTGACCGGCCTCCGGTTCGCAGTGAGCGGCCGGAGCCCGGCATCGCAGTGCTGTTTCTCGACAGGCCACAACAGCGCAATGCACTCTCCATTGCCACGATGGCAGCCCTGCACAGCGGGCTCGCCACTCTTGGCGGCGATCCCACCGTCGCCGCCATCGTGATCGCCGCCGAAGGGCCGGCCTTCTGCGCCGGCCATGATCTCAAGGAACTCACCGCCCACCGCGACGATCCCGACGGCGGCCGCATCTTTTTCACCGAAACCATGACGCGCTGCGCCGAACTCATGCAGACGATTGTGGCCTGTCCTAAACCCGTGATCTCTGCCGTCCACGGCATCGCCACCGCCGCCGGGTGCCAGCTCGTCGCCACATGCGATCTTGCCGTCGCCGAGGACGACAGCCGCTTCGCCACGCCGGGCGTCAATATCGGTCTCTTCTGCTCCACGCCGATGGTCGCGCTCGCCCGCAACGTCCCCCGCAAACGCGCCATGGAAATGCTGCTGCTGGGTGAGATGATGGGCGCAGTGGAAGCCGCCGAATATGGCCTCATCAATCGCGTCGTTGCCAAAGGCGAGGCCTACGCCGCCGCCCTCGAAATGGCCCGCGCCATCGCCTCGAAATCACCCCTGGTCGTCGCCATCGGCAAGAAGGCGTTCTACGATCAGATCGAAATGCCGCTTCCAGCCGCGTACGATTTTGCAGCGAAGGTGATGGTGGAAAATATGCTCAAGGCCGACGCTGCCGAAGGCATTGGCGCATTCCTGGAAAAGCGCCCCCCCGTCTGGAAAGGCTGCTGAGATGTCCTTCGCCAACCCAAGCGATGCCGGCCTTTCAGCCCTTCTCCAATCCGCCCGCGTCTTCGCCGTCATCGGCGCGTCGCCCAAGCCCGACCGCCCCGTCTACGGCGTCATGGAGCGCCTGATCGCCAAAGGTTACACGGTCGTCCCCGTCAATCCGGGACAAGCCGGAGGAGAGATCCTCGGGCAAAAAGTCTACGCCACACTCGCCGATGTTCCCGCTCCCGCCGACATCGTCGATATCTTCCGAACCTCCGATGCAGCGCTCGGCGTAGTTCAAGACGCAATTGCCAACAAAGACCGCCTTGGCCTCAAAGCCGTCTGGATGCAAATCGGCGTGATCAACGATGAGGCGGCCCGCCTCGCAACGGATGCCGGTCTCACCGTCGTCATGGACCGCTGCCCAAAAATCGAACTCGCCCGCTTGAACGTTAGTCGCGCGTGACGACAAAATCCGCCAACAGCGCGGTATCGGAACTTCCACCCGCCATCACCGTGTACGGCGCGGCCTCCACGAGAAACCGCCCCGCATCGTTGTGAAACCCAAGATCCTGCGCCTTCAAACGAAAGCGCACTGTGCGCGCTTCGCCGGGTTTCAGCGTGATTTTCTCAAATGCGCGCAATTCCTTTACCGGCCGCGACCGGCTTGCCACCAACTGCCGCGTATAAAGCTGCACCACCTCGGCTCCCGCCCGCGATCCCGTGTTGCGCACCGTCACATCCACATCGATGGTGCCCTTCACTGGCATCTTCGGCTCCGACAGCACGATCTTGTCATAGGCGAACGTCGTGTAGGTCAGCCCGTGCCCAAACGGATAGAGCGGCGTCTGCTTTTCATCGACGTATCCGGTCGTGTAACGGCTGCCCGTCCACGGCCGCCCCGTCGGCAGAACATTATACGACATCGGAATTTGTCCCTCGGCCCGCGGAAACGTCATCGGGAGTTTGCCTGATGGCGCCACCTCTCCAGTGAGCACCTCGGCCAGCGCCGTCCGCCCCTCTGTCCCTGGATGCCACGCAATCAAGATAGCATCGGCCTGTTGGCTGGCCTCCGCCAGAACCAGCGGACGTCCCGTCTCCACAACGAGCACGATCGGCTTGCCCGTCTGAGCGAGCGCGTCGAGCATCGTCTTCTGCTGGCCGGACAATCCAAGCTTGGTGCGCGACACGCCCTCGCCCTGTATCTCGCAATCCTCAATGACGTTATAGACGACGACATCCGCGCGCTTTGCCACAGCGATCGCCGCGTCCTTGTCTTTGAACTCGCGCCCGCACGGATCGGCGAATGCGGGCGCATACTCCAACGTCTGCCCCGGCCGCATGCGGTGTTCCAACGCCGCCCGCAATGTCTCGGTCTCAGGCTTCTGATGCCCGGACGGTCCCCACCACGAATGATCGTGCTGCGCACTGTCCGCACTCGACCCGATGAGCGCAATTCTGCCCGTCGCCGCCGTCAACGGCAGGGCGGCCTTATCGTTCTTCAACATCACGAAGCTTTCCCGCGCCACCTCGCGCGCGCTCCGGCGCACAGCCGCGTCATCCACCGGACGCGGCAAGTTCGCGAAGTCCGCTTCCGTCTGGTCGAATAGCCCGAGCCGGTATTTCACCCGCAAAACGCGCCGCACCGCGTCGTCGATCGCCCCAACCTTGATCCGCCCGTCCGCCACCGCGCGCGCCAGATACAAATCATACCCACCGCTCGCCATATCGAAGTCGATACCAGCCTTGAAGGCCAGCACACTCGCCTCCTCCAGATCGCGCGCCACGCCGTGGGCCACAAGTTCCCCGATGGCCACAAAATCGCTGGTCACAAACCCATCGAAGCCGAGCCGCTTTTTCAAGAGGTCCGTCACCAGCGCCCGGTTCATCGTCACCGGCACGCCGTTGATCGTGTTGAACGAGGCCATCACGGTCTCGCTGCCCGCATCCAGCGCCGCCTTGAACGGCGGCAGATAGCGGTCGAGCAATTCCGGCGTGGAAATTTCTGTCCCCGTGTAGTCGCGCCCACCCTCCGGCGCGCCGTACCCGACGAAATGTTTGACCGACGTCGCCAAGCCCCCGCGCCGATATCCTTTCACCCGCGCCGCCGAAAACGCGGAAGCGAGAAAAGCATCTTCCCCCGCCCCTTCGATCACCCGCCCCCATCTTGGATCGCGCGACACATCCACCATTGGCGCGAATGTCCAGTTGACGCCCAACGCCCGCGCCTCCCGCGCCACGTCATACGCAGCCAGCTCCGCCAAGTCCGGCCGCCACGTCGCCGCCCACGCGAGCGGCGGCGGAAACGTGATCTTCAGTGCGTAGATGGCATCGATCGCATAGAGCATCGGGATGCCGAGCCGCGACTCGCGCGCCGCAGCCGCAAACGCTTTGATGTAGCGGGGATCGACGACATTCAGCATCGCCCCGATTTCGCCCCGCCGCACCGCCTCGATCTGCGGCTCATGCGGAAAGGCCAGCGATGGGAAATGCAACTGTCCGATCTTCTCTTTCAGCGTCATGCGCGCCAGAAGCCGGTCAACAGCCGCCTCGATGGCAGCAGCCGAGCCCAGCGTCTCTGGCCGGACCGGATTGGCCGCGGCCGGGGCGAGCGAAAGTCCCAACAAGGTGAAGACGAGGAGAAATCGCATGCGTCCCGGGAGGTCTATGGCTGAGTGGGCGCGGTGTGCCGCAGGATTGTGTCGCGGCAACGATGCCCGCGCACGACCGTCCAAACAACCCGCGATCGGCCGCAGGCCGTCCCCCGCGTCAACGTTGCACCAACACCGGCGTTGTCCTCCCCCGGATCAGGGTCCTATACCAACCGAGATAAGCCCCGGCTTACGCGGCTTGGTTTACGCGCGCGGGGCCCTTGGGGCGGCTACGCGCACACCCAAAGCGATCCCGCCCTGCTGTCCAAAGTCACCACGGCCCAAGACGTCGGCGGGCCGGTATAATCGCTTGCAGAGGCGCCCGCTCCAGCGCAGAACGGTGAGGCAATGGCCCACAACACAGCCCGAAAGATCGGCATGCCCCTCGGGGAATTGAAGTCCGCGAAACTGGAGATCGATTGGTCGGCTCAGACCATGCTGCCGATCGAATTCGCTGGCAGCGAAATCGCGCTCGAAGCCCACGCCTATCAAGGCCGTGAGCCCGACACCCAGGCCGTCGCACTTGTCCACCGCAAGGAACCCGCCTCAGACGCCATCCCCGTCGTGCGCCTCCACTCCGGCTGCGTCACGGGCGACGTCTTCCATTCGCTCCGCTGCGACTGCCACGCCCAGCTCAAAGCAGCCCTTGCCCGCATCACCGCCGAGCCGCTCGGCGTGCTCATCTATTTGCCCTATCAGGAAGGCCGCGGCATCGGCCTCTTCCGAAAAATCAAAGCCTACGCTCTGCAAGACCAGGGGCTCGACACCGTCGACGCCAACTTGGAGCAGGGCCAGCCGATCGACGCCCGCGACTACGCCTTCGCCGGTGAGATCCTGAAAGATTTAGGGCTGACGCGCATCCGCCTCATGACCAACAATCCCGACAAGACCGAAGCCCTCATCTCAGCCGGCATCGAAGTCACCGAACGCATCCCCCTCATCGTCAAACCCAGCCCGCACAACAAGGCCTACCTGGAGACGAAGCGGAAGCGGCTATCGCACGAGCTTTAGAAAAATTGATTATGTCTTGAGGCGCCGCAGCTCCTCCTCCAACTCTTCGATCCTAGTCTGAAGCGCCGCATAAGCGTCTTGCACGTCCTCGATCGGGATCAACTGCGGAATGTGCTGTGGGCAGTTGCGGTCCCAGGCCTCGATGGAAAAAAGGATAGCCCGTTCGGCAACGGCGTGCCCCTGAGCAGGACGCAACGCGGCGAGCAATTCGTCGTCGTTCTCACAAACACGGGCTGTGCCCCAGATTTTCACCCGCCGTCGCCGCGCGTAGTCCATCAAAAAGATAAAGGCGCGAGGATTCTCGGCAAGATTTCCAGCGGTAATGTATTGCCTGTTACCGGCTAGGTCGGCGAAGCCAAGAGTGCCCTCGTCGACGACCTTCAAAAATCCCGGTGACCCGCCCCGGTGCTGGATATAGGGCTGGCCCGCCGCACTTGCCGTTCCAAGATAGAAGGAGCGAGCCGCAGTAACAACGGCAGCAAGCTCCGGGGTAACGCGGCTTTGCCAGCCCCTGCCGCGCTCCATGGCTTCATACTGTGCGCGCGACCCCCGCCGGAGCTGCTCAGCTTTCACAGCCGGCGTGAACGCGACATCGGAAACAAGGTCCTTCATCCGGTCCCCACCTCATGTTGCAGCGATGCCGATGGCCGCGGGTCTAGATCGCCGGCATGTCAATGTATCCCGGTAGCGCTTTGATGCGTCCAACCCACGCCCGTATCGCCGGGTAATCATCCAGCGGAACTCCCCCCTCGTGCCCCAATGCCACATAGGGCATACACGCGATGTCGGCCACGGTGACCCGGCCAAGTGCCAGCCACGAATGCTGAGACAGATGGGCTTCCATCAATCCGAGAATGCGATGGGCCTTCTGACGGGCGAGCCCAACGTCGAGGCTATACCCGAACTTGTCATGAAGGCGCGCATCGTTGGGTCCACGGGCGATCTCGTTCTCGGCGGTCATCAGCCACTCGCAAACACGCGCCATGCCGAGTGGATCTGAGGGAAGCCAGCTCTCCCCGCCCCATTTCCGCGCGATGTAAACCAGGATCGCCTGACTGTCGCGCAGCACTACGTCCCCATCCTGAAAGACCGGGATCTCGCCGAATGGATTCATCGCAATCAGCGGAGGCTTCTTGTGCTCGCCGGCAAGAAAATCGACGGGAACAATCTCCAGAGGCAGGCCGATCAGGCTGGAAAGTAAGCGCACTTTGTAGCAATTCCCCGAGAGTTCAAGATCATAGAGCTTCGCCGTCATTGTGAGCATCCTTTCAGCGTTGAAACACCAGACTCCCCCAATTGCCCCAATCCTGATAGTCAGAAATAACGGCAAGCATATTCCCGCAAATTGGAAGAATAGGATGGATCGACTTCGAGCCATGGGCGTCTTCATTGCCGTCAGCGAGGCAGGCAGCCTGTCTGCCGCCGCCCGCGCGCTGGGCCAACCACTCACGACGGTGAGCCGCGTCCTGGCTCAACTCGAAGCCCATCTCGGCTGCACACTGCTTGAACGCTCGACGCGGCGCTTGGCACTCACGTCCGCGGGAAGCGAGTATCTCGAGACGTGCCGTCGCGTCATCGAAGCCGTCGAAACATCCGAGCAGCGCCTTGCTGGCAAATCCGGAGATATTTCCGGAGACCTCGCCATCACCGCGCCCGTCTTTTTCGGACGGCTGCATCTCCTCCCGCTCATCGCACAATTCCTGGCCCTTTACCCGCGCATCAATGCACGAATCCTTCTCGTCGATCGGGTCGTTGACCTTCTCGAGGAGGGCATCGATGTCGCGCTCCGCATCGGACCACTTCGCGACTCGGCTCTCATTGCGACTCACGTGGGCGAATTGAAGCTCATCACATGTGCCTCCAAGGCATACCTCGAACGCCGCGGCATTCCAGCAAACCCTTCTGCGTTGACGGAACATGATTGCGTCACGTTTTCTGGATTGCCAGGAGGGTTGCGCTGGACCTACCACAGCCGAAAATATGGCCGGAAGGCGATCCGCGTCCGCTCGAGGCTATCAGTCAACACAGCCGACGCTGCAGTGGCCGCAGCCGTTGAAGGTGTCGGGCTTGTGCGCGTCCTGTCCTATCAAGCTGATGCTGCACTGCGCGCCGGGCAACTGATCCCGCTTCTGACGCGCTTCGAGGATGCAGCAGTTCCAGTCCATCTGGTGTACCGGCACACGCGCTCCAACAATCCACGGGTGCGGTCGTTCGTTGATTACGCGTCTACAAAGCTGAGAAAGAACACCGCCTCGATCTCTTGAGGGTCCAGCGACCCTCTCCATCGCCACAAACAAGCAGAGACCACCGCCCCACGACCCGCGCTCCTGCGTCATCCACCTCGACGGCTTCCGCCTTCGGCCGTGAATCGGACGCCAAGCCACATATCCAAATCAACGCGAATGACCCCTTGCTGCCGTGAGCAACTGCAGCGTGGATCAGTGATCGGTAGGTAAGCTCAGCGTCACGCTCGGACCATCCGACTCTCATTCAGGATTGGCCTGTTTTTAGAAAGTATAAGCATCGCGCGAGTCCACGTGCGCGATCGAGGATCGCAGAGCACTCCGCTTGCGGCCAAAAACGGCATTCTGTTTGTGGTATTCCGGACACAGCATTCCTCTGGCCAGAAGATAGAATGTCGTTTTGGCCAGCAGACGATAAAGAAGCAAATGCGGCTTGGTGCGCGCTCACGATTGCAGAGTTGGATAGCTTGGTCAGCGACCGGGGTGCTCCTTGTTGCCGTTCTTCTGCGTGCTTTGATACCGGCCGGGTTTATGCCGGTTTGGTCCGAAAAAGCCAGCGGCATTCCAGGGCTTGTGATTTGCACCGCGCAAGGCTTCAAGGTCATTGCCAATCCTGGTGCCGAGCAAGAGCATCCCACCGACAAGACCGGTTCGGATCATGAATGCTGCCCGATCCTGGCGTCTCCCATCGCGCTTCCACCACTTTCGCTCGGCTTCGAATTTGCGGCGGCCTATGGTGATCTTGCCGTTTGGCCACGCTTTGAATTTAGAACGCCCCCAGCCCGCGCCGGGCCCCACCTTTCCATCCGCGGTCCACCCGTCATCGTCTGATGCTTTTTCGCCGGATGCGCGCGGCCGCCGCGCTGCATCCGCCCTTGCGCTCAGTCGAAATCGGGTCGTTCCATGTCAAATTTCCACTTCAAGCGCGCCTCTGCGCGCTCTCTCGCCTTATCCACCGCCTCTCTTGCCTGTTTGACGACCACCGCATTGGCGCAGGAGGCGGCCAATCCTTCGCAGGCGTCTCCCGATTTGCCTCCGGTTGAAGTGCCTCAATCCCAGCCGGCGCAAGCAAAGCCGAAACCTGCGGCGAAGAAGCCAAAGACGCAGGCGACCGCCAAGCCGAAACAGACGCCGGCAGCCGCGGCGCCTGAACCGGAACCCGTTGCAGCGCCAGCACCGGAGCCGGCTGATCCGGCGGTTGCGCTCGGCTCCTACAATCCGGCTCTTGCCACGGGGGACTTGGTCCTGCCGCCCGGGACGACGCTGACGACGGCGGGGCCGGTCGACGGTTATCGCGCGTTAACGGCGATGTCATCGACCAAGACGGCGACGCCGATCGAGCAGATTCCGCAGTCGATCCAGATCGTTCCGCGCACAATCATCGAGGATCAGGCCAACCGATCGGTCACCGAAACACTGCGCAATGTCAGCAACGTGCAGGGGCTCAACGACCTGAGTATCGCCAACATCGAGCAGCAACAGCTCAAGGTGCGAGGCTTCGACGCCGAACAATGGCTCGATGGGTTGGTGGTGAACTATACCACCGGGGATAGGAACTCATTTTCCAATGTTGAGCGCGTCGAAGTGCTCAAAGGGCCAAGCGCCATTCTGTATGGCGGCGGCTCTGGCGCCCCGGTCGGCGGTGCCGTCAACGTGATCTCCAAACTTCCAACCGACCAAACATTCGGAGCCGTCGGATTTACGTTCGGCAGCCACAACTATCTACAGCCCTATTTCGACATCAACCAGCCGATCTCAACGGATGGTACCGTGCTGTTTCGCGTCACAGGCGAATATACCGCCGCGGACAGCTTCATCGACGTGCTCGAACAGGACCGCTATTCGATTAACCCGACGCTGACCTTCACCAACAAGACCGACACCACTGTCACCGTGCAGGGGCACAAATCGAGGAGCGAGCAGCAGGCCTATCAGGGATTGCCAGCCGTCGGGACCGTCGCCGGCGACTTCCGCATCGACCCCTATCTCTACATCGGGCCATCCGATATCCCGCGAAGCTATACCGATGCCGAAGGCGTGACCATCACCGTCGACCACAGATTCAATCCGATCTGGTCGTTCAATGTCAAAGGACGATGGATGCAAACTGCCTTCGACCAGAATTCGCAGGCGACATTCTCCGGAGCTCCTTTTGTGGGGAGCGAATGGGAGCTTGTTGCCAGCGACATCAAGGCAGACCAGGAAGAATTTTCAATTAATCCAAACCTGCAAGCGCGGTTCGCAGCCGGGCCGACGCGCAATACCGTGCTGTTTGGCGCCGACTACAGTCGCGTGACCGACAGCGGCTACCACCACAGCGACACCTTTGGAAACCTGTTTTACCTTTTTGGTCTGGCGCCCCCAGCGACGACAGTTGATTTGCTCAACCCAAGCTTTCCGATCCCCTACGTTGACCCCACACCGACAAACTCTGCCGAGTTTGCATCTTTCGGTGACTACGACAACCTTTACGTGACCAAGGGTGCCTACACCCAAATTCAAACATCGTTGTACGACCGCGTGCATCTGATGGCCGGATTGCGCCTGGCAAACATCGACGTCGATTATTTCGACCCGACCAATTTCGTAGACGCGAAAACCAACACGACCAAGCTATTGCCGAGGGTCGGCGCCGTGATCGATGTCTTCGATGGGCTGTCCGTTTATGCGAGTTATAGTCAAGGCATGCGATGGACCGGGTTCACCCCTACGCTCGACCCCACACTGGAGCCGGAAGAATCTGAGCAGCGGGAAATCGGTCTGAAGTTTAACCTCGCCAGCAATCTCAGTGGAACAGTCGCACTTTTTGACATTGATAAAACGAACGTTCCCGTCCCCGTAGGACCCGGCAATACCCTGTTTGCGAGCCAGCAGTCGCGCGGCTTCGAAGCCGACCTGCTGTGGCAGCCAAGCGAAAATTGGCGCATCATTGCCAGCTACGGCTATGTCGATGCTGAGTATTCAGATTCGCTCGTTCGGCCCGAGGGCAACAAGCTCGCAGCGGTGCCGCAACACTCGGGTCGCTTTTGGGTGAATTATGCCTTTGACGAGGCGATGCTTCGCGGCTGGAGCGTGGGCGCAGGCGTCTACGCTTCCTCCGGCGCTTACGTCGACAGCCTCAATGTCTTCAAGACAGAATCATACTTCACGGTGGACGCGAAAATCGGCTACGAGAACGAACAGTTCGCCGCGACCTTCAACGTGAAAAACCTGACCGACGAATTTTATTTCGAACCCTACCCGTGGTTCGAAGGACAGGTGGCACCCGGTGCAGACCGTCAGTTCTTCGGGACGGTCGTTTACAAGTATTGACGTCTCCGGGGTTTGATCATGCGAGTCCGAATCGATGAAAGATTTTACAAGACGTGACTTCGCAGCGCTTCTCGCAGCGGCTGGGCTTCTGCCGCTGTATGGCGCGCGTGAGGCTGTTGCAGTAGAGGGCGGCGCACAGGAGCTAACGCACGATCACGACATGTCGCAGTTTCCGCCGCATTGGTTTGGGTCGGAGAAGATCGCTTTTTTGCTTTATCCGCAGTTCACGGCGCTCGATGTCGTGGGGCCGCACTATATGTTGGCGAGTTTGATGGGATCGACGACATATCTTGTCGCCAAGACGCTTGATCCGGTGGAGAGCGATCTAAGGATGTCCATCGTGCCGTCTACCACGTTCGAGCAATGTCCGGCGGATCTCGACATAATCTGCGTGCCGGGCGGTAGCAACGGCACGCTTGCGGCGATGCAAGATGAGGCGACGATCGCGTTCTTGAAGGATCGCGGTTCGCGGGCGAAACTCGTGACCAGCGTTTGTACCGGCTCACTTGTGCTTGCGGCGGCAGGACTGCTCAAGGGCTATAAGGCAACGTCGCACTGGGCGGCACGTGAGACACTGCGCGATTTCGGCGCCGAACCAGTCGATGCGCGGGTGGTGGTTGATCGTAACCGCATTACTGGCGGCGGCGTCACCGCGGGGCTAGATTTCGGATTGCAGATCATCTCGAAACTGCGCGATCAGCGTTACGCGGAGGGCGTCCAGTTGCTGGCCGAATACGCGCCGGAGCCGCCGTTCAATGCGGGTACGCCACACACCGCACCGAAGGAAAGCGTCGAGATGATGAGTGGCATGTTCGTCCAATTTCTCGAAAATGTTCGGGCCGTCGCAAAGGCGAAAGCGGGTATGCCCTAGAGAGGATGGCACGATCCGTTGCCGCACTGCGATGCAGTATTAGCAGATGTGCGCGAGGTCACTAGTGGCCCATTGCGCGACCACCCATTCTCCCCCGCCAACGCCCCCTCACTCCCTCTCCTTCGGCACCGTGAAACCGCCCTCCGCCACCATGCGCGCGAAGAGCCCGGTACCCTCCGCCAAGTCGACGAACCGCCCCGTCTCCACGATGCGTCCCTTGTCCAACACATAAATCCGGTCCGCATTCGCCACCGTCGAGAGCCGGTGCGCGATCACGAACGTGGTCCGGTTCTGACGCAGCCGGTCGAGCGCGCGATTGATCTTGGCCTCCGTCTCTGCGTCCAGCGCGCTCGTCGCCTCATCCAAAATCAAAATCGGCGCGTCTTTCACAATCGCACGCGCCACCGCCAGCCGCTGCCGCTCCCCGCCCGACAACGAGACGCCCCGCTCGCCGATTACAAACGCATACCCGCCGGGCTTGGCCATGATGAACTCGTGCGCCTCCGCCAGACGGCACGCGCGCTCCACCTCCGCATCGCTCGCATCCGGCCGCCCGATCCGCACATTCTCGGCGATCGACCGGTTGAAGAGCCCGGCATCCTGAAACACGACCGCAATTGAGCGCCGCAGTGAATTGAGCGTCACCTCGGCGATGTCGTGCCCATCGACCTGAACGCGCCCTGCTTCCGGCGCGCGCAATCGCTGCAACAACGAGAGCGTCGTCGTCTTCCCCGATCCCGTCGGCCCGACGAGCGCCACCGTCTCGCCGGGTGCCGCATGCAGCGTGATGTCAATCACCCCCTGCGCACTACCAGGAAACTGAAACGTCACGCCCTCGTAGCGCACATCGCCCTGCACCGGCGGCAACTCAATCGCGCCCGGCTTCTCCGGGATCGCGTCCGGCTCGTCGATCAGCCCAAAGAACGTGCGCAGCGTCGGCGCTTGCCGGTTGAGGCTCATCACAAAACCGGAGATTTGATCGAGCTTGCCGATCATCAAGCCGGCAAACGCGACGAAGCTCACGATCTCGCCCACCGTCAACTCGCCCCGCCCCGCCAGCACCGCGCCGATCGAAAACACCGCTACCATCGTGATCGTTGCCGCTGCCCGTTGGAGAACTGTGAGAATGCCCCACCATGTCAAAACCGGATACTGCGCGTTGAGCAGGTTGCCCATTAGCCCGCGCATCGCCTCGGCTTCCGCCGCGAACCGCGTATAGCTCTGCACCACGGTCACATTGCCGAGCACGTCGCCAACGCGCCCCGACACCTGCGAATGATATTGCTCCACCGCCGCCTGTCCCGACCGCGTCTTGCGCATTACGAGCAGGTTCATCAACACATATGATACGGCCAGCGTCGCCAAAATCGCCGCCATCCGCCAATCGATGGAAATGGCCGTGGGAAC
>JALHQM010000005.1:0-29083 GCA_022841965.1 Hyphomicrobium sp. | reverse complement strand
CCCTTCGCAACGATCCGCTGCGCCTCGGCCAACTCCTTTTGCACGGCGCGGATGAGCGGAGCTTCCGCCGCGCGCAAGTGCAGATGGCTCGGCCCCTCGATGACGGAGTAATCCGAAAGCCGCAGCTGTTCGCTCAGCTCATTCGCCGCCTGCGGACCCATCGCTTCGCCGTGCCCTGTGTCACGCATGAACCGGCGATGCAACGCAGCCGTGAACGCTCCATCGGCTGCATGATGCGGCATCAATTTGAGCCGCCCGTCGTAGACGAGCCGCGCATGAATCACCGACCGCCGGTCCGCAAGAATGGCAACGAGCTTGCGGATCACGACCGCCGGATATCGCATCACATCATCATCAATCACCACCAGCGACGGCGGCGGCCCGGCAAGCGAACCTCCGGCCGCCACAACGTCGTGCTGCTTAAAGCGCACCGAAATCCTCTGCCCCTGCCGGTCGATAAACAGACCATCGTCCGTCGTGCGCGCCGCCGGATCCCACCGCGTCAGGTGATCCCGCGCCAGCGCCTCCTCCGCCGCATCCCGCGCATACAGCGTCCACGCTTGATCCTGCGCTAAGATCGGCGCCAGCGCGCGCAAGGTCGCCCCCGTTCCCGCATGCAGATCGAGCACATCGAGCGACTGGCGTCCCTCGAACCAGCCCGACACCGCATCCGACACATCGGAATTCTTCGCCCGCTTGTCGGCGGCCTCCCGCAGGAGCTGCAACGCGGTCGACGGAAAAAGCATGTCCCTTACCAATCCAAATATGCGGTGGCCGCCACCGCCGGCGGCGATCCCGGTCCCAACGCGCGCCCGAGTTTTTCCGGATCGACCGCCGCCCCTGTCATGGTCTCGGCACGATGAATGCCCGCTGTCACGAACAGCGCATCGACACCCGCGAGGTCCGCCGACTTTAAGTCCGTGCGGATCGCATCGCCAATCGCCAGGATGCGCGATTTCGGCACCGCCGCTCCAAGGATCGCCTCAGCCCGCGCCAACGCCGTCTCATATGCGGACGGATGCGGCTTGCCCGCCCAATAAACCTCACCGCCGAGCGCGGCGTAGGCCTCGCCAAGCGCGCCCGCGCACACGTAGTGCCGCCCGCCGACATCGACGACCAGATCAGGATTGGCGCACACGAATGGCAACCCAAGATCACGCCCCTCTTCCAGAACGCCGGCATAATCCGCCACCGTCTCCGTCACATCATTGTTGAGCCCTGTACACACGATCGCCTGCGCCTCGCGCATCGGCACGATCCCCGCTGTCAGCCGGTCCATGAACGCCGCGTCGCGGTCCCTGGGCCCAATCACATACACGGACCGGTACGCCATCGCCGCGATATGGTCGAGCGCAATGGCCCCCGATGAAACGATTGCATCAAAGCTCGCGCCGTCGACGCGCTTGTCGGCCAGCATCTGAGCCACCCGTTCTGCTGGCACAGGCGCATTCGACACGAGCACCACTGTCCCACCCCTGCGCCGGAAGGATGTCAGAGCCCGCATGGCACCGGGATAGGCGCGGAACCCGTCATGGATGACGCCCCACACGTCGCAGAACAGCACGTCGTAGTGAGCAAGCAGGTCGCGCGATGATGTCAAGATCGGGAGCGGGGAGGGGAATGGCATCAAGGATCGCGAAGTCCCATTGGGGGGGCGGCATTGGACCCGGAGAACCGCGGCCCACGCGACAGTCCCTAGCGGCTTCTCCGCGTTCGAACAAGCCGCCAGGGAGCCGCGTCCCGTCCAGCAACCCTCTGATCTGCCGCCATTTCCAATTCGTAATCGAAAGCGTGGCAGCTCCCTCTTGAAACTGCTAACCGTTCCATTATCTCGCTCAAAAAATTGGCGGTCTGGAGGGGGCCGTGCGCCATCGCACGCCGACCCTCCCGCCGGCCGCCGCCAACACGACGACGGAGGACGCCATGGGCCCGCTCATCGAAGCCCACCAGCTGCACAAGACGTTCGGTGAGATCACCGCCGTGGACGGCATCAGCCTCACCGTCCAACGCGGCGAAGTTCTGGGCTTCCTCGGCCCCAACGGCGCCGGCAAGTCGACCACGATGAAAATGATCACCGGCTTCCTAGAGCCTGACAGCGGCTGGGCCACCATCTGCGGTCATAATATCCACGAAGCGCCCAAGCTCGCGAAATCGATGCTTGGCTACGTCCCCGAAGGCGCGCCCTCCTATTCCGAAATGACCACGCGGGCGTTCCTTGGCTTTATCGCCGAAATCCGCGGGTTCCGCGGCGAGGAGATCAAAAAGCGCATCTGCGATGCCGCCGAGAAAACCGGCCTTGAACCCGTCCTCGACCAGACCATCGAAACGCTCTCCAAGGGCTACAAGCGCCGCGTCGGCGTCGCCCAGGCGATCCTCCACGATCCCCCCGTTCTCGTCATGGACGAGCCGACCGACGGCCTGGATCCCAACCAGAAGCACCACGTCCGCGAGCTCATCAAAGCGATGGCCGCTGATAAGGCAATCATCATCTCCACCCACATTTTGGAAGAGGTCGAAGCGGTATGCTCCCGCGCCGTCGTCATCAATCGCGGCGCAATCGTCGCCGACGGCACGGCCGAGGACCTCCTTCGCCGCATTCGTCATCATGGTGCGGTCTCCATCCGCGTCCCCACAGACCGTTCCGATGCCGCTCTTCGCCTGTTGATGGATGCCAAATTCGTAGCGGGCGTCGAGACGCTGGGCTCAGCCAACGGCCACTTGCACATCCGCGCACTTCCCCGCGGTGCTGGCTTAGACCCTGCTGACGTCGCCGCACTGCTGCACGCCCAGCACATTCCGATCGACGAACTCTATATCGAGCGAGGGCGCCTCGACGACGTGTTCCGCCAGATCACCACGTCCGACGACCAGAAGCGCAAAACGAAAGGGGAGGGCGCCGCCAATGCGTGACACCTTCGACAATGCCTGGATCATCGCCAAGCGCGAGTTCCGGGCTTATTTCGCGACGCCGCTCGCCATCGTCTTCCTCACCATCTTCGTCGCGCTCACCGGCGCCTTCGCCTTTTACATCGGCGGCTTTTTCGATCGCGGACAAGCCGACCTCGCGCCCTTCTTCGCCTATCACCCCTGGCTCTATCTCCTCCTCGTCCCCGCCGTCGCCATGCGTCTGTGGGCCGAA
Source organism: Hyphomicrobium sp. (assembly GCA_022841965.1). Taxonomy (GTDB): domain Bacteria; phylum Pseudomonadota; class Alphaproteobacteria; order Rhizobiales; family Hyphomicrobiaceae; genus JAGVSR01. The sequence continues at coordinate 25,944 of JALHQM010000005.1, read as the reverse complement.
GAGCGCAAGTCTGGCACCATCGAACTCCTGATGACGCTGCCCATCTCACCGATGGAAGCGATCCTCGGCAAATTCCTCGCAGCCTGGGCCTTCATCGGTTTCGCTCTCGTCCTCACGTTCCCCATGTGGATCACGGTCAATGCGCTGGGCGATCCCGACAACGGCGTGATCCTGACAAGCTACCTGGGCTCGTTCCTCATGGCGGGAGCGTTCCTCGCCATCGGTTCCTTTGTCTCCGCCATGACCAAGAACCAGGTGATCGCCTTCATTCTTGCCGCAACAATCGCGTTCCTCTTCACGATGAGCGGTTTTGAACTGGTGCAGAACAGCGTCAAGGCTTGGCTGCCCGAAGTCGTCACACAGGCCATTTCGTCCATGAGTATTCTGTCTCACTTCGAGCGCATCACGCGCGGCGTCCTCGAAGCGCCCACGCTCGTCTACTTCCTTTCGATGATTACGTTCTTCCTGTTCGCAACCGGCATCGCCGTCGATCAGAAGAAAGCAGAGTAGGGGGGAGCGGCATGACAAACGCAGAGAACTCGAAATCTGAGACAACGAACGTCCGCGAGGGCTTCTGGATCGATCCCGCAGCCTACCTCGGCGGTCTCACTCGCCGTCGTATGGCCTGGACCGCGCTCGGTCTCGGCGCCATCATCCTGCTGTCGGTCAACCTGATCGCGTCGCTGGGCCTCAAGAACGCGAAGGCCGACCTGACGGAAGATCGCCTATTCACGATCTCCGAAGGCACCCGCGAGATCTTGCGCAGCATCGATGAGCCCATCACCACGCGGCTTTATTTTTCGCGCCGGCTTGCCGAGATCGCGCCAGAGCAGTCGCGATACTTCCAGCGCGTGAAAGCGTTGTTCGAACAATACCGGGATCTGTCCGGTGGCAAACTGCAACTCGCCGTCCTCGACCCTGAACCGTTCTCCGACGCGGAGGACCGCGCCGTCGCTGCCGGTTTGCGCGGTGTGCGTCTCAACACGGAAGGCGAAGTCGGCTATTTCGGTCTCGTTGCCACCAATTCCACCGATACCACCGAGGTTGTTCCCTTCTTCTCGCCCGAACGCGAGACGTTCCTCGAATATGATGTGACGAAGCTCATCTACAATCTGGCCAATCCCAAAAAGCGCGTCGTCGGCCTCATGTCCGGCCTGCCGCTCGATGGCGGCGAAACCGATACCCCGATGGGCAAGCGGCCCCAGAAGCCGTGGATGATCATGAGCCAGATCCGCGAACTCTTCGAAGTGCGCGACATCGCTCAGACTGTCTCGGCCATCCCCGCCGGCATCGATGTGCTGATGGTCGTCCAACCCACAGCCCTCACCGAGGAGGCAGCCTACGCCATCGATCAATACGCGCTAAAAGGCGGCAAGGTCCTCGTCTTCATCGATCCCATCACTGAAACCAACCAGTTCGCCATGTTGAAAGCGCCCGGCGAAGGGCGAAAGCGCCTCGCCAAAGTCCTTGAGCGCTGGGGCGTAAAGTTCGACTCGACAAAAGTCGCCGCTGACATCCGCCACGCCCGGCGCGTGCAGTTTGGCCGCGAAAAGGAATCAGTCACCGAGTTCGTCGCTTGGCTCGGCCTCGATCAGCGCAACATCAACAAAGAGGACGTGCTCGCAGCCGGTATTGAGGTGCTGAACGTCGCCTCGTCCGGTTTCCTCGAAAAGGCCGACGGTGCAACCACCACTGTGCAGCCGTTCCTGAAAACAAGCCCCGACGCCGCTGTGGTCGGCGCCGAAAAAATGGGCATGGGCGCCGACCCCCTCAATCTGCTCCGCTCCTATGTTCCCGGCGGCAAAGAACTGACCCTCGCCGCACGCCTCTCCGGCAGCGCCACAACCGCCTTCCCCAATGGCAAGCCCGCCCCCGAACCTGAGAAAAAGGATGATAAAAAAGAGGGCGGCGACAAGCCAGCCGATGCTGCCAAAGCCAGTACAACAACCCCAGAAACCAAGCCCGACCCAGGCTTTGTCACCAAAGGCACCATCAATGCCCTGGTGATCGCCGACGCCGACATACTCGCCGATCAGTTTTGGGTCAGCCGCCAAGAGGTGGCGGGCCAAGAGTCGATCATGCCGACCGCCCACAATGCCGCTCTCGTTCTCGGAGCACTTGAAAATCTCTCCGGCAGCAACGCGCTCATTGCGCTGCGCGGTCGCGGCGTCAACGAGCGTCCCTTTACCTGGGTCGAAGAGTTGCGCCGCAACGCCGAGCGGCAGTTTCGCGAAAAAGAGCAGGGCCTTGAAGCGCGCCTGAAGTCCGCACAGGATGAATTGACCAAACTTCAATCCTCCGGCGCGTCCGGCATTGTGATGTCGCAAAAAGAACGCGACGCCATCGAGAAGTTCCGCACCGTCATGCTCGAAACCCGGCGCGAACTGCGCGAGGTCAAGCGCGCCCTTCGCAGCGATATCGACGCCCTTGATGGCTGGCTGAAGTTCGCCAACATCGCACTCGTCCCACTGATCATCGGCTTCGGTGGATTGGGCTACACGGTGCTGCGCAGCGCCAACCGTCGCAAGAGCAACTGATACAGCTGGCAAGGGAGGATCGACCCATGAAGCCGAAAAATTTCGTCACGCTCGCCGCTGCCGCAGCCGGATCGCTGCTGCTGGCTGTTGTGACGTACATCGCGGCGGTGCCGTGGACCCCTGACGACCAGAGCGCCCGCGAAGCCATGTTGCCGGGCCTCGCCGCGCGCGCTCGTGATCTCGCCGCCATCGAAATTGCCCGCGAGAACCAAACCATCCGGATCGCCAACAAAGACGGAAAATGGTTGTTTGAAACGGGCGATGGCTATCCGGTCGATGAAGCCAAAGCCCGCGAACTGGTCCTCGCTGCCACGGAAGCCCGTCTTGTGGAGCGCAAGACCGCCATCAAGGACCGCCACGACCTCTTAGGCCTCGGCGATCACACCGCACCCGGCAGCAACGCTCGGCTTCTCCGCATGTTGGATGCCAAGGGCGGCGTTCTGGGCGAGATTGTGCTCGGCCGACCGGCCTTCGACACGATGGACGCGTCCAGAGCGGGCACCTACGTTCGCCGCCCAGGCAACGACCAAACCTGGCTCGCCGATCGCCCGCTCCAAGTCAGTCTCTCGATCCGCGACTGGGTCAAAACCCGGCTCATCGATCGGGATGTCAAGTCCATCACGTCCATCCGCATCGAACGCGACGGCGAAGCATCCATTGACATCAAGCGCTCAGCCGACGGCAGCCAGCATGAACTCGTCACCATGCCCGCCGGAAAAAAACTGAAATATGTGAGCGCGGTTGACGACATCGCCGAAGCCATCAGCCTTGTCGAATTTCGAAATGTGCGCAAAGCGAGCAAAGCGGACAGCCTGCCATTGAAGGGCCGCGCAACATTCGAGACCGGAAACGGCTTCAAACCCGTGATTGAATTTCGCGGCGACGACAGCAAAGTCTGGATCCGCTTGACCGCCACCGGGACGGAGGCATCTAAGTCCGATGTCGATGAATTCACCGCCCGCACCGCCGGTTGGGAATTCGAAGTCCCGCAAACCGAACTCAACGCCATCCTCGTCAAATTCGCTGATCTTGTCGAAGACGCCCCGGCATGATCATGAAACAGTGCCGCCGGGCAAAGGTGATGTTCCAGCGCGCGACCAGGAACTATTGGCTCCATGACCAGGTTGAATCCGCACGAAGTTGCCATGAATCCGCGATAAGTATGACGTGTTCGGCCATGCCGGCCCAGTCAAGACCAGCACAGGAAAAAAGATGATGATCGAGCGCCGCACTTTTCTCATGACGGCAGGAGCGGCCACCGCCGTCGCAGCAGGCCTGGGGTCGTTTGCCCTGACGGCGTCGGCGACCGATCCCGCAGCCGAAGGGCCCTTCAAACTCGCGCCGCTGCCCTACGATCCCGCCGCCCTGGAGCCCCATGTCGACGCCACCACAATGGGCATCCACCACGGTAAACACCACGCGGCCTACGTGAAAAATCTGAATGCCGCACTCGCCGGCAAAGCCGAGTTGGCAAACCTTCCACTCGAAACGCTCCTATCTAAACTCAACGACGTGCCCGAGGCGATCCGCACCACCGTCCGCAACAACGGCGGCGGTCACGCCAACCACACCATGTTCTGGCAAATCATGGGCGCTCCCGGCGGCCCCGGTCCAGGCGGCGATATCGCTGCCGCCATCGAACGCGACTTCGGCGGCTTGGAGAAATTGCAGGAAACCTTCAATGCGGCCGGCGGCAAAGTCTTCGGGTCCGGCTGGGTGTTCGTCACCGTGGACAAAGCCGGCAAACTCGCTCTTGAGCCCCGCCCCAACCAGGATACGCCGCTTATGGACGGCAAGCGCGTCCTCTTCGGCAACGATGTCTGGGAGCACGCCTACTATCTCAAATACCAGAATAAGCGCGCCGACTATCTGAAAGCCTGGTGGAACGTCGCCAACTGGAAGGCCATCGCCGATCGTTACGCCGCCGCCAAGGCCGGCACGCTGACGATCTGATTTCAGCGCCGGCAACGCGCAACGGGTTCGATCCTAAATTCAGGATCGAACCCGCTCGTTGAGACACCGCGACTAGTATTTGTTTGTCTGCGCGTCTTCGCCTGTCGTCGTTTTACCCTTGCTGTCGGAATTGACGGCGCTCGCATCGCGGTCATCCGGACTGGTCCCGTCCGGAGTACGATCCGACGTTGTGCCTTGCTGCGGCGGCGATGCGGCCGAGCCCGAAGGATCTGCGGTCGTCTTATCCCGCTGCGACAAAGGCGTTTCCGTCTTGGCCTGAGGCGTCCGGTCGCTCGTCTCTCCCGCAGCCGGAGGCGTAGCCGTGTCAGCGTCGGTCGATTGGGCCGAAGCAAAAACCGTTCCGGCCATCAACATAACAATCGCAGTCGCCGTGTTGAGAATTGGTCTTTTCATTGCAGGTTCTCCTTGCATGGATGACCCCCACCATTGAAAGACATCACCGCCTCATTCGTTCCGGTTCTGCCATGACCGCCGGCGGCTCATTGCGCAAAAAGCGCTAGGGCGTGACCGCGTCGCGCGACGTGCTGCCGGCAGGATTCCCATCAGCTGGCGGTGACGGTTGAACCGGCGTCTGGTCCTGCGCAACCGGCGGTGCGGCGGGAGCGTTGCCGGCGTTACGATCGCCTCGGACGACAAACTGGGCGACCGCAGCAGCCAAAATAAACAACACCATGATGGCGGCGAACATACCGACAGCAGACCCCAATCCGGCGGGCCGGCTGTCAAGTCGCGTCCGAAGTTGTAAATCTCGCGTCTGTTCTGGCGCATGGGGTGTCACGGTGGTCCGGACACTGTCGGAACTTTCGGGACGGCCGATGGGCAAATCGTTCATGGGTTATCCTTTTCCTGACCGGAGGTTTTCGGCGGTGGTTCCGCCATGGGCCGTCGCGGACAGTGCCAGCACCGTCCATCGCGCGACCGATTTAAAAATCGTCCGCCTTGAGCTGCTGAGTTATTCGAGAACAACCCGATGAGATCAAAATTGGTTCCGCAAAATCGGTCGCTACAACAGAGTGACACACCCGCTGGCGCTGGCACCGGGTTGTGCTTTTGCGACATGCCAGCAATCGTTAATTTATTGAGTTTGCTCAATCACCTGTATTTATGATCGCGGGTCGCTTAACTCTTCGGTAGGCGGACAGCGAGAGACGAGAAAACGTTTTGGGCAGCGCATGAGCGACAACCGACAGCGCCAGACGGACACGTTCCAGCCGGATAAGGTCACGCCGTCTCATGACGCCGCTGCTGGATACGACGTCGCTTATCTGGTCAATCAATATCCAAAAATCAGCCACTCGTTCATTCGGCGTGAAATAGAAGCGGTAGAAGCGAACGGCATAACGGTCCACCGGTTTGCACTGCGCGGCTGGGACGAGCCCTTGGTCGATGCGCGCGATGTCGATGAAAGATCGCGGACCACGTATCTTCTGGAAAAGGGGGTGCTGCCCCTTGTCCGCGCCGCGGTCGCGATAGCGTTTCGTCACCCGCGCGCCTTTCTGAGGGCCGCTGTCCAGGCCGTGCGCATGTCGGCGCGATCGACCACCGCCCTGCCGTATCACGTGATTTATCTTTGCCACGCATGCCGCATGATGCAGCTCCTGTCGCACAAGCCTGTTGCCCACCTGCATGCGCATTTCGGGACGAATTCGGCTGAGGTGGCCCTTTTGCTGAGGTTTTTGGGAGGTCCGCCTTACAGCTTTACCGTTCACGGCGCCGATGAAGCCGACGATGGAAAGTACCTTCACCTCGACTCCAAGGTGCAGCATGCAAAATTCGTGGCTGCCGTGAGCGGCTACACGCGCGCTCAACTCATGCGGCACGTTTCACCAGACGACTGGAAAAAGTTACATGTCGTGCACTGCGGCCTTGAGGCTGTGGCCTTCCAAGCCAACGAACCTATCGACGAGCCCGTTCTTCTCTGCGTGGGTCGACTTAGTCCCGAGAAGGGCCATCTGATCTTGATCGACGCATTCAACGCTCTGGCCGGGCGCCACCCCGCCGCGCGTCTCGTCTTTGCTGGAGACGGGCCGCTGCGCTCGATGCTTGAACAGCGGATTTCACACCTTGGTCTTGAGAAGCAGGTACGCATCACCGGCTGGATCAGCAATGAGCGGGTGCGTGATGAAATTCGGGCAAGCCGGGTGCTCGTTCAGCCCAGTCTCCAGGAGGGCCTCCCAGTTGTCCTTATGGAAGCGATGGCTATGTCGCGGCCGGTGATATCAACATATGTGGCCGGTATTCCTGAATTGGTGATACCGGGCGAAGTCGGCTGGCTTGTTCCCGCAGGCGACGTCGAGGCGCTGACCGGCGCCATGGAGCAGTGCCTGCTAACGCCAGCCGAAGACATGCGCCGCATGGGCGTGACGGCCCAGACACGGGCGCGAGCGCGCCACAGCATCAGTCACGAAGCCGCCAAGCTCGCCGCCCTCTTCGGCAACTTCGTGCCCAGTTAAGCCCGTTGCCAGAAATCATCTGGATGAAAGCGACAGGTGCGCTACCCTTCACGAGCCCGAAAGTTTGGCCGGCTTGGCATGCGTCTGGCATAGTTAAAGCGCAATCCGTTTGCCAAACCGCTTGAGTGCCATCGTTCCCGACCCAACGATGCCAATTTGAAACATTATGTCCGCGAGACCGGCACGATCTGCAGTGTTTGGCACAGCGAATAGGCCGATTGCATATGTCGACAATCTTTCGTTTTCGGGTGCAGATGTGGTGCAAAGAATGAGAACCGTGTTGGCGCATCAGACGTCCGAGCAAGAGAGCCCGGCAAGCGAAGCCCCGCCCTCAACGGCCGGAGTGGATAACGCGAATTCTACGATGAGTGAACTCACGCAGCCGGACGCGCGCGAGCGGCCGAGCGGTAGCCCGGCAGATGTGCAGCGGATGACCCGTGTATTGGCCGCCGCGCGATCAAAATCCGCCGGCATCATTGGGGTCACCGGAACGCGACCGGGTGTTGGCGTCAGCGTGATCAGTCACGAACTGGCGGTCGCCTCGGCAGGCTTTGGCGTCAAAACAGTCCTGGTGGATCTAAGCGCGGCTGTCATTGTCGAGGGAGCCGCAGCCGGCCTAAGTCCGAGCCTGCCGGGCATGGTTGAAAAATCTCCGTCTCTGTTCGTTGTTCGCTCTGAGTCCGCCCCACCGCAAACGATGATGGCCGAACGGTTGCGGACTGCTTTGAGCGAATTTGTACAATCCGGACTGGTCGTCGTGATCGACCTTCCGCCCGTATTAACGTCCAAGGGTGCGATTTCACCATCGATCCCGTCGCTGGCGGCACTTTGCGACATGGTTCTTCTTGTTTGTCTCGCGGGGCAAACGACTGAAAAGGAACTGAGCGCGTGCATCGCAGCCAGTTCAATCGTCGGCTTCAAGCCGAGCGGTCTGATTTTGAACGACTGGCAGTTGCCAGCCAGCCAACTGATAACCGACTGATCTAGCAGCGCGCGGATACAGACAAGCTATGGGCGAGCAAAAGTCATGACACCTGACAGTCTTCGCGAACACCTCGTGGCAATTATGGACATCGTGCGTAAGCGCTGGTGGCTCCTAGCCCTACCGGTCATCGCCGCAAGCCTCTTGTCCATGGTTGCACTTCAGCTTTCGTCCATGAAGTATTCCAGCACGTCTTTGATCATGTTGCAGGCGGCCAACCGAGGCCCGGCAACGGGCGGCGGCGGTTATCACAACAGCACGATGGAACAAGTGCAGGCAGTCGAAGCTTGGTTGAAGAGTGATCAGGTTTTGGCGGATCTCGTCCCCCGGATGGTCGGCTACAAAGCGCCGGAAACGCCGATCGCGGCGATGGTGCAGAAGCGGCTGTTGGCAGCGTCTCTTTCACTCGAAGTCGTCGGGAACTCGGTTCTCCAGATCAAAATGGAATCCGACAAGCCCGAAGGTCTGGGCCGCAATCTTGAAATGGTTTTGTCGCGTCTCATGGAGGGTCTGACCGGTCCTGAACAGAGCATCTTTAGTGCCCCCCAGTTCATGAAGATGCGGCGGAACGAAGAACTCGCTCAAACAGAGGCAGCCCTCACGCGCGCCATTGAAAAATCCGGTGCTGCAGCGCCAAACCAAGTCCGGTCGGACCTACAGCGTCTCTGGGCAATGGGCAGAAACGTCAAACCATTTTCACGCGAAACCGAGGCCGGCCTAGCTCCGCGCCCGAGCACGCTCAACGCTGCGCAGACGGAAGCGGCAGAACAACTGCGCCGATCAATGCCGTTGGCCCCACAGGCACTTGCCGAACTTGAGCGCCTCTATGCGGCCTATCAAGACGCCGCCGACCGGCTCGCCGCCGTTCAATCTCAACCAGGGGCTGCGCGTGGGAATTACGTGAGCATCTTCAGTTCCCCCGAAGACCTCCTCATTGTCGGCCGTCCGCAAGACCCATTAACCGGCGAAAGCGCGGCCAGGAAAATTGCCATCGCCAGCGTAATGCTCAGTCTGGTTCTCGGCGTCGGCCTTGTCGTTCTGGCCGAAATGATGAGCGGTCTCTTGCGGACACGGCGCGACTTTGCGGCGGCAACCGACATCCCTGTCCTCGCCCGGGTTCCCAAGCTCTAGTACGACCGCCGCGTTAGAAAGCAAAGATCAATCGGCGCACGCGGCCGCCGGCGCCGCAGAGCCGAGCACACACCGCGGCTATGGGTGAATATGCGCAACGTCAAAGTAATCGGGCACTGCGCAAATCAGATCGGATCGATTACCGCCGCACGACCGGGTTGACGGCCATGCGCTGGAGGAGCCCGCCGGCGAGCCCACCGGAGACGGACCGGCTTGCCGTAGAAGACTGGATCAGACGCTCCGTGCGAACGATCGTCTCGCGCATGGGGTCCGACACCGCACCAAATCGCGTGCTGTCCGCACCTGCACTCCGCTGCGGTTCGGCTGGTCGCGGGGAAACGATAATCACGTCGCCCGGCAACACCTCAGTAAACACGTGAGCCGGAATCGTCTCGACAACGCCGCCGGTCCGTCGCGCAATGTTGTATTCCAGAACGGCCGGTGCAGGTGTCTCCGTCGCCGGAGTGGATGAGAAGCTTGCGATTGTCGACTCATTCAGAGCGATGTCGCGCTGCAAAACTTCGATACGTTCGTTGATCGCAGCAAGCCGCTGCTGCTGGAAAACCGTAATTTGACGATCGGTCGACGCCACTCGGGCGCGCGCCACTTCGGCAAGACCCCTCATTTCGGTGAGCTGCAATTCGATGCCGGCAACATCGCGCTGCTGTTCCATAAACCGGGAATTTGCAACCAGCTTCTTGGCGTGCAGCTTTTGAATACCGCTCAACATTGAGCGAGCCAACTTGAGTTGCCCCTCAACGGCCTCAACCTGCGCCTCCGACGACTTTAGCAGCGTCAGAGCACTGTCGTGCTCCTTGCGCAGGCCATCGACCTGAGTTTGCATCATGCCTCTGCGTTCTTGCAGAAGTTCGTTCTGGCGGTGGGCCAGCGCGTCAAACTCAGGGTTGCCTGTCTTCGACCCAGTGTTCGACTGTTCGGAGGGCGCGAAGCCTTTCAACTCATGCTTCTCAGCATTCAACCGCTCCAATTCAGCGAGGCTGAACATCACCTGCGAGCGGGCCTGCTGAATGGTTGGGAGGTTGTCGGCAGTAACGCCGCCTGGGCCACGCTGCTCTCCACCGGCGAGCGCGATGGCTTGAATGACCGTCAGGCCCGGGCGCCATGCGATCTCGCCCGGTTGGGCAACCTGACCGGTCACGAAGTAGGGAGCGTACCGATTGACTTCGACAGATACAGCGATTTCCCGGCGAAATGCCTCGCTCAAGCGGGCCGTCAACGCGGCCTCAAGTTCGCCAATGGATTTGTCTGCAACGTCGAAGCGGCCAACGCCCGGGATGGAAAGGGTTCCAGCGTCAATGGCGTAATCTCCATTGAGTTCGCTGAATCCGAGGATGCGAAGCGTCACGCGCGCCACTGCCGACATCTGCACGGCAGTGCCGGCTCGCAGCACGTCGGCCGTTTCGGCGGCGTTGGGAGCAATATCTTCCGCCACGATGTCTGTGCTCGGCTGCTTCACGGTATCAGGCGAGACGAGATCCGTGCCTGGGGCATCCGCCTCATCTCCAACGGCGGCCAACTGAATAAAGCCCGCCGGCACCGGATCGGTCGGCGCAACTCCAAGATCAATCACAGGGACGAACGGGCGGTCGGGGTCGGCAATCGGCCCCGCCGCGTAGGCAATGCTCGCGCCCAATAGCAGAGCCAACATGGCCTTGGGGATGTTGATCAGTGTCCGTGCCCAACGCGCACCGAGAACACAACGCCGGCTGAACTGAAACATGCCGATAGGCTCCTGCCCGGTAAACAACTGAGTGAGCGGATAAGGAGAGCCGGTTCATCGCCACAAAACGCGACTTTTGCGTTCTGTGTTTATGCCCACCGCCGTCAACAATTCAGTGACGCAACCACGCCCGAACCTTACCCAATCATTAAAAATCGGATAGCACGAACACGCAGGTTGCTCAACATCTTGTTTACCTCGGCTCGCGTCTCGCTTAACGTCTTGAGAAAATTTCAGGCATTCGATTGGTTCGATTTATGCAAGCCTATTTCCGGGGGGGCGGAGAGGCGTCGCTGGCAGCCTTCTGGGGGCGGCCAAAAGCTGCGGTACGAGCGAGATCTGTTCCGGCAAGGTTAATATTCCCGACAATGGCCCAGGTTGCGGTTGATCGCGTTTCAACGTCAGCGCAGAACAGTTCCGCGAGCACGCCGCACGTGCTGGTCGGCATCGTCAATTATTGCACAGCAGATTTGGTCCGCGATTGCCTGCAGTCCCTGGAGGCCGTGGTGCGTGACCGGCCCGGCACCCGCGTCGTGGTGGCTGACAATGCCTCTCCCGACGGATCAGGCCGCGCGATCGCGGACGCGATCGAAAAAAATAATTGGAGTGGCTGGGCGCGAATTCTGCTGCTCGATCAGAATGGCGGGTTCGCCTACGGCAACAATGCCATCATTCGGTCTTGGGCAGATCAGCCCCCCGACTACTATTGGCTGATCAATTCCGATACCGTGGTCCGTGCTGACGCGCTCGAAAAGCTATTGGAATTCGTCGAAGCCCACCCCGCCGTCGGGATCGCGGGAAGCCGGCTGGAGTTCCACGACGGAACGCAGCAGGTCTCCACATTTCGTTTTCCAAATTTGATCGGAGAGTTTGCGGCGGCAGCACCCGTCGGCAACCTAGGCCAGAAAATCCTATCTCCCTGGATCGTCGCCGAACCTGCGACCCTTGACCAGCATCAATGCGACTGGGTGTCCGGCGCCAGCATGCTCGTCCGCCGTCAGACCATCGACGACGTCGGGCTCATGGATCAGGAGTTCTTTCTTTACTACGAAGAAACGGACTTCTGTTACCGCGCAAAGAGTGTGGGCTGGCAGTGTTGGTTTGTTCCAAACAGCCGTGTCGTACATCTGATCGGTGCGAGCACCGGCGTGACCGGCGTGCGTCCAGGACGCCCAAAACGCCGCCCGGCATATTGGTTTTCATCCCGCCGGCGATACTTCGTCAAGAACCACGGACGCGCCTACGCGATGGTCGCCGATCTGGCATTGTTCACCGCAGTCAGCCTGAAGCGAATTGTTGAAACAGTGCGGCGAACCGAGACGGGCGTTCCCGAAAAGTTCCTTTCCGATCTCATTCGCAACAGCGCGCTCTTTTCGCGTTCGAAGCTCTAGATGGCCAGCACGATGTCAACCCAACGCCCCCTCGCGAACCCCGGAATAGGCGCGGACGACGTGATCGTTGTCGCGATCGGGCGCAATGAAGGCGAACGGCTCCAACGCTGCATCGCCTCGGTCATCGGTGCCGCCGATCGCGTCGTTTACGTCGACTCCGGTTCGACGGACGGCTCAGCGGAAACGGTTCGAGCCGTCGGGGCCTATGTTGTCGATTTGGATATGACCTTGTCGTTTACCGCGGCGCGCGCGCGCAACGCAGGCTTCAAGAAAGCGCTCGAACTGGCGCCGAATGTGCGCTTCATCCAATTCGTCGATGGCGACTGCGAAGTGGAACCGGGCTGGATCGCGGACGCGAAGGCGTATCTTGACCACCATGCCGATGTCGCGGCGGTTTTCGGCCGGCGCCGCGAGCGCTTTCCGCATCAAACCATCTACAATCGGCTCTGCGACATCGAATGGGACGTCCCGCCCGGCGACGTCAAATCGTGCGGCGGCGACGTCATGATGCGGGCGGATGCCCTCGGGCAAGTTGGCGGCTACCGGGACAGCATGATCGCCGGCGAGGAACCGGAGCTTTGTGTCCGGCTGCGGCAAGCAGGTTGGCATATCCACTGCCTTCCCCTCCCGATGACCATTCACGATGCCGCCATCAGCCGGATCAGCCAGTGGTGGCGGCGGGCGAAGCGGAGCGGCCATGCCTATGCAGAGGGTGCAGCGTTACATGGGGCCGCGCCCGAATTTCATTGCGTGCGCGAGTGCCGCCGGATTTTGTTCTGGGGCGCAGCCCTTCCGTTCTCCATTGTGGTCTTGGCCGCTATCATATCGCCCTGGGCGGGCGGTGTGCTGGCCATGGCCTATCCAGCGCAGGTCGTCAGGCTGTATCTCAGAAGCCGCAGACAGACCGGGGTCGCCTGGCCGCTGGCCGTGTTTACAGTGGCGGGGAATTTTCCTGAAGCTGCCGGCATCATGAAGTATCGCTTGGACCGGCGACGCGGAACCGGCGGCCGTCTCATCGAATACAAATAGCGGGGCGCGCGACCCATGTTGCATCAAGCCACACGAGTGGCGCCCTGGCGGCGCTTCGAGGCAGTCCTCAAGGCCGGCGGAACAAAGCTGTTGGCACGGCCGCCTGTCACAACGGTTCTCCGGCGCCGGGCAACGGCCAACGGCGCTGTTAGCGTCCTCGTTTACCATACGTTGGGGGCCGACGGAGAGGACTTCGATGCATGGACGGTGATTGAGACGGGCCGGTTCCGCTCCCACATTGCCATGCTGCGATCGCATTATGACATCGTTTCGCTGGATGAAGCGTTGGAAACGCTCGGCGCGCCGTCGCGCAAGCCGAAAGCCGTTCTCACATTCGATGATGGCGAGTACGGCCTCTTTTCGCACCTTCTACCGATCGTTGAGGAACTCGCTCTTCCCGTGACGATCTACATGGCCACCCGTCACATCGAAGCGGCCGAACCGTACTGGTTCGATGCTGTCATGAACGCGCTTCAGCCATCACACCCTCTGGTGATCGACCTGACGGCGCAAGGTCTGGCTCCCGTGACAGTTGGCGAGACGACGGGCACACAAAACTGGCTGGCCACTGGACGCATATTGGAACACCTGAAGGGATTGTCCGAAGAGCAGCGGGTGCAGGCCGTGCGTGACGTGCTGCAACAGGTGTCGCGAGCTAAAAAAAGGCGGATCACGCCGATGCGGCCGCTAACACTTGCCGAATTGAAGGACATCGCGCGTCATCCGCGGGTAACAATTGGAGCGCACACGCACTGTCACAGTCTCTTGGATAAAGTCGAATTGGCCCAAGCCGAGAGCAGCGTCCGCACGTCGGTTCAGCTCCTGGAGGAGTGGACGGGCCGCAAAATTGAACATTTTGCCTATCCCAATGGCAATCACACGCGGCAGCTGGAAGAATTGATGGAGCGGCTCGGTTTCAAAACCGCCGCAGTTGGCGGAAGTACGTTGTGGCACACGGGGTGCAACGTCTTCGCATTGCCTCGCATCCCGGTCGGCCGCTACGACACGGCCGAGCGGCTCCAGCTGCGCATGGTTGGAATTTAAGTCGCCTCACGAATACGACTGCGTCAGACAGTCCGTCACCAAATGAACGCTCCAGAAATTCTCGCGGGTTCGCAAATGACGATCGGCCATCGAACGTTCGCTGGATCGCACCAGCAGGCAACATTAAGGCTGTGCGCGCTGGCGCTTGCTTCTCCAAGTCAATCCAATGTATCTATTGGTCGTCGATTGCGAAAAACAGTTATTCCGCAGGCTGCAAAAGGTTGCTGTAAGTGAGTACTGCTGGAAATGGACATGCGCGCTACGCGCTCATTTCGCCCTGCCGCAACGAAGCGGCGTACATTCGCACGACACTCGACAGCGTCATCTCGCAAACCGTTCGGCCCGCGATTTGGATCATCGTCGATGATGGTTCAACGGATGAAACGCCGGCCATCGTTGCGGAGTATGCCGCACGTCATGACTGGATCAAGTTGATCCCTAAAGCGGATCGAGGACGCCGCGCTGTCGGCCCAGGCGTGATCGAAGCGTTCGAAACTGGGCGTGCGGCCATCGATCTCGATGATTACGAGTTTATTTGCAAGCTCGACGTGGACCTCGATCTGCCGCCGAAATACTTCGAGATATTGATGGCGCGAATGCGGTCTGAACCACGCCTCGGCAGCTGCAGCGGAAAGCCTTATTACCGCACAGCGTCAGGCCGCTGGATCAGTGAAAAGTGCGGCGACGAGATGTCGGTCGGGATGACAAAATTCTACCGGGTCGCATGTTTCAAATCGATCGGCGGCTTCGTTCAAGAAGTGATGTGGGATGGGATCGACTGCCACAAGGCACGCCAGTTGGGCTGGATGGTCCGCAGCTGGGATGAGCCCGAACTGCAATTCGAGCATCTGCGCCCAATGGGGTCCAGTCAGAAAAACATCTTGGCCGGCCGCGCACGGCACGGATTCGGGCAGTACTACATGGGAAGCGACCCTCTATACCTGATTGCAACCGCCATTTATCGCCTCACACAACCCCCCTACGTCCTCGGCAGTGCAGCGATGCTCTATGGTTACTTTGCCGCCATGCTCCGCCGCGACCCCCAGCACGCTGATCCGGAATTGCGGCGGTTCATTCAATCCTATCAGCGACAAGCCCTGCTGCACGGCAAAGCGCAAGCGATCCGCAACATCGAGACACGGCAAGAACCCGTCTGGCGCAATGTTTGGGGGCATTTCGCTCAGGCGCCGCGAGACGCCGGTGCGGCAACGAGCTTCTAGGGCGTTGATTCCGACATTTGCTAGTGTCTGTGCGATCGGTGATTGCCGCGCTCTGCTGTGCCCGACCGGCAAGAAATGAGGAATGGGGCATGTGCGGTCTCGCCGGCTTTTTGCAACGGTCCAGTTTGGACAACCAAGCGGCCGGTTGCCTGACACGCATGACCGATGCGCTCGCTTATCGCGGTCCCGACTCGGCGGGAGCGTGGATCGACGCTGAGGCCGGAGTTGCGCTCGGCCATCGCCGGCTCGCTATCGTTGATCTGTCCGAGGCTGGTCACCAGCCAATGGTTTCCCATTCCAGCCGCTACGTGACCGCCTTCAATGGCGAAATCTACAACCATATGGATCTGCGAGCGCAATTGGAGCAGTCGGGCCAAGCGCCCGTCTGGCGCGGCCAGTCCGACACAGAGACGCTTGTTGCCGGCTTCGACGCCTGGGGACTAACAGACACGATCGGCCGAGCGGTCGGCATGTTTGCAGTCGCGGTATGGGACCGGCGCCGTCGCGTGCTCACGCTGATGCGCGACCGGCTCGGCGAGAAGCCGCTCTACTATGGTTGGCAAGGCGAAGGAAAAAACCGGACTTTTCTTTTCGGCTCTGAACTGAAAGCGCTCAAAGCCCATCCGGCGTGCGAAGGCCAGATCGACCGCAACGCGATCGTTCAGCTCATGCGCCACGGGTACGTCGGTGAGAGCAATTCAATCTATACCGGCATCCACAAACTACAGGCAGGAACCATCGCGTCCATTTCACTTGACGAGCCCGAGCCGCAGGTCACGCGCTACTGGTCAGGTTCTGAAGTGGCCCGCAATGCAGCCGGAACACGGCGGGCGGTTCGTGAAGATCATGCGATTGACGAACTCGAAGACCTGTTGCGCGACGCCGTCAAGCGCCAGATGCTGGCTGATGTGCCCCTCGGCGCCTTCCTCTCGGGCGGCATCGATTCTTCGCTCATTGTGGCATTGATGCAGCATCAGTCTCCGCGCCCGGTTAAAACCTTCAGCATCGGGTTCCACGACACGCGATACAACGAGGCCGAGTTCGCAAAGCGCGTTGCTGCGCATTTGGGCACACAGCACGTCGAGCTCTACGTCAGCGATGACGACCTGCGTAATGTCGTGCCGCGCCTTCCCGCCATCTACGACGAACCGTTCGCCGATTCATCGCAAATACCGACGTTTCTGGTGGCTCAGCTCGCACGCAGGGAGGTGACCGTGGCCCTCTCCGGCGACGGCGGCGACGAGCTCTTTTGTGGCTACGACCGCTACCGCCAAGGCGAAAAGCTGATGCGCGCAGTGAGAGCGCTTCCCCATGCTGTGCGCGCCGCACTATCCGCAACCGTGCGTGGCGTCCCGCAGCGGCTTCTGGATGTCGCAGCCGATCCGTTTGTGGCGGTCGCGTCGGGCAAGGAACCAAACGGCCAGCGCATCCATCGCTTGGCGGACTACTTTGCCAGCCGGTCGCTCGAAGACCTGCACCGCAAGCTCGTGTCGCGCTGGCGTTTTCCCACCGAAGTCGTCATCGGGGGGCGCGAAGCTTCGTTCTTTGTCGAGCCCGGCCTCGCGGGCCTCGACGTCCTCACCCACGCCGAGCGGATGATGCTCTTCGATATGATGAATTATCTGCCCGACGACATCCTCACCAAGGTCGACCGCGCCTCAATGTCGAATTCGCTAGAATGCCGCGCGCCGTTTCTTGACCATCGGGTCGTCGAGTTCGCCTGTGGCCTGCCAGCAGACATGAAGCACCGCGACGGACAATCGAAGTGGGCCCTACGCCAGATCCTCTATAAGTACGTGCCACGCGAACTTATCGAGCGTCCAAAAATGGGGTTCGAGGTCCCCATTTCCGCGTGGCTCCGCGGGCCATTGCGCGACTGGGCAGAGACCTTGTTGGCGACGGATGTCGTCCAGCGCGACGGCTACTTCGACAGCCGGATTCTGCGCCAGAAGTGGAGCGAGCATCTTTCAGGAACGAACAATTGGGGCCCTCAACTTTGGAACGTCCTTATGTTCCAGAGTTGGCTGGATCACAACCGCAGTGAGGATGCGGTGGAGGCGGCCTAGGGCTGGCACGCAATCGGTTCGCCTAGCACGCCCGATCGCGGATCGGTCACCACCGTATTCCACGCAATGCATTGCAGCACCCGCGCGACCTCATCGCCCACGTCGCTGGGCGCGGGAAGCCCGATCGGCGACTGGCGATAGATCGTGGCAAAATGCACGAGCGACACGAAATACACGCCAAGTCCGCTGGCATGGATGTCATCGAGAGGCCGTGTTGTGTCGCGCAGAGTGAGCTTGGCAACAACCGGCGCTGGATCAACATCCTTGGCATCAGCCGGCAGCGGCCAATCGGACGGCCAATTCACGTAGGTGTTGCCGAAGAGATGACCAATCGTCAGCGTCTCTCCCGAAGGTAGCTTCGGAGCGTTGGAGTCGCTCTTGCTCTTGAGGTAGTCATCGAGCGCAAGGAAGGCTTGCCCGGCGGGCACGATCAGAATGGGGTCTTCGATCGCGCATCCGCCGTCGTTGTTCGACGTCCATCCCACCCGGTCCAGCAACCCAGGGCGCCGGACCTGAGCGCGCGAGGCCTCGTCTGCAAGTCGCTCCCAGACCTTGCGTTGGGCCACCATCTCCGCGCGCCAATCAAACCGGTGGGCTGGCGGAAATTTGTAATATGTGTCGTTGGCGTGAAAGTTGAGCCACGTTTGATAAAGGTAAACGCGCGCGGCCGGATTGGCCTTCTTCAACGTGCAGTAGAAGCGCCGCAGGTAGTACGAGCTGTACTCCAGCTTTAACGACGGCTCCAACGGCAGCCCCTCGGTGATCACGAGCGTGTCATATTGCGCGGCGGTCCGCTCGAACGCCTCTCGTTTCGGAACCATTTCGGAGGCATCGCGGTCAAAGCTGTGTGGCGTGCCGCGCCACAAAGCCGAAATCGGCGATCCCCACAGCGTATGGTCCCCCATCGTGTAACGAAGCCCGCGATCCTGGGCCAAACGCCCGAGCAAGGTCATCAGGCTATGCTGACCCCATGCGTTGGTCACTTTCACTTCGACGAGACTGTGACCCACCCAATAGACCGACGCAGTGGACGCAGGTCCAAGGCGTTCCGGCTTGAGCTGGCTTCCCATCGTGCCCTCCGCACCAGCATTGGCCGGTGTAAACCAAAGGAGCAGCAAAAGCGCCGCCCGGGCCGAGTGTCGAGCCGGTTGAATAGTCATGCGTTCCTCGTCCCCGCCAATGTCTAAACAAGATTTACAGTCGGCGCTGGAAATTCAAGTCCACCGCGTCATTCATGCAAAAAGTCTACGATGGGCCGACCTACAATCAAAAAAGTTGACCGTCACTCGCTCACATGCAGTTTGGAGTGAACCACGCTTCCAAAGCCTGCGCGGCCGAAACCAGGCCCAGTTAACGCTATTGAGCGCGGTTCTGCCCGGGCCAAGCCCCGTCCAAGAGCAGGACATTGGCGCCATTTTTGCAAAGCTGACTTGAGTTTAATAGAGTGTGTTCCAGAGTTGAACACGGCGACTCTCGGAAATGAGCCCATGAACGCGACGCTGGCAGGCGTAGTCTACATTTGGCTGGCGCAAGGCCTTGCGTTCCTGCTGATGCCGACGTCGATCGTGTTCGGAGTTCGCGCCAGGGCGGTGCTGTTCTGGGCCGTCACAGCGCCGGTCGTTCTAGCTGTTCAGCCCCAGATGAGCATGCTCATTGCAGCAGCGGTCCTGACGCTCGCCTTCGCGCCCTTAGCGCCGGCAGACCGCACGGCATTCTTCATCATAGCCGTCCCTGCCGTTCCAGTGTTCGTCTATGCTGCGCTCCCTTTCCCGGGCATCAACTATTTGCTGGACCTGTCTCACCTCAAGCTGGCATCGCTTCTCGTATTGGTCCCCGTCCTTCTGGCTGGCCGCCAAGCAGCCACGCGACCCGCCTACGGCGTTCCAGTGTTCGCCCTGCTTGCCGTTGTCTACGCCACCTATTCGACGCTTCTGATCGCATCGACCTACGGTTTCACCGGCGCCTTGCGGCACGGCCTCGATCAAATCCTTTTGCTGCTCGTTCCCATCTTCGCAATGCTGGTCGCGTTACGAAAACCACAGGATGCCGACAAACTATTTCAGGCCGTTCTGATCGTCTCGTTGCTTCTGGCAATGGCAGCCCTCATCAGCAGTTTTAAACGCTGGGATATGTACGCAGTCGGTGGCTACTATCTGACCGAGATCCGCGATGGACAGATGCGGATTAACGCAACCGCCGGAACGCATGCCCTCGCCTTCCATCTGGCGGCCGGAATCGTGGTGCTTGAATATTTGCGACGCCGCCTTCAAATCGGATGGCTGCGCGTCAACCTTATCCGCCTAGTACTTCTCGCCGGCATGTTGACGACGGACTCACGGGGAGCATTGGGCGGGCTTGCCGTCGCGCTCTGTGTCTTCACCCTTCTTGTTTTACGCAATCGCTTCTTTCGAGGCCTCCTCCTCGCAGGGGGGCTCGCTGCCTTCTTCGGCGGCATGATCTGGCTGGCCCAAGGCGACGTCGGCGCTTACGACCCGCACGGCACGTTCGCCTATCGCCAGGACCTCTTCTGGACGTCGCTGGAATATATCGCGAGGTATCCACTTTTCGGCGATCGTGATTTCGTGCAAAGCGGACACTTCGATCATCTACTACAAGGCCAGGGCATCATCGACATCACCAATCTTTACCTCCAGGTGGCTTTGAAATTCGGCCTCCTCGGGCTCATGCTCTTTGCAAGCATCTTCCTGATCCCCGTTATCAAGACGGGAAGGATCTTGCTGGCGATGAGACGCGCGCACGCGGCCGCCAGAATCGATATCGGGTCCCAAGCCTCGGACGAAGACGTTTGGTTCTATGCAGCCGCGGTCACTGTCGCTCTGGGCGCGGGCTGGCTTTTTCTGATTGCAACGACGAGTGACGCTGGCCTCACGATGTACTTGGGTACGATCATTGCCGCGTTCTGTTGCGCGGTCTATCGTATGCGGCCAATCGTGAAAAAGACGGCCGAGGCGCGATCACAATTGCATGACGGCGCCATTCCGCTGCCATCTGCATGACAGTGCTTCAGTCGTGGCTCTGCGAAGATGAGTTTGAGAATGAAACCGGAAAGCGTACAAAGCCCCGTGCGATAACCAAGCGCTGCGCTCATCCTTTTTCGTGGCAGCCCGAAGTGTTAGATGCGCAAGAGGTTAATCGACGACGAAAAGTCCGGAGCCACGATGGGATCCCGTGACGCAATGTTTTCACTCCAGTCAGTAAAAGCGTGGTCTATACTCCCTCTCATCCATGCGATGCGCCCGCATCAATGGGTCAAGAACCTCCTCATTCCCCTTCCGATCATTGCGGCGCACGAATACGGCGGACTAGGGTCCGTGTTGCTTGCGATGATCGCATTCAGCCTCACCGCCTCCAGTGTCTATATCCTCAATGACATCGCGGATTTGGAAGCGGATCGTGCGCACGCCCGCAAGCGCAACCGTCCGTTCGCATCTGGCGCCGCGCGGGTCTCGCACGGTATTTGGTTGGCTGCCATTCTCGCCGCCACCGCCATCGGACTATCGTTGGCACACCTACCGCTCGCATTCGTCGCAGTTCTCGGTCTCTACATGAGCGCGACGGTCGCCTACACGTACTGGCTGAAGCGCAAACTGTTGGTCGATATCATCACGCTGGCCGGACTCTACACCGCGCGGATACTTGCCGGCGGTGCAGCGACAGGGATTGCGATTTCGCCGTGGTTGCTCGCGTTCTCCATGTTCGTCTTCTTCTCGCTCGCCGCGATCAAACGGCAGGCCGAGCTCGTGGACCAGGAACGGAACGGACGCAAAAGTGTGCCGGGGCGAGCGTATCAGTCCGACGACCTCCCTGTCGTACGCGGCATGGCCATCAGTTCCGGCCAAGCAGCGGTCCTCGTGCTGGCGCTGTACATCAATAGCCCAGCCGTCACCGGTCTTTATGCGCAGCCCTATGTCTTGTGGTTGATTTGCCCGATATTGTTCTACTGGCTGAGCCGGATGGAAATCCTAACGCATCGCGGCTTTATGCATGACGATCCCATCGTCTTCGCATTCCGCGACCGCATCAGCCTCCTATGCTTTCTGGTAATTGCGATCATCGTTCTTGCAGCAGCCGTGGGGTACTAGAAGCAATGTTGAGGTTCGAAAGCACAATCCCGGATCGGCTTTTCCTCGCGGTCATCTCCCTTGGCCTGCTGGCACGAATTGTCTGGAGCCTCTTTGTGCCAGTGGAGCCGGTCTCAGACCCCGCTGCGTACGACGCTCTGGCGCGAACGATCGCCGAACATGGCGTCTACGGGTGGACCGCTTCAGAACCGACGGCTTTTTGGGCGGTTGGAACCTCTGCGGTGGTTGCGGCAACCTACCTTGCCGGTGTGAGCGGCTACGCAGGCGTCGTCGCTCTGAATCTCGTCGCCGCTCTTGTGAGCATGCTGCTCATTTGGCGGCTGGGTGAGGTGTGGTTTGACCGGCCGACGGCCCTATGCGCGACGGCTCTGTTTGCGGCCTGGCCCAATCTCATCTTTTTCACATCGATCATTTCCAGCGAACTTTACTTCATAGCCCTCACGCTGCTGGGCTTGTGGTTCTGGGAACGGCGGGAAGGATCATTCGCTCTCAACATCGCCATGAGTGGCTTGGCATTTGGGCTCGCCTGCTACATTCGCCCCCTCATCCTTCTTCTTCCGCTGGTTTTGGTGTTAGCTTCGCTGCCTCATGGCATGGCGCAAACACGCCGCGCCGCATTGAAGGCGCTGGTCGCAACACTCATCATTGTCATTGTTGTGTCACCGTGGACCTATCGCAACATGCAGCTGTTCGGTCGCCCGGTTCTCGTATCAACGAACTTCGGTCCGACCTTGTGGATGGGCAACAACCCGGACACAACGGGAACCTACATGTCTCCCCCGAAATGGGCCGAGCAACTCCCAGAGCTAGAGCGATCCGATAAGCTGGGCCAAGCTGCAAAAGACTATATCCTCTCCGACATCCCCGGCTTCGTGACGCGCACTCTGCGCAAGCTGGTCTACTTGCACGCAGGCGAAACAATTGGTGTGACCTGGAATGCAGCGGCCATCGAGCGCGGTTTGGGCTCTTCAGGCGTAATCGCCTTGATGGTCCTATCAACGGGATATTGGTTCGCCATCTTGGCTATGGCGCTCGGAGGAATTCTGCTCTTTTTCCGTCAGAGTGCCGTCGCAGCGATGTTTCATCCAGCCGTCATATCGTGGGCCTATTTCGCCGCGATCCCAGCGGTTATTGTTGCTGACCAGCGTTATCATATGCCAGCGACACCGTTTATCGCGCTGCTGGCCGCCGTCCTGCTCGCGAAAGGTCTCCAATCGGAGCGAGCCGTATCATTTGTATCACGCCGCTCCCGCGGGCAGCACAAGGGCGCGCAAACATGAGTGACACGGGCTTCAGTCCAGCCGATCCAGCGGCACGCGCCTATCCCTTCTACCGCGATGCGCACTTCATGTTCCGGCTCATCGCGCGTGGTAGACCCTACATCTGCCCCTTCGAACCGATCGTCCGATGGGTGCCGCCCGGCGCTCGCCTCTTCGACATCGGCTGTGGTTCAGGTCTGTGGTTGATGACGCTCGGAACCCTCAATCACATCGAAACCGGACTAGGCGTCGATACCAATGCGCGTGCTCTTCAGATTGCGCGGCAAGCTGCAGCACGTCTGGCAAAAGAAGAGCCGCGGCCGACACTAACCTTTCATCATACGACGACCATTGCAGATTGGCCCGACGAGCAATTCGATGTCGTCAGTTTGATCGACGTGTTGCATCATATCCCCCCCAGAAATCAGAATGAGTTTCTGGACGCCGCCTGGCGGCATGTCCGGCCCGGGGGGCGCTTAGTTTACAAGGATATGGGGTCGGCACCCAAGCTCCACGCCCTAGCGAACCGCCTGCATGACCTGATCTTGTCACGACAGCTCGTCCATTACATCTCAGTGGATGAAGTGGCGGAGCAGTTGAAGGCGTCACACGGCGTTATTCTTCATCAGGAGGCCTGGCGCCGCGGTGTTTATGCACACGAACTGCTGGTAGTCGAAAAATGCAAATGAGTAAGACAGCGTTTTTGTTCGCGGCTGTGGTCTGCAATGTCGGCGCAAGTCTTGCGCTGAAAGCAGCGAGCCTCCAGAGGGTGGATGGTGCGCCGTCTTGGACGTTTCTCGACATCCAGCGCAAGGAGATGGTCGTTGTTCTTGGCGCGCTCGCGCTCTACGGCCTTTCCTTCGCCGCCTACATGCAGGCGTTGCGGACTGTGCAGGTGAGTTTTGCCTACCCAATCGTAACAGGGCTCACAACGTTGTTGCTGGTCGTAGCGGCGGGCCCCCTATTTGGTGAAGGGATGACGGCCAAGGCCCTCGTAGGCATCGGTTTTGTCCTGATTGGGTCGTATCTCCTTCTCAATGTATGAGACATAAAGTCATGGAAATCGCCAAAACGTCATGCGGCAGCCGAGCGGCCCATCATCGAACCAACTTTGCTGAGACAGAGGTGGCGACCAGATGCGAACAAACGAATGGCCGGTAAGAAATCTGCCTTCATTAGTTGGCTTGGGCCCGACATAGATGCAGTCGCTTCAATCGAATGAGCCACAGCCGGATGCCAGACGGGGCCGACGCTATCGCGTTCTAGCCCTGGCCGACTCCTGCAACCCCGACTGGCCATCGCTTCCCGTCGTTGGCTACAAGTATCTTCGCGCGTTGGCTGAATATGCCGACGTCAAAGTCGTCACTCAAATCCGGAACAAGCCGAATATCGATCGCGACGGCCTAGGAAAGGCGACGGTGGTCTACGTCGACTCTGAGCGCCTCGCCGCTCCTATCCATCGCCTGTCATCGATGATCAGGGGGCATTCTGAAAAGGGTTGGACGATCCAGATGGCGATGGACTACCCATCGTATTTGTATTTCGAACGGCTGGCATTCCGAATGGAGCGCAGCGCAATTTCATCGGGCCACTATGACATTATTCACCGCGTCACCCCGATGACGCCGACCATTCCAAGTCCATTCGCCTCCAAGTCGCGTGTGCCGTTTGTTCTTGGCCCCTTGAACGGAAACCTGAAATGGCCGCGCTACTTTGCAGCCGAGCGCAGCCGCGAGAGAGAGTGGCTCAGCAAGCTTCGCAATGTCTACAAGCTCATGCCGTACTATAGGTCGACGCATAAAAAGACGGCAGCAATTCTGGCTGCATTTGACCACACAATTGAGGACATTCCAGAGCGCTACTCCCAAAAGGTGATCAACTTCCCCGAGGTCGGGATAGATCCGGAAATTTTCTGTAACCGGCCGCGCGAGTCAACCGAACGGCTCACCATTCTCTATGCCGGGAGACTCGTCCCTTACAAGTTGCCGGAAGCAGTCGTGAAGGCCTTCGCGCAAAGCCCCCTTCTGCGCAAGCACCGCTTGGTTGTAGTCGGTGATGGACCCGAACGCGGCCACCTCGAACAACTCGTCCGCGAGAATGACCTACAAGGTTGCGTGGAAATTTTGGGTCGTTTGAAGCAATCCGAAGTTGGCACTCATATGCAGCAGAGCCACATTTTCGCATTTCCTTCCATTCGCGAGTTGGGAGCGGGAGCTGTCGTGGAAGCCATGGGATGCGGGATGGCGTGCGTGGCGGTCGACTATGGCGGTCCCGGTACACTTTTGGCTGACGGTCGTGGTGTATTGGTGCCTATGGGTTCCCTTGCGGAGATCACGGAACGCTTTCGGTGCGAACTGGAGGCGCTTGTTGGTAACCCAGAAAAGATCCGTCGTTTGGGCGATGACGCGAACGCCCACGCGGTCAAATACTACTCATGGGACGCCAAGGCGCTCAAAACATTAGAGGTCTACGATTGGGTTCTTGGAAGACAGGCCGAAAAGCCATCCTTCTGGTGAAATGGGCAGGCGTCGCAAGGCTCCAACAGTGAGAAAAAAGTTCGTATAGGCGCGGTGTGCTTGAGCGGAGAGCTGTGAATGTTGCCGACCACTATATCGATGAAGTCGCTGGCAGCCGCGCTGGTCGTGGTCGCAACCAGCGGCTATGCGGTCGCTGGCCCGGCGCTGGCTAACCCTGCCGCTGCGGCATCGGCCGCCGCAGCACCGCTGGTTCCCGCCATAACTGCGGAATTCATCGATCCGGCCGGTACGCGCAGACGCGTCGCCGTCGCCGATGGGAACACGACGATCACCGGCATGAGCCCCTTCTTGGTTGAGTTCGATGCATCACTGACCCGTGCGCCGGAAACATTTGGACGTCAGACGGCGATTCCAGATCCGGAGGCCTATGCCTATCTGATGGTGGGCTACCGGATCAATTTCGGCGAAAATCTGGGGCGCATGTACCGCTGGCCCGTGGGATCGAATGACTCCGCCGACGAGGAGACAGGCCCACCG
>JALHQM010000004.1:84962-96429 GCA_022841965.1 Hyphomicrobium sp. | reverse complement strand
GCAGGGAGTGTGTAGGCAATAATAGGCCGCTGGGCGATGTCAAAGGGCATATCCTTTGGGCGGTACCCTTGTGCGTTGTTCATAACAAGAATCAACCGATTTCCTAGTTTGGCTGCGGCATAGCCGAGCTCATAGAGCACGTTGGGATTGGGGGTGAGTTTGTCATTGCCGACTACCGTTACCGGCGTGACATCTGCAACGACAACGGCTGCATCAGAGATTTTTTTCAGAATAACTGCGATGATGCTCTCCGCATCGACGCGGCCAATTCCTGCTTCGTCAAGTTCCGGACGGTCAGCATCTTCAAGCTCAAGCGACGGCCAGTCGGCGATCGCGGATTTTATTGCCGACCGGATGAAACTAGAGTGCCGCGAGCTGTCCAAGTCGCTTTGCCAGGAATAGAAAACCTTCAAGTGAACCTCTTCTGGAAATGCTCATTAGCTTCGAATATTAGCAAGTTTCGACGCGCGATGCGCTACGCCTCAGCCCTGAACCAACCAAACGCTACTTCACTTGAAAGTGCCTTCGGGAAAGGATGCCCTACATGACTGATCAAGAATTTCCACAGCAGAGATCAACGGCTGAATCGGGATCTCGCTGTTGAAATTGTCTTCGTATAAATATCGCCAACCAACGAAGGCACTTCGCCCTTTTTGCAGCACGTCGTGCAAACATTGCAACGAACTGACATGGCCAGCCTCAGAAACGTCTTGCAGATGCTTGGCGATAACGTCCTTCGCACCTACAGGAAGCTCTGAAAACAATGCACAGAGATCGTGACCATGAAGTACCGCACCATATTGGCGGCCAAGAGTCTTCAGATAAAGCTCCAACGCGAACGCGGTATTCACAACGAACGGAGCGACTACAAGAAAATCACGAGGCGGACGCTTAAGCCCCGAATTGTAAAGCATGGATGACGTACGCGCGAATGAAAGTGCTTGGCGGAACATCTTAATCTCGACCTGAACAACCTCGCCCCGCATTGCTTTCACCGAAGCGAACGCGGCGTCGACTTGCTGCTCCATTGTCTCTGAAGCCGGAACATACCCGGAAAGATTACCATCAACCAAAAGTCTCTTGGGCGGGATCATAGTTTCCACCATCAACAAATTGACGCTTGAGCTGTTGCTCTTCAATCGAGAGACTACCGTTCGGAAATGTGTGCTCAAACTTTGACGTAGCCACCCCCCAAAAACCTTATCCCCGCCTCCCCACCGCCCCCCTATCCTCCACCCATCCCACCGCATTCGGCAGGCAACAGGCTCGAGCTGGGATCCTGTTTGCGGAAGGGGAGCGGAACGGAGCGCCAGCAGAGTCAGCCTGCCTGGGGGACCGCTGCCGGCGGGGGAGTAAGAACCCCGTTCAACCTGTGTTGAGATGCGCGCAGGGGTGGTGGCACCGACGCTTCGAAAAGGGGGCCCACCCCCGTCGTCCGTGGCAAGACCGGTGCGTCGCATCAGTCTCTATGAACGAAATCGCAAGCGCGCCGGTCTTGCCCCCTGCTTATCCAAGGGGCCCGCACTTCAAATTCCACCCCGAACCCGATCCACGCCATCCATCGCGAGTTGTATAGATCGCTAAGCGCTCGCTTCCGCCGCATCATCCCACGGCAGCGCCGCAGACGGCGCGAGCACGCCCCCGATCCTGACGCCCCGCGCCCAAAGCGCGAGCCCGGTCTTATCGTCGATCTCCACCGCCAGCCCCGAGAGCGTCCCCGGGCCATTTGACGGTTCGAACCGCTCGCGCGGAATGCGCGTCAAGAACCGGTTGATCGGCTCCTCACTATCCATGCCGAGCACCGAATTGTAGTCCCCCGTCATGCCCGCATCCGACATGTAGGCCGTGCCTGCCGGCAACACGCGCTCGTCCGACGTCGGCGTATGCGTGTGCGTGCCCACCACCACGCTCGCCCGCCCATCGACGAATAAGCCCAGCGCCTGCTTTTCGCTCGTCGCCTCCGCATGAAAATCAATCAGGATCGCATCCGCGCCCTGCTTCAGCGCACACGCCGTCAACTCGTTATCGATCGCGCGAAATGGACAATCGAGTTCCGTCATGAACACGCGCCCCATCGCGTTGATCACGAGCACGTCGGACCCATTCTTCAATCGCACCAGCGCTGCTCCGCGTCCCGGCGTTCCTTTGGGAAAATTGAGCGGACGCACGAGGCGCGGTTGCCGGTTGATGAAAACGAGCGCGTCTTTCTGATCGAACGCATGATTGCCGAGCGTCACCGCATCGGCCCCCGCATCGAGCAAATCCTCAAGGATCGCTTCCGTGATCCCAAACCCGCCGGCTGAATTTTCAGCGTTGATCACGACGCAATCGAGCGCCCAACGCGCGCGCAATCCCGGCAGCAAATCCGCCACGGCTTTCCGGCCGGCCTTGCCGACGATGTCACCGATAAAAAGAAGCCGCATTCAGGTCCCGCACCGCAAAGTCCGCCCGGGCGTCAGAACCCAGTCCAGACGCTGGTCATGATCGTCATGCGGAACCGCGTCAACCTCGAGTTCATCGAACCCGAGCCCGATGGCGAGAAGATTCGGGTTTTCGCGCCGCAGTTTTTCCAGCGTGCGATCATAAAATCCGCCGCCATATCCCAGCCGGTAACCGCGTTTGTCAAAAGCGAGAAGCGGCACCAACACGATCTCCGGCAGCACTTCCGGCGCATCCGGTCCCGGCTCCTTGATGCCCCACGTCCCAGCAATCAGCTTGTCGCCGATCACCCAGCGCCGCATCACGAGCGGCTGCCCCTTACCCTGCATCACCGGAAGCGCCAACGGATGCCCGTCGGCGTCGAGCTTGTTGTAAAGCGCCACCGGATCGAACTCGTCGGGCATCGGATAGAAGCAGGCCACCGACGAGCCGAACCGGTACGTAATGCCGTCGAGACCCTTGCGCGCCAGCATCATCCCGGCCATGGGGCCGTGCCGATTGATCGCCTCGCAGCGCGTGGCTTTGGCCGTCGCGCGCAGCGCCTTTTTCTGCTCTTTCAAATCATCCATGCGCGCCAGAAAAGCGCCATTCGCTAGAGCGTGTCCAGCCCTACTGGGAGGGCTGGCAAATGAAGTGTGCGTGTCCAGCCCTACTGAGAGGGCAGGCAAATGAAGTGCCGCGGAAGCCGTTGGAACGGTCGATCTCGCCGGGTCCCTACAATAGTAAGGTGGGCGCCATGTGTCCGGAACCACGGCTCCAGACAGGGACAGCTCCCTGGCAGATCTTATAGGCCCTGGAGATTCATGTGTTCCTGACGCGCCCCGCAGCACTCTCAATGTAAGCGCACCGCGCCAAAAAATCGAGCCCGCCGTCAGGACTTATCTACGCTCGTCACCATGCCGCACACGGACGTGATTGGCGTTGAGACCCGTCCGGGGCTATTCAGGTCCCGTTACAACAAACATGAGCAACTAAAGGTTTCCCCAATGAAAATGTCACTCGCCACCCTTCTGGCCGCAGCCGCCCTCGCCGCCTCCGCGACCGTCGCCCCGGCGTTCGCCGGCCACCGCGACTGCAAAGCCGAAATGGCCTACCTCAACCCAGATCACGACGGCACCATCGACTGGCGCGAAGCCCGCCGCGCCGCCGTCCGCTTGTTCCACAAGCTCAATCCTGATCGCGATGGTACGCTCGACATGCGGGAAACCCGTGGCCGCGTCGGCATCCTGTCGTTTGCCCGCTTCAATCCCGACCGCGACGGTACGCTCGACATGCACGAGTGGCTGGCCCTCGTGAAGCACCGCTTCCATCGCGCCAATCCCGATAAGGACGGCACGATCGACTGCCGCGAGCTGAACTCGCTGGCTGGCCGCAAACTGCTGCGCGTTCTGATGTAACGGCAAAACGGAGCGAGACGGTTGACCCGCCTCGCTCCGCATCGATCCACATCCGAATTCCGCGCCGGCCCTCAGGCCCGCTTTTCGAGCGCGGTACCGAGCGTGTCGATCAACCAATCGATTCGATTGACGACCGTCGTCCGGCTTTTCTCCAGCTCCGAGAGTCGCGCTTCGGCCTCGTCCAGCCGCGCTTTTAAGCGATCACGCTCGGCTTCAACAACCGCGAGGCGCTGCGCCGGCTCCGCCGCTGCGACCGCTGATAATGGTAGATCTTTGCGCGCGGAAGCACGTTTTGTGCCCGCCCGCGCCTCTCGTGCGCGTTGAACCATCGGCTAACCCATCGATGTCTGGGGGAACGGCACGTTTTGCCCTCGGCCACTCCCCATTTCCTGTGGCAACCATAGGTCTTAAGCGCGTCAGGTGCAACAAACCACACCCGCCATCTTCAACACAGCTTTGAACGCCGGAATTCGCGGGGCCCGGCTACTCCCGATGACGCCCCGGCTACTCCCGATGACGCATTGACAGGCAGGGGGCGCCTCCACTTAATGCCGCCGCAACAAGGTCCTGAAGCGGTGATCGCCAAGCCCCGCCCCATGAACTGAACCGACTGAACTGAAACCGGCTCAACCGAATAAGCTCGCTCGAACGCCCCGCCCAATTTCGAAAGGACGCAGAAGATGGCTGTGAAGGTCGCGATCAATGGTTTTGGACGCATCGGCCGCAATATTTTGCGCGCCATCGTCGAGAGCGGCCGCACGGATATTCAGGTCGTCGCCATCAACGATCTGGGCCCCGTCGAAACCAACGCGCATCTGTTGCGCTACGACAGCGTCCACGGCCGCTTCCCAGCCAAGGTCACCGTCTCGGGCGACACCATCGATGTCGGCTACGGACCGATCAAGGTGACAGCCATCAAAAATCCCGCCGAACTTCCCCACGGCGCCATGGGCGTCGACATCGCCATGGAATGCACTGGCATCTTCGCGGCGAAGGATAAGGCCTCAGCCCATCTAACCGCTGGCGCCAAGCGCGTGCTCGTCTCCGCGCCCGCCGACAACGCGGACCTCACCGTCGTCTACGGCGTCAACCACGACAAGCTGACGAAGGACCACCTCGTCGTCTCCAACGCGTCGTGCACGACGAACTGCTTAGCCCCCATCGCCAAGGTGCTGAACGACCTCGTCGGCATCGACAAGGGTTTCATGACAACCATCCATTCCTACACCGGCGACCAGCCCACACTCGATACCATGCACAAGGATCTCTACCGCGGTCGCGCCGCCGCGCTGTCGATGATCCCGACATCGACCGGTGCCGCCAAAGCGGTCGGCCTCGTGCTACCCGAACTGAACGGCCGCCTCGACGGCACCGCCATCCGCGTGCCGACCCCGAACGTCTCCGTCGTCGATTTCAAATTTATCGCCCGGAACGAAACAACCGTCGCCGAAATCAACGACGCCATCCGCAAGGCCGCCAGCGGCCCGTTGCTGGGCATCCTTGGCATCACCGACGAACCCAACGTGTCGATGGACTTCAATCACGACAGCCGCTCGTCCATCTTCCACCTCGACCAGACCAAAGTCTTGGATGGGAAACTCGTCCGCGTGCTCTCCTGGTACGATAACGAGTGGGGCTTCTCCAACCGCATGAGCGACACTGCCGTCGCCATGGCCAAGCTGATCTGATCGGAGCGGCCGGCGCTGCGCAAATCCGCTATGGCGCCGATACCTGCCGCGCCTGATCGAAGACCCGCGCCCGCGCAACGAGCGCTTTGTGCGCGGGCGACACAAGCGCAGCATCGCTGAGTTCAGCCGCGACTTGCGCCATGCGCGCAACCTCGACCCTCAGCGCCGTGTGCGGCAATGCCCCCAACATATTCAGCACCTTGTGAAGGCGGACGCCGACCTCGACTGCACCCGCCCCGTCGCGGGCGATCGGCGTGAACCCATCATTCACGATCTCCCGCGCGGTTAACGCCGGCATCGACACACGCGCGTATTTGACCTCCAAAGCATCCGGTGACCGCACCGCCTTCGACCAGTATGCGATCGTTTCGGCGAGAATGTTTAGGATATAGATGGCCGTGCCCGGATCGTTGACACCTGGCGACAGAGCCCTGTCGGCCGTTTCGGTCAGATTGACGATGTTGAACCGGATATCGATATCGACATGCCGCTCCGTGTCACAGTCCACTGCATCCACGATGCACGTCGTCAGTTCGTCCGTTAGAGCCTCCACCGGCAGCACCGTCGCTACACACATGCCGGGCCCCAGGTAATCTCCAGGACGCACGGAAATACGGATATGACAATTCGCTTCTGTCGCCGCGTCGTTGAGCTTCTCCACGTCGATCGTGCTGACATAGCCCCAATTTTTTGTGACCACTCCGGCGCCTCCGGTGTCCCGTCCGCTATCGGCCACGGCCGCACCGAATGTGCCAGCCGACTCCGGCGTGATCGATTGAACCGCCGCACTCCTGAGTTTTTCGATTGTCGTTGAGTGCCGCCCGAGTTTCATCGCGTGATCGATCCAGTTGATGAAGCTGACGAGCACGAACACCACGAGAATGACGAGACCGGCGAAAAGAACGAAGCGCCCCGTCGGCCCATAGGTCACGACCTGAAGCGCAATGATCGCAATGAAAGAATAAATGAATGCAGCGATGAACGCAGACGGCACCAACTGAGCTTTACCGTCTGACACGACGTGCCGGGCCGCGCGAGGCGTGGTGGTACTGGCCGCCGTCGAGGCGGCTGTCACGATGGCCGATACCGTGAAAGTGGCCACCGTGAGCATGCTCGAGGCAAAGATCGTAAACAGCGTGATGAGGGAGTCCTCGTCGATTTTCAAGCCGACGGCGGAGTCGCTAATTTGCCCCGCCCAAAACGCTATGCCTGCCATGAAAATAGAAAATAGACTGGCCAGCGCGGGCCGAACCCACAACTGGTACTGCAGGAAACGCCTGAGCCGCATGATACGGGCCGAAACGGACATTGAACAATTCTCCCCTGGCGATCGGGTGATAACGCCCTTTCGCGCCTAAAGTTGCTCTTTCTGCTGAAAACATGCCTTAGGCGGAAGGTAGGGCCCCGCGATGGCTTGGCAGAGGCCGCTGCAAGCGCTAAGCCGTGACCCGTGAAATTCTCTCAAATCCTGCCCAGGAGACGCTGACCCGATGACCGAGAGACTGGAAGATATCGCTAGCGCCATGGTCGCGCCCGGCAAAGGCATTCTCGCCGCCGACGAAAGCTCCGGCACCATCAAAAAGCGTTTCGACACGATTGGTCTGACGTCCACCGAGGATAGCCGCCGCGACTATCGCGAGATGCTCTTCCGCTCCACCGATGCCATGACAAACTATGTCTCCGGCGTCATCCTCTATGACGAAACCATCCGCCAAAAAGCCAAGGACGGCACGCCTCTCGTCGACGTCATGAAGGCCGCCGGCTCCATCCCCGGCATCAAGGTCGACACCGGCGCCAAGCCGCTCGCCGGCCCCACCGGCAAGATCGAAACCGTCACCGAAGGTCTCGACGGCCTGCGCGAACGCCTCGCCGAATACCACGCACTGGGGGCCCGTTTTGCAAAGTGGCGCGGCGTCATCACCATTGCCGACGGCCTACCCTCCTGGAATTGCATCAAGGCCAACGCCCACGGCCTCGCCCGCTACGCCGCACTCTGCCAGGAAGCGGGCATCGTCCCCATCGTCGAACCCGAAGTGCTGATGGACGGAGCCTATTGCACCCACGACATCGACGAATGCTACCGCGTCACCGAATGGACGCTGCGCACCGTCTTCCGCGAACTCTACGACGCCCGCGTCTCTCTTGAAGGCATGATCCTGAAGCCGAACATGGTCATCGCCGGCCAGAAATGCGCCAAGCAGCCGTCCGCCGCCGAAGTCGCGGAAAAGACCGTGCGCTGCCTGAAATCCACCGTTCCCGCGACCGTCCCCGGCATCGCCTTCCTCTCGGGCGGCCAGTCCGACGCCGCGGCCACCGAGCACCTCTCGCTGATGAACGCCATCGGCGATCTGCCCTGGGCGTTGACGTTCTCCTACGGCCGCGCCCTACAGGCAGCAAGCCTCAAGGCTTGGAGCGGCAAAAATGAAAATGTCGCCGCCGGCCAGCGCGCGTTCACGCATCGCGCCAAAATGAACAGCCTCGCTGCTCTCGGAAAGTGGGACGCCACGCAGGAGAAAGCAGCCTAAGGCGCTTCGCAGCTCCAGCACTACAGAAAGGGGGGGGCATGCGCAACCTCTAGGGGGTATTCAACCCACGTTGCCGGAGTTCATCCAATGTGTCCTGAAGGATGCTTCGCGTTAATGCCCGGTCGAGCGAATCTGATGCATCACGGCTAACGCCATTCGCAGGGGCGGGGGCGGGGCGGGACGGAACGACCTCTTCAAATCCTTCAGATTCTCCGGGCAGTCGCATAATACGGTTGCCATCTTTTCCGACGATGACGGTTGCTGGATAATTCATTACGAAAGTCGGACAATGACCATTGAACTTCTTCTGAACCTCAGGAAACGGGCACGGATCCGGATTTTTCTGTAAGACGATATTTAGGGTATGTGATTGGTCTCGATTTCCCTCCAATCGCAATCCAGCAGTCAACAGATCGCCACCTATCGGGATGAGGCTGAACCGAGGCCCAATATTGGCAGAACGCACGACCTTGAAATTGAGCGTGTAGTCGAGAGAAGATGGCACAATTCGCCCCTCTGTCGCTGCGGTCGCGCCCCGATCCAGCAGATCGGCAATACCAAGATACCCGCCGAGGAGTGGCCGGCCTGACACCCTGTCTCCAGAGGCGCAAAGCAACTTGTCGTCCAACCTAAGCTTTGCGAGTCGTTCTTTGAAAACAATTTTTTCGGTGCGAGATGCTTCGCCACTAACCGTGCCAGAGAAAGGCAAAAGAAATTGACCGGGAGTGAGCGGATGGGTGAGACTGGCATCTGCCACCACACCGCCTTTATGGTTGACGAGCATCGTGAGTGAGACCACCGCATTCCAATCGTGCAACCATTCGTGCGGAAACTCCCGTGCAAAGGCCGCATCCCGTAATTCGCATTTTATATTTCGAACAACGTCCGCTGTTTCGACGTGCTCTTCTGCGATTTCCGGTAGCGTGGCGCACGCCGAGAGTGAAAAACAGGCGAAATAAAAACAAATCAGAATGAAGCGCATGGCTCACCTACGCACCAAACATCAAAAAGGGATTGTAGGTGAAACAGAATCAGCAGTCTGTTGCCGAGCAGTAACAGAGTTGGTTTTGTTCAACTACCCGCGCCGGTCGGGCTCTGAAAATTTCTGATCGAGCATCGCTTCGAGATCGGCCAGATCCTGCGGCAACGGCATCCCGAACGCGCGATATTCGTTCAGCTTTTCGCGCAACATCAGTTCCAACTCGTGAATATCGCCAGGCTGTCCGTTCATGCGGATCAGGAGCGAGGCGATTTCGGCCTGAATATCTTCGAAGGCCATGGGGCGTACTCCTGTGCGGACTGAACGGATAGTAAGCGCCCCAATCGGCACGGCAACCTTGATCCGGCGCAAGGATGACCCGTTCGAAATCGGCAACGCTGCCCGCATGAGAACGTTCCGCCTTCTGCTGCTATCCGCCGTTCTGGTCGCCGTGAACACGCCTTTCCAGGCCGACGCTGACGAAACTGCGAGCAAAGGCCATGCGTTGGCCAAGCGCCTGTGCGCCTCCTGCCACATGGGCCCCGGCCAAGGCGAAAAGCAGAGCGCCAACGAAATCCCGGGCTTTCAAGCCGTCGCCCAGCGCCCGAACCAAACGGTGGACGGCATCATCGATTGGCTCCGCTCCGTGCCGCCCATGATGCCAGACCATCACCTCACGCAAGACGAGATGACGGCGCTGGCGGAGTTCATCATGTCGTTGCGGACGCCATCCCGATAACAGTCCCGTCCCTGGGCAATTAATTAGTTCGCCACCAACCCCGACATGGCCTCCGAGAAGCTCCCCGGCATTTGCACCGGCTTCGATGTCGACTTCGCTGCAGCGCTTGCCGGCTTCTTCTTCTTTTGCGCCGGCTGGGGTTGTTCCTCCGCATCCGCATCGCTGATCGAAGCCGTTTCCACATCCGCCTCGCGCGTATCGATCGACCGCACACCGCTGCCGCCAATCGCCTGCGAAACGCGATTGTCGAGCCCATACACATCGCCGAAGTTGACGATCTTCCCGTCATCCTCCGCCCACATGGTCAGATAAACATTGTGGACCCAGATATGGTTGTCGAGCGTGACCGTCTCCGATGACCGCCGCGCCTGCGCCGCCCGATCAGCGCCCCAACCTTTGTCCTGTTCCAACAGCACCTCAGCAAACCGCATCGGATCGTTCACGCGAATGCAACCATGCGAATAAGGCCGCTTGGATTGCGCAAACAGATGCCGCTGCGTTGTATCGTGCATGTAAACATCGTGCGTATTCGGGAACATGAACTTCACAAAACCCAACGGATTTTGCGCGCCCGGCGGCTGAATAAAGCTGTACTGCCGCAAGTCTGCCGACGCCCAGTTGACCGAGTTAAGATCAACCGGCCGACCGTTGCGGTACGCCGTAAAGCCATATGCCTGGATGACCGAAGCACCGCCGCCGCCGCCACCAAAAAGCTGATCAAAAAACCCACCGCCGCCCGCCTTTTGCAGGCGCGGCTTCAATTCCTTTGCTTTGATGCCGTCCGGAACGCCCCACGACGGGTTGAACACAATTGTCTTCATCTCCGCGGAGAAGGTCGGTGTCGGCCAGTTGGGCAAGCCCACGACGATCTTCTCCTTGAAGATCACCTTGCCGTCCTTGAACGTGCGCGTGACATATTCCGGCACGTTATTGACGACATGCATCTGGCCAAGATCCTCCGGCATCCACCGCCAGCGCTCCATGTTGATGACCACCCGCTGTGTATCGCGTGGGTTCTCCTTTTCTTCGCCATCGCCTTCACGATTGAGCGCGGTCCGCGTCCGCTTGTTCAATTGCCCGTGGACCTTGAGCCCCTTCGCCGTCTGAAACGCCTTCACGGCTTCCGCCAGCTTGTCGTCGTAGAGCGTCTCCTCGCCCGCGAACGACGCCGGCTGCTTTAATCGCTTGCGCAACAGCGCAATATCAGGATGGAGAGAGCCCGGCTTGATGGTGGCGCCATCGGCCGGCAATTTGACCAGCAGCGCCGCGTCCACGGGCGCCGGCGGCTCCACAGGCCCGAGCCGCTTCACGAGCTCCCCTCTCAGCCGCTGAAACTGCTCATGCTTGGGATGCAACCCCGTGAGGAACGCGGCCACATCGGAGTTCGTCTCCAGATCGGTAAGCACCGTGTTCGGATCGCGCACCGGTGGCGTCAGATCGATCATCTGGCTGATCGACAAGGGCCGCGCCCGTCCGCCCTTGGCGAACCGCGCATACGTCAGCGCCGCCAATGTCAGTTGCGCTTCCGCCCCGCCCTGCGCGTCAGCATCAGCCAAAGCCGCCGCCGCGTCGGGCAGCGAAAACGCTTTCGCCTCCAATCCCCACTGGTCCGCTTTGCCGATCTCGGCAATCATCGCCTTCGCGCGATCGTTGAGGCCAGTCCCGGCAATCCAAAGCGGATCTTTACGCGCGCCATAAAA
>JALHQM010000004.1:32785-84862 GCA_022841965.1 Hyphomicrobium sp. | reverse complement strand
GACAGCGGGAGAAGGAGCGACAGCCTCACGCGCAGGCATCACCGGCGGATCGCCATTGGGAGTTGCCGCAGCACCTCCAGCCATCAAGCAGAAGCCCAGCACCCCGGCCGCAATGACCAGTTGGTTCGGAAGCGAAAAGCTCATCGGGGCGGTTCTCCGGCTGCGCACGTGTTGATCTTGTAGTGACACTTTTTCCAACGCAGCACAAAAGTCCCGAATGATCATGGCGATTTGGTGAGAAAGTGCCAGTCCGGAGAACAACGTTGTACCCGCTTTTCGCCGGGCGCCAAAAGCCACGTTTCCGCCTCAATCGGCCCGGATAGCGCGCAACGCACCAACGATGCACCTTGTGGCCCCGCTCACAGAAAAGGCGGACGCCGCAACTGCCTCTTACCGTCCCAAAAATAAGGTCCGATCCCAGCAATGGCTGAGAAGCAGCTTCGCACCCAGATTGTCCTCGTGCTTGCAGCCCCCGCGGGCTCCGGTCCCGACTTAGCCCGCTGTGCGGCCGAAGCGGCCCGGCTCGCGCTCATCGCGACCGTCGTGATTGAACTCGACCCCGAAACCCCGATGGCCGCACCGGAATTGGCACCCGCTGTCGAACAGATCCAGGCGATCGGTATTGCCACACTCATTAGTGGCGACGCTGCCCTCGCCCGCGTGGTCAAAGCCGACGGCGTCCACCTCCCCGCCTCCAAGGCCGCAGCCGCTGCCTATCACGAAGCCCGCGAAATCCTCGGCACCCGCTTCATCGTCGGCATCGACGTCGGCCGCACGCGCCACGACGCCATGACGCTCGGCGAAGAGGGCGCCGACTACATCGCATTCGGCATCCCCTCCCACGTCGAAGACCGCGAAACAGCGCGCAACCGCCGCCTCGAATTGATCGATTGGTGGTCTGGAATTTTCGAAATCCCCTGCATCGCCTTCGACATCGACACGCCCGAAGACGCCCACGACCTCGCCGGCGTGGGCGCCGACTTTATCGCCGTGCGCGTTCCCTCAGAACGTCTGAAATCCGGCATCGCAGGCTTATTATCGCCCTTTGCTGCGGCCATAACCGCCGCCGCGCCGGCGACCTGAGATCCACCCCATGAACAAAGCCGTCCTCGCTCTTATCTTGATCGTCGGCGCGGGTGCTGGTGCCGCTGGCGTCCTCGTCGCCACCGGGCAACTTCAACTCCCAGACTTTGCTTCCGGCAAAGGCGACATGCCGCAACCTCCCGCATCAGCATCAAAACCCGCCGCCCAAACAGCCGACGACGATGCGGCCTACATCGCATTCGACCAGGGCCAGTATCTCACCGCCCTCTCGCTCGCCGAAGGCAAAGCAGCACTTGGCGACCCGCAAGCTCACACCCTCGTTGCGCGCATCTACGAAGGCGGCCTCGGCGTCGGCAAAGATGACATCACCGCCGCCCGCTGGTACTCCCGCGCTGCTGAACTGGGCGATGTCCCGGCCATGCTTGCCCTCGGCAACATGCTGGCCGAAGGCCGCGGTATCGGCAAAGACCGCACTGCGGCCGCCAGCCTCTACGAAAAAGCCGCCGCCACCGGCGACCCGCTCGCCAACTACAATCTCGGCCTTCTTTTCCTGAAGGGCGACGGCAAGCCCGAAAACCCCTATCGCGCCGCCAAGCACATCCAGTTCGCCGCTGAAAAGAACATCGCCCAAGCCCAGTTCGACCTCGCCGCACTTTACCAAAAAGGCGTCGGCGTCGAAGCCAATGCGCTTGAAGCAGCCGGCTGGATGTCGAAGGCCGCCAAGCAGGGCCTTGTCACTGCGCAGTACGAATATGCCGTCATGCTCATGCGCGGCTTCGGCCTGAAGGAAGACGAGAGCCGGGCAATCCCATATCTCCAGACGGCCGCCGAAAAGGGCATTCCCGGTGCTCAAAATCGCCTCGCCTGGATTCACCAAGAAGGCGCCGGCGGCGTCCAAAAGAACCCCGCCGAAGCCGCCAAATGGCGTTTCATTGCCAAGGCCGGCGGCATTACCGATGAAAAGCTCGACCTGCTCATCGACGCCCTCGCCGAAAGCGAAAAGAAAACCGCCCAAAAGGCCGCGCAGGATTGGCGCGACAAACAGCTCACACTCCGCTAGAGCGGGGGTCCATTCTCAAACGACGACCATCCCGGCCATCCCATGCCCGCCTCTGCTCTCATGAACGTCATGACCCAGGCCGCCCGCAAGGCAGCGCGCGCCCTCGTTCGCGATTTCGGCGAGGTCGAGCAGTTGCAGGTCTCGATCAAGGGCCCCGCCAATTTCGTCTCCGCCG
Organism: Hyphomicrobium sp.; assembly: GCA_022841965.1. GTDB lineage: Bacteria > Pseudomonadota > Alphaproteobacteria > Rhizobiales > Hyphomicrobiaceae > JAGVSR01. The sequence goes on along the minus strand of JALHQM010000004.1, from coordinate 82,583 downwards.
CCGACCACAAGGCGGAAGAAATCATCTTTCGCGAATTGAACAAAGCCCGCCCGCAGTATGGCTTCCTGATGGAAGAAGGCGGCGAAGTCGAAGGTGCCGACAAATCTCATCGCTGGATCATCGATCCCCTCGACGGCACCACGAATTTTCTGCATGGCATCCCGATGTTCGCGATTTCCATCGGTCTGGAACGCGACGGCCAGCTTGTCGCCGGTCTGGTCTACAATCCGATCGCCGACGAACTCTTCACCGCCGAGAAAGGCAAGGGCGCCTTCCTCAATGAAAAGCGCCGCCTCCGCGTCGCCGCCCGCAAAACAATTGGCGATGCCGTCGTCGCCACTGGCATTCCCCATCGCGGCCGTCCGGGTCACCCGGGCTTCATCAAGGAAATGACCACGGCCATGCGCGAAGTCGCCGGCATTCGCCGCACCGGCTCCGCCGCCCTCGACCTTGCCTGGACCGCCGCCGGCCGCTTCGATTGCTACTGGGAACGCAACTTGAAGCCATGGGATATGGCAGCCGGCATCGTCATCATGCGCGAAGCCGGCGGCATCGTCACCGACCTGCAAGGCACCGACAAAATGCTGGCCAAGGGCGACATCATCGCCGGCAACGGCCACATGGTCAAAGCCATCCGCAACCTCGTCGCCGGCTGATCCCTGTCATGCGGGGCCTCACGGATAGAGCCGCGTCTTCGTCCAGCGTGCGTCGGCCGTCTCGCGCCGGAACACGACCCGGTCATGCAGCCGGAACGGCCGGTCCGACCAGAATTCGATCTCCAGCGGCGTCAGCCGAAACCCCGACCAGTGCGGCGGACGTGGGATCGTGCTGATCCCAAACCGCGCCGTCTCGATCGCAACCGACTTTTCCAAAGCCAACCGGCTCTCCAGCGGTCGCGATTGCTTCGACGCCCAAGCCCCGATGCGGCTCGTCCGGTGCCGCGATGCATAGTACTCATCCGCCTCTTGTACCGAAACGGGCGTGATCAGTCCGCGCACGCGCACCTGCCTCAACAAGCTTTTCCAATGAAAGACGATCGCCGCTTGTGGATTGGCGGCCAGTTCCTGCCCCTTGGCGCTCTCCAAGTTGGTGTAGAAAACAAAGCCCCGCCCCGGCACGCCCGCGCCATCGAGCCCCTTTAGAAGCACCATGCGGACGTTCGGCAGACCCGACGCATCCGCCGTCGCAAGTGCCATGGCGTTGGGATCGTTGATTTCCTTCTCGCGCGCCTCCCCGAACCAACTCTCAAACAGCAGAAACGGCTCGACCGCGTCGGCAAAGTCCCCGCTATGGGTGTCGTGGCTCTGTTGGCTCATGTGTCAGCCTCGTCTGATGTGTCGTGCGCCGCGATCTTAGCGCCCCGATCTTGGCGGCCCAATCCTGGCTGATCCTCATTCACGTTCTCTTAACGCAATCCCACACCCGATCCGATCGATTCTCCTCAATTCGCAACGCCCATTGACCCTTTCTTATCCATGTTCAGTCACGATTGTCCCAAGGTCCCTGTCAGGACTGCTGTTGTGTCCCCGTATTGAGTTGCGAGTTCAGTCATGCGTGAAACCCAGTCTCTGGTGTCACTGTCGGCCTGCGCGTTAACCGCGTTCGCCATGGTCGCCACGATCTTCCTCTCCGCCAGCGACTCCTACGCCGGCGATACCCGCCCCCCACTCTCTGACGAAGCCCGATCCCCGTCCTGCGATTGCCCAAGCACCTCCGGCAAGCGTCAAAAGCCCAAATTCGCCGACCTCAAATCTCCCACTGATGATGGCCGCACCCTCGACGCCGGTGATGAAGTGGCCGCTCTGTCCAGCGTGCAACATGCCCTCTCGGCCACCGCAGACGGCGCCACCTACGTCTGGCATCGCAACAATGGCCGCATCTCGGGCCTTGTCCAGCCGACCTCCTCCTTCAAAAACATCGAAGGCATCGTCTGCCGGCACGTCGTGGTCATGATGACAACGGGCGATAAAACCCGCAAAGCGGAAGGCGTCGCCTGCCGGAACGCCAACGGGGTCTGGTCGCTGGAAGGTTAATCGCCGCCGCGGCTGAGCCTCCGGGGCGATCGGCCGCGCCGGCCGCCGCCACGGCGCATCCATCGGTCAAGCGCTCAAAAGTCATATCTTTCAAAGCTTTAAACGCAGCTCCCAAAGTCGCGACGGCAAACGCCCCCGTCCATCCGCGATAACCCGTTCGATGACTGGACCGCACAAGTCTTTTGTGTAGGATGCCGCAAAATTACACGGACAGAGAAAAGGAATTGGGAAGCTCATGGCTGAACCAGGAGCAGGTGACGGCGTGCCGACCGGCAACCTCATGGCTGGCAAGCGCGGCCTCATCATGGGCATCGCCAACAATCGCTCGATCGCCTGGGGCATTGCCCGCGCCGTGGCCGCCCAAGGCGCGGAACTCGCCCTCACGTATCAGGGCGACGCCATCAAAAAGCGCGTCGAACCGTTAGCTGCCGAACTCGGCGCATCCCTCGTCCTGCCCTGCGATGTCTCCGACACGGCCTCCATCGACGCCCTCTTTGCTGACATCGAGAAGCAATGGGGCCGCCTCGATTTCCTGGTCCACGCCATCGCCTTCTCCGACAAGAACGAACTCGATGGCCGCTACGTAGAAACCACAGAAGCCAACTTCACCCAGACCATGCTCATCTCCTGCTACTCGCTGACGGCACTTGCCCAGCGCGCGGAGAAACTCATGACCAATGGCGGCTCGATCATCACGCTCACCTACTATGGCGCCGAAAAAGTCATGCCGCACTACAACGTCATGGGCGTCGCCAAGGCCGCACTCGAAGCCTCCGTCCGCTATCTCGCATCCGACCTTGGCCGCACCGGCATCCGCGTCAACGCAATTTCCGCCGGTCCCATCAAGACGCTCGCCGCATCCGGCATATCCGACTTCCGCTACATCCTGCGCTGGAACGAATACAATTCGCCCCTCCGCCGCACCGTCACCATCGAAGACGTTGGCGGCGCAGGCCTCTACCTGCTCTCCGACCTGGCACGCGGCGTCACGGGAGAAATTCACCACGTCGACAGCGGCTACCACGTCCAAGGCATGAAGAACGAAGACGCACCCGACATCTCCGTCGTCAAAAGCGACAGCTGAGCGAGGTATCGATCGGGCAGCAACAGCATCAACAAACAGCATGCGCCCCGCCCTCAAACTTTTCTTCGTCCGCCACGGCGAAACCGACTGGAACGCCGAACGGCGTTACCAGGGCCAAACCGACATCCCGTTGAACGACCATGGCCGCGCCCAATCGCAGCGCAACGGCGAAGCACTGCGCGCTTTCTTGCCCGGGATTGAAAGTGCCGACTTCGTTGCCAGTCCCCTCGGCCGCGCCCGCGAGACGATGGAAATTCTCCGGACGTCCCTAGGTCTCGACCCTGCGGCCTACCGGATCGACCGCCGCCTCATCGAACTCTCGTATGGTTCATGGGAAGGCCAGCTCCAGACCGATCTGCCGCAAACCGACCCGCAAGGCCTCGCCGACCGCGAACAGGACCCCTTCCGCTGGCGCCCCATCGGCGGCGAAAGCTACGCCGACCTCCTCCGCCGCACCATCGACTGGGCCGAGACCCTCGACCGCGACACGGTCATCGCCTCGCACGGCGGCGTTTCCCGCTGCCTGCGCGCGCACCTTTTGCGCCTCGACCCTGAGACGATCCCTGCTCTCGAAAGCCCGCAGGACAAAGTGCTCGTAATTTCCGGCGGAGAAATGACCTGGGTGTAAATTCAGGTGAACCAATGCAGTGACAACGCCGTTTACCTGTTAAGTCACTCTTTCCGACATACAGCCGCAGCCGATCAGCAGGTCATCCATGCAGTACGTCATCGCCTACCTCGCCACCGGCCTCTACATGGCGCTCGTCGACAGCGTCTGGCTGACCTCGATGATTAATGTTTATCGGCAGAACATCGGCGAATTGCTGCTCCCTGAAGGCATCCGCTTCGCCCCCGCCGTTGTGTTCTACCTGCTCTACATTTTCGGCATCGTCTGGTTCGCCGTCTCCCCGGCACTCGCCAGCGGCGGCAGCCTCCAGATCGCGGCACTGAACGGCGCCCTCCTCGGCCTCGTCTGCTATGGCACATACGATCTGACCAATCAGGCCACCCTCAAGGTCTGGCCCACGTTCATCACCGTGATGGACATGTCCTGGGGCGCCTTCCTCACCGCAACCGCAGCCGTGGCCGGCACCCTCGCCGCCCGCTGGTACGGGAACGCCTAAGGCATCAAGGCACGGGGCGCAGCCGGTAGTGCTTCACGCCCCACTCATCCCCGCCGGCGTGACCAAAAAGCCCCTCGGTCGCCAAATAAAAGAGCCGCCAGCGCCGCTTCCAAAGCGCGGCCTGCGGTCCGTACACCTCGCGCAAGATGCGATCGATCTCGCCCGCGTTGCGATCAAAGTTCTCGATCCATTGCGCAGCCGTTCGCGCATAGTGCGTCCCACTCCAGCGCCACTCCTCCTCGACCTCGACGAGATTGGAAAACTGCCGGATGAGCCCATCGCTCGGCATGATGCCACCGGTAAAAAAGTATTGCCCGATCCAGTCCGTCGGATCGGTGTGATCAAACCGGTACGGCGTCGCCCGATGCGAGAACACATGAATGAAGAGCCGCCCATCGGGCGCCAACGCACAGCGCACCTTGCCCAATAGCGCCTCCCAGTTCGACATGTGCTCGAACATCTCAACCGACACCACGCGGTCAAACGGCCCCTCCGGCATAAAGGCATTCATATCGCAGGTGATGACGCGCACTTTTGCAAGACCCCGCGCGCGCGCCGTCTCTTCGATGTACCGCCGCTGGCTGGCCGAGTTCGAAACCGCCGTGATCGCAGCGTTCGGATACCGCGCCGCCATGAACAGCGTCAGCGACCCCCACCCGCAACCCAACTCCAAAATCCGCTGCCCGTCCTGAAGCCCCGCCCGCTCCGCCGTGATGGCCAGCGCCGCGCCTTCCGCCTCGCCCAGCGTCTCACTCCCCGTCGCGTAATAGCAGGACGAATACTTGCGGTGCGGCCCCAGCGTCAGCCCGAAAAACTCTTCCGGCAATTCGTAATGCTGCGCGTTCGCCGCATCCGCGTGCAGCGCAATCGCCCGCCGCCGCATGTCCTCCGCAAACGCTCCGTCGATCTCAGCGCTCGCCTCCTGCGGCCGCACGCGCGTCCCGATCAGCGACTGCACCCCAAAGCGCAACACGCCGTCTGGCAGCGGCACACTCTCAACCGCGCGGATCGCCCCCACAATCACGGACCGAGGCATCGTCGTCATCACACACACTCCTAGGGCAGCGGCCCCTTCACGGCCGGATGATCACGTCAACTTCGGAAAAAACACCGGCACCCGCGCCTTGTAGGCCGCGAACGCCTCCGGCCGCGACCGTTCCATATGCGCTTCCAGCGGCGGCACGCCCGAGACATGCCGCAACAGGTAATACATCAGCGCCGGCGCCAGCAATGCTAGGAGTCCTACGGGGTAAGCCACCGGATCGAACGCAATAACCGGCCACGCACACCACGACAAAAATTCGAAAAAGTAGTTCGGGTGGCGAGACAGGCTCCACAAGCCCACATCACAGACACGCCCCTTGTTCGCCGGATCGGCCTTGAACCGTGCCAGCTGCCAATCAGAGACGCCCGTCCCGATCACGCCCGCCAGCAACACAGCCGCACCCAAAACATCCAACAGATCGAGAGGACCCGTCCGGTTCGCCGCCAGCGCCATAGCGCCAAACAGCGGCACCCCCGCCACAGCCTGCGCTTGCAAGAACAAGAACAACCGCCGAGGATGATCGTCCCCCCACTCGCGCCTCAGATCCGCATAGCGCGCATCTTCAGACTTGCCCCGCGTCCGCCCAAAAAGGTAAACGCCGAGCCGCCCCGACCACAGCGCCGCCAAAGCGGCGACGAGCCAATGCCGCGGCTGCGGCTCGGGGCCAGCGAGAACGGCGATGGCTGCAAGGGCGGCAAGCCCCACCCCGAAGGTCCAGACCGTATCTGCCCAACCCCCGTTGCCGCTTTTCATAGCCAAGATGTATCCACCCGCCATCATCACAGACAGAACGGCAAGGCCGGCTAACAGGGCAATAAGGATATCCAAGGCCTGAACACTCTCGCTAAGAAGCCGAACTTTTTCAACGCATCCGCACGGCAAACGGATCCGCGTGAACCGCTACGAGATAGATTTCGTAGATCAACATATAGAATTGGTGGGGACGGCAAACAGTGGCGCGCATTGCAGTGGTGGGGGCAGGCATCTCAGGCCTGTCGTGCGCCTATCTTCTCAAAAACAGCAACGACGTCGTCGTCCTGGAAGGTGAGCCGCGCCCCGGCGGCCATTCCCGCACCATTGACGTCCCTCGCCCCGGCGGCCCCCTCCCCGTTGACACCGGCTTCATCGTCTACAACGAGGTCAACTATCCTCACCTGACGAAACTCTTCGCCAGCCTGTCCGTACCAACCAAGCCCAGCGATATGTCCTTCGGCCTGCGCTATGGCGACGGCGACCTCGAATTCTGCGCCAGCTCGCTTGAAGGCATCTTCGCGCAAAAGAAGAATCTGGTCTCCCCTCGGTACCTCCGCATGCTCGCCGACATCATGCGCTTTTTCCGGTCAGCCAAGCTGGTCCTCGCTGAACCCGGTGACCCCACACTCGGCGAGTTCATCGACCGCCTCGCCACCGGCGACTGGTTCAAGGACCGCTTCCTCATCCCAATGGGCGCCGCCATCTGGAGCACACCGCCCCGCCAGATGCTTGATTTCCCCGCCAAAACCTTCGTCCGCTTTTTCGACAACCATGGACTTTTGTCCGTCAATGGGCATCATCGCTGGCGCACAGTCGACGGGGGCAGCCAACAGTATGTCCACCGGCTCATCGATCGTCTCGGCTCAAAAGTCAGAACGGGCGATCCGGTTCGGCAGGTTCGCGCCACGCAAGGTGGATTTGAAGTCGTGACTGCAAAGGGACAGACTGATCGCTTCGACGAGGTCGTGCTGGCCGCGCACGCCGACGCATCTCTCGCCATGATCACCGACCCCACACCGGACGAACGCCGCATCCTCGGACAATTCCAGTTCCGCGACAACGAAGGCGTCCTCCACACCGACACCCGCCTCATGCCAAAAGCCAAAGCCGCCTGGGCGAGTTGGGTCTACGGGACCGGAGGTCAAGAGACTGGCAACGACGTGTCTGTCACCTATTGGATGAACAAACTCCAGTCGCTCCCCGGCGAAGACGTGTTCGTCAGCTTAAACCCCGATCGCGAGATCGACACCGCCAAGGTCATCGACCGCCACGTTTTCCGCCACCCCATCTTCTCGCGTGAGGCCGTCGCCGCACAGGCCGAAATTCCCGCGATCCAGGGCCACCGCGGCCTGTGGTTCTGCGGCGCTTGGCAGCGCAACGGTTTCCACGAAGATGGCCTCTGGAGTGCCGTCCGCGTCGCTGAAGCCAAGGGAGTGTCGATCCCATGGGCCTAGCGGCGACGACGGAAAACATTCACGACGATCCCATCCCGCGCGGCCTTCTCGAAGCGCGCATCACCCATGCGCGCTTCACTCCCAAACCCTACACGCTCGCCCACAACCTGACATACCTGCACATCCCAGTCGCAAGCCTACCGCGCCTGAAACGCCGCTTCCTCAATCGCAACGGCTGGGGCCTCTTCGCCCTCAACGATCGTGACTACGGCGACCGCACCTCCGGCTTCAACGACTGGCTCAACGCTGCATTCAAAAGCGTCGGCGCCACCCGGCCCGACGGCGAGATGACGCTGATCACCCTCCCCCGCGTGCTCGGCTTCGGATTTAACCCGGTCAGCTTCTGGCTCTGCCACGACCGCAACGGCGCCCTCTCAGCCGTCCTCGCCGAGGTGAACAACACCTTCGGCGAACGCCACTGTTACCTCTGCCGCAAAGCTGACGGCACCCTCATCGGCCACGACGAAGAGATCACCGCCGAAAAAGTGTTCCACGTCTCGCCGTTCTTTCCAACCGACGGCGAATATCGCTTCCGCTTCATCGAAAAACCCGACCGTGTCTCGATCCGCATCGACCTATATCGCGAAGGCACCCGCGCGCTCACCGCCACCATCGGCGGCCGCCTCGAAACGCTGACGTCGCGCGCGCTGGCCAAGAGCTTCCTGCGCCATCCCTTCCCCACCCTGCAGGTGGTGCTATTGATCCACTATCATGCCGCCCGCCTCTATCTGCGCGGCCACAAGATCTTTTCAAAACCCACGCCACCCGGCGACCTCGTGACGGCCTCACTCGGCCGTTCGCCGGCGACCCAGCCTCCGGAGCAGACATGACGACGATCCCCTACCTCGGCCAGAAGGCCCTGCGCGTGCTAGAAACAGCCATGCGCACCGGCACCCTGACCGTCATCACGCCGGAAGGCATCGAACACAATTTCGCCGGAGCGCAACCGGGCCCGCATGGCACGATCCACATCAAGGACTGGCGCACCGTCAACGCAACGCTCGCGGAAGGCGACATCGGCCTCGGCAATGCCTACATGGCCGGTTGGTGGGACAGCGACGATCTCGAAGCCCTGCTCACGGTTCTGATGCTCAACATGGACGGTCTCGGCCGTCTCGCCTGGGGCTCATATCTGCACCGCATCCGCTCCGTGCTTCTCGAATGGGTCTTCCGCCGCAACTCCGTGAAGGGTTCGCAAAAAAACATCATGGCCCACTACGACGTCGGCAACGATTTCTATTCCCGCTGGCTCGATCCCACGATGACGTACTCCAGCGCTATCTTCCCCAAACCCGAGACGGATCTTGAAAGCGCGCAAAAGGCCAAATACGCACGTATTCTGGAGCGCATCAGCGGCAACTCCGGAGACGTTCTCGAAATCGGCTGCGGTTGGGGCGGCTTCACCGAAGCGGCCATCAACCAGGGCCACGGCGTGACCGCCCTCACCATTTCGCCCCGCCAACACGCCTACGCCACCGAGCGCGTCGGCAACGCCGCCGATATCAAACTGCAAGACTACCGCAAGCAGGGGGGCACGTTCTCCTCCATCGTCTCCATCGAAATGTTTGAAGCCGTCGGCGAGCGTTACTGGTCAACGTACTTCCAAACCTTGCGCGACCGCCTCACCGCCAACGGCACCGCCGTGATCCAGACGATCAGCATTTCCGAGCAACTGTTCCCGAGCTATCGCGTGTCCAGTGACTACATCCGCCACCACATCTTCCCCGGCGGCATGCTGCCCACCGTGTCGCGATTCAAAGACGAAGCGGAGCGCGCCGGGCTCGCCGTCAGCGATTTGTTCTCGTTCGGGCAGTGCTACGCCCGCACGTGCCGCGAGTGGCTGGTCCGGTTCGACGAGGCGCTCCCAGGCATTCGCGCGCTTGGCTATGAAGAAGGCTTTCTGCGCGGCTGGCGGCTCTATCTGGCCATGTGCGCCGGTGCGTTTGCAATTGGCCGCACCGACGTCCACCAGTTCGAATTGGTGCCCATCCGCCGCTGACCTCTCAGCTCCAACAAAGACCGTTCATCGCAGCGATCGGCCGCCCCTCGGCGTTGGCAAAGATCTCCGCCAGCGTCTCGGCGTCGATGCGCCCGCCTGGTCCGGCATGCACGCCGCTGGCCACATAGAGGCTATCGATCCCAGCGGCAGCCGCGCCCGCGATATCCGTTCCGATCCCGTCGCCGATTGCGAGAACCTGCGCCCGCTGAACAGCCTCCCCGCGCAGCGCCGCGAGCCGCGCGAATGCCAGATCGTAAACGGGCAGATACGGCTTGCCCGCATATGCGACCGCCCCACCCATGTCTTCGTACGCCTTCGCCAGCGCGCCTGCGCAATAGATGATGCGCCCGCCGCGCTCCACCGTTAGATCCGGGTTGGCGCAGATCATATCCACGCCCCGCTTCTTCAAAAGTGCCAGAATTTCGATGTAGGTTTCCGGCGTCTCGCGCTCGTCGTCGTAGAGCCCCGAGCACACCACCGTCTGCGCCTTCGCCAACGGCACGGGCATCAAAGCCCCCTCGAACAACCCGCGATCCCGCTCCGGCCCGATGTGCCCGATAGCGCGACCCGCCTCGGCCGCCCGTCGGATCATCTCGAGCGATGCATCCCCCGACGTCAGAACGGCGTCATAGGCATCCCGCGGCACACCGATCCGGTCGAGCTGTCCCACCACCGACGGCGCAGGTCTCGGCGCATTCGAGAGCAGCAAGACCGTCCCACCGCTCCGGCGAAACTGCGCACACGCCGCCGCCGCCGGCAGAAAGGGCACAACACCATTGTGCATCACGCCCCAGATGTCGACGAGCCAAGCCGTCCGGCCCGCCGCCAGAGGTTCGATGGAAGAGATAATCGGAATGATTGCAGGTTTCGTCATGCGTCGTGCGTAGAGAACGCGCCGCCCCCGATCAAGTGCCAGATTGCCCCGCATCACCTCCCAGAACCGCGCGCATCATTAAAGGCAACAGCGCTTCCTGCAGCAACATCGGCACCATGACGCCACAATAGGGCTTTGACACGACGGTCACATCCGCAAAACGAGCCGGAACCGGCGTGCGCCCCGCGCCATCGTCGGCGAACAGAAATGGAATGTTCAAAGCACTCAGCATATCGGCGACGGGCATCGACGTGCCCGTTCCCAGATCGATATCGAGGACGGCAACATCAGGTTGCCCGCGGGCGATCAATTCGAGAGCCGCCGCCGCCGTGTTGGCCCTGAGCACCACCAACGCCCCCCGCTGGCGCATCTGAAGTTCAAGCTGATCAGCCGCCGCCGGATCATCCTCGACAACAAGAACGGCAAATCCTTCCAGAACCCGCTCTAAGGCATCATCGGCCGCGAGCAAAGTCCGTCCTGCGACGCCGCGTGGATCCCGCAAGACATAGCGCTGCGGCAGAACGAACCGCGCCTGCAACCCACCCTCATCGAAGCAGACATGCGCATCACCACCCAGCAACTGCACCACGTTCTGCCGCACCAGCGTCAGGCCAAAACAATTCGCATCGGGCGGCGGCGGCAGCACGGCGCAGGTTTCCGCCCACTCGATCATGACCCCGTCCGCATTATCGATAATCCAACCCACCATCAACCGTCCCTGCGCCTCCGACAACGCTCCCGACGATGACGACAGCGAGACCAGTTCATTGAGCACCACCGCCATAACCAAATGCGCCTTGGCATCGAGCGTTACACGCGGCCCTGAGATCCCCACGAGGCGTTGGTCATCGCACACCCAATCCCCGAGCGACGCTTCGACGAGAGCGGTGAGCTCACAGCCCGGCGGCGCTGAGCTGGCATTGTGCGCCAACGTAATGGCACGGATACGCTGATCAAGCGCCCGAACGTAAGAGCCGGCAGCCCCATCGCCAGCCGGTGCCGGACCAATCAACGACCGGATCAATTCAAGCGTACCGCGCACCTGCTTGTTGTGCTCGCTCACCATGAGCCTCTGCTTGAGACCCGCCTCCCGTTTCGCCTCCGCCATGACATCGGAAAACCGGACGATCACATCCCCCAGGCTGATCCGTATGGCTTCGGCTATCAGTCGTTCCCTTGACGTGAATGTGCGCGACTGGCCACGCACCGTCTCCGTCCACGCGCTAAAACTCATGCGCGGCAACAACCGCGTACCCGAGTCATCGAACGCGACCACCTTCCTCGGATCGCCGCCCCATGTGACCGTCCCCGCCAACTCCTCCCGAAAAAAGAACAGCCAATCGCCGCGCACCGACAGCGACACCGCCATCAGCCCCTTCACACCGCACTCCCACATCACCGAAGGCACATGCAGGTCGTTCAACCGGTGCGTCGCCAAAATTCCATCGACTCTCGTCTCGTTCAACTCCCGCGCCAAACCGTAGGCTTCATCATCGCTGGGCAGCACCCCGATCCCACGCCAAACCCCGTCAACCAGAAGGCCTGCCCCATCGCATGGGATCAGCGCCGCCAACGGTTCAAGATGGTCGCCTAGTCCAGTAACATCTCCCCCCGCCGGAAACACCGCCACGATCCGATCGAGCGTAGCCCGTGCCGCACGCAGCGTCAGATACGCCTCGACACCCTCGACCGACTGGATCTGAAGTGAGAACATTTGCCCAAAAAGCTCTGCCGCCGTCCGCAGATTGGCCGGCACGTCCCGTGCCGTTCGGTGGTGACAGGCAATGAGCCCCCACAACGCGCCGCCGACATTGATCGAAATCGACATCGACGCACCCACACACATATTTTTCAAATATTGGATGTGGATTGGCGACACGCTCCGCAGATCGGCAAAGCTCATGTCGAGTGGCGCGAGGTTCGGACTGTCCTCCGCCCAAATCGGCACCTGCTGCGCGCCGACATCGCTGATCAGACGAACCCAGTTTTTTCGATAAAGTTCACGCGCTTGAGGCGGAATGTCGGAGGCCGGATAGCGCAGGTTGAGATACGGATCCATATCGTCATCGCAGTCTTCTGCGATGACCTGCCCACACCCATCGGGCAGAAACTTATAGATCATCACCCGGTCGTAGCCGATGAGCCCCCGCAAGCGGGTCACAGCCTTCTGGCACAAATCGTTGATCGTTCGCGCCTGCTGCAAGCTGGGCAACAACATCCGCACCAAATCAAGAGGCGCATCCGCCAATGGGGCCGCAAGAGGTTCTACTTCAACGATGCGCCGCCCGTCGTAGATGTGCACGCTGACATTGGCTTGCCCGCCCGACGGCAAGTCCACGCCGAACAGCCGCGCCGGCACGATGTTGACCGCCGGCAAATGTGGAAGAAGCGCCGCCAGCCGGTTCGTCAGGGTCGATCCAAGCACCGTCTCCAAATTCTGGCCGATCACGTCGCGCGCCGGCACACCCAACACGCTCCCGGCATTGTCTGAAACATGCGTCACCTTCCAGCCCGGGTTCGGACACGCGAACAAAACCCCGCGCGTTTGCACGCTGCCGGGACAATGAATAGGTTCCTGGTCGCAGTATTTGACAAGAATATCTTCGTTGGTGAGCCGTGCGGTCATGTCGGAACAGGCTCCAGAAGATGCGTGTGAAAGCAATCGAACGTCGCCGAAGCGCCCGCGACGAGATCGTCGAGCGAGACGAGGGGGGCCGTTTCCAAGTCTTGTAAATAAACCGGCCAGTGCGCCGACTGCGACAGCTGGGTGAGATACGTGAGGCCAAGTCCGGCCGGCATGTCCAGTTGAGCCGCCTGCCGCATCAGGAAGCGCGCACCCAACGCGGCTCCGAGCATGACATAGAGGCAGCCGAAAAATCGCGACGAGGACCCAGTCAACCCCGCATACCGCTTCCGTTCATGCGCCGGCGGCAAAACCCTCAGCCCCAATCCATCCAGATCTCTGGCCAGCCACGCCGACCGCCGGTCCACTTCAAAACGCCGCGCCAGCGGCAGCGCATCCCCTGCAAGCTCCGCCTCGAAGGCGCAATGCAATCCATGGAGCCGTTGCAGATAAAGCCCATACAGGGCAACGCTGGCAAAATACCCAACCTCGGAAATGCCCCGGTCAAGCCGGTCATGCGCAGCGGCCGTCGTCTCTCGCAAGAGGATGTGTCGTGGCTTGGTTGTCATCGGTGGCTCTCGTCGGCAGCTCTCGGTCCGGCGCGGACGGCACCGGATGCATCACGTCCGCGCGCAAATAAATCACTGCGCACCTGACGCAGGGCCGCAGCCGGTACCTACCGTCTAAGGAAGCGCCATCATTGCGAGGCGACTTGTAAAGTCAATAATACTGAGCCACCCAGCATTTTCAATCGCGAAAAGCCCACCCAGAGGGCTCCAATCGCGCTGCAATATGCCGCTTTCATGGGCGTCACGCCTGAATCTGGCACGCCCGCCGTCGGCAGCACGCCCGGACCCACCTCAACGACACCGGCGAAGTAAAAAACCCGCCATGCAGAGCATGGCGGGTGCAGTCTGGGGTAGGGTTGTGATGGATTACTCGGCCGCAAGCCGCACGAATTTTCCGTTCGCCATCGGGCAGGCGTTCCACAGGTCGCTCAATGCCGCAACAAGCACGGCCATCTGCTCGTCGGTATGCAGAGGCCCCGGCGTCAACCGCATCCGCTCGGTCCCCTTTGGCACCGTCGGATAGTTAATCGGCTGCACGTAGATACCGTAATGGCCCAGCAGCGTATCCGTCACCGCCTTGCAATGCACCGGATCGCCAACCATCACCGGAACGATATGGCTCGGATTGGCCATGAAAGGAATATTCGCATCTTTGAGCTTCTGCTTCAGCGTGCGCGCGCGCTCCTGGTGCCTCTCGCGCTCCACCGTGCTCGACTTGAGATGCCGCATGCTGGCCAGCGCGCCGGCCGTGATCGCCGGCGCGAGCGACGTTGAAAAGATGAAGCCCGACGCAAACGACCGGATCGCATCGCAGATCTCGCGCTTGGCGGCGATGTACCCGCCCATCACGCCGAAGCCCTTGGCCAGCGTCCCGTTGATGATATCGATCCGGTCCATCAAACCTTCGCGCTCTGCAATGCCGCCGCCCCGCGCGCCATAAAGACCAACCGCGTGCACCTCATCGAGATACGTCATCGCGCCATATTTCTTAGCCAGATCGCAGATAGCGGCCATCGGAGCAATGTGCCCGTCCATCGAGTAGACGCTCTCGAAGACAATCATCTTCGGCGACCCGATCGGCGCCTCCTTGAGCTTCTTTTCGAGGTTCTCGACATCATTGTGCCGGAAGATTTTCTTCGGGCCGTTGCCGTGCCGGATGCCCTCGATCATCGAGGCGTGGTTCTTTTCGTCCGAAAAAATGATGATCCCGGGGATAAGCCGCTGCAACGTCGAAAGCGTTGCTTCGTTGGCCACATAGGCCGAGGTGAAAAGCAGCGCCGATTCCTTGCCGTGCAGATCCGCGATCTCCTCCTCCAGTTCGACGTGATACCGCGTCGTGCCCGAGATATTGCGCGTTCCGCCCGACCCCGCACCCGCCTCCTCGATGGCTTGATGCATCGCGGCCAGCACTTTGGGATGCTGACCCATGCCGAGATAATCGTTTGAGCACCATACCGTGATCGGCCTCGCACCGGCGTCCGTGTGATGGATTGCTGTCGGAAAAGATCCACACTGCCGCTTCAAATCCGCGAACACGCGGTAGCGCCCTTCGGCCTTGAGGCCGTCGAGTTGCTCGCGGAAGATCGACAGGTAATCCATTTTTTGTCTCCGGTTCTTCTACGCTTTAGCCGTCACTTTCGGCGGCCGTGTTCGGATCTCAGAAGTTCAGAAAAGTTGAGCGTTGGCAGGCTGTGACGGATCGGGCTGCACGGGAACGTTGGCGAGCGCAAGAACAGGCGAAGCAGACAACACAGCACTTGGCTCGTCCTCCCGCGACCATAGTCCCCATGACCACAGTGCGCCGGACGGCAGCGGAACCACCAAGAACCAGTGCTCGATGAGCGCCAGAGCCATCAGAGTGGCGAGAAACGTGAAGGCCGTTTTGTCAAAGACCCCGGTCGATGTCCCTGCCTCACCGATCAACACAAAAGTTGCGATCGTTGAAAGCGTCACCGAGAGGGGGAATAGAAGATTCATACTGCGCCGGCAGAAGTAGGTCTTGAGATAAGTCAGATGCGCCGGCAAAAACTCTTCCGTTAAGTTCGGCACACCGAGATACACGTTGAGTTTGGCGCTGATACGCATCACCCACAAGATCACGAACGTCCACATACCGACCTCGTTCGGCGATCCCCATAGCAGGGCAAAGAGCGCCAACCCTGTCAGAAGAATTGCGACCTCGTGATAGAGCAGCGTCTCAATCGCCGGCCACAACGCCGCCCGCCCGCGAACATGACGCGGCGCCTCCGTCGTGCGCGGTCCCGTGACGAACCCCGTCAGGAAGCTCATCTCATGCCAACCCCACACGAAGATAGCCGATAGAAAAGCCATATATGCTGCGGCCGGCGAGGTATCGCCGGCCGTCTGCCAAAGAACCGCAAGAGCACCGAGAGCCACCACGGTTGCACCCGCCATCGACCAACGCACCATTGTCCGCGGCAGCCCGACCACGTAGAGCACCGCCCCGGTAAGAAACCACCAGGCGAAGAGGACGAACAGAACAGGTAGGCCATAGTCGAGCACTGCGGTGTCTCCTCGGGTCGCGCTACCAGATCGGCTCAAGACGAATCTGCGCCGGCAGCGGGTTGTCCCGTGGCTTCATCAGATACATCCGTGCGAATGTGCCCATCGCCGACGCCCCAAGACCAAACCGCCGGACGCGCGCCCCTATGCCCGTTTTCCCTTCGAGCGCACCGAGCTTGTCGTTGACAGCCCGCAGCTTTTCGAGCCGCTCCAGGAACTTCGGATTCTCGATGTCGAGTTCGACCGGGAAGACCTGCCGTGCGATCTCCGATGTCAACCGGAAAACCTGCATGTCGTACTCCGTCGGATCGATGCCGATGGCCTTGTGGAATTCCGGCCGCGCATGATCCCGCACATACATTGTCGCGTACACCGCCAGCACAAAGAACCGCACCCACAGCTTGTTGGTGCCTTCCAGAAGATGGGGATTAGCTCGCATCAGCAGCGCAAACGCTTCCCCATGCCGGAACTCGTCGTTGCACCACTTCTCGAACCATTTGAAGATCGGATGGAACCGCTTGTCCGGGTGCCGCTCCAGATGGCGGAAAATCGTGATGTAGCGCGCATACCCGATCTTTTCCGACAGGTATGTCGCGTAGAAGATGAACTTGGGCTTGAAGAACGTGTACTTCTTGGCCTTCGTTAAGAAACCCAGATCAATGCCGATATCGAAATCGCGCAGCGTATCGTTGATAAACCCGGCGTGGCGGGCCTCATCACGACTCATGAATTTGAAGAGCTCGACGAGATCCTTGTTCTTGCCGCGCTTCTTCATTTCCGCGTAAAGCACGCAACCTGAAAACTCCGACGTCAGCGAACTGACCAGGAAGTCGATGAACTCCTTGCGCAGGCCTTCCGGCAGCGCATTGAGATCAAAATCATCCCACGCATCCGTCCGGCGGAAATGGCCGCGGTTCGTATCAGCCCGCATCTCGTCCAAAAGCGCATCCCACTCCGCCCGCAGCGAGGACACATCGATCCGGTCCAACTCTTCGTAGTCGGTCGTGTAAAAGCGCGGGCTCAGCAGCGTCTCGCTGACGGCCGCCTGCGTCGTCTCATTGGGCGTACGCGCGAAGGTCTCGATTGTCATAGCTTCCTCCCCGAAGAAAAACTCACTTCGTAGAGCTCGGTGAACTCCAAACGCGCGGAAATCTTGGTCTTCAGCCGTTCAAGCGGCGAGGCCCGGGTGACGGTGGCCTGCCGTTGCAGGACGACCTTCTCACCGAACGGAACGCGGATGGGATCGCCGTGCACAAGCACTTCGTCGCCAGCTTCCACCGGCTTGGTGCCATGCAAATCGACGTGAGCATGCAAGCTCTCGAAGGTGTTCTCAATTTCGATGGTGCAATTGACCACCTCAGGAGGTGGTCCGCGAAAAACGGACAGCATCATGGTTTCGTTCTCCCCAAGGCGAGAAAGGGTTCGAAGGACTTGGTGTTCATGGCCCCGAACGCGTTCAGCATGACGACCTCGCCAGTCGCCAAATCTGTCAGTGACAACATATCATCAGCATGCCGCGCCAAACGGAACGGCACGTCTGCACCGGCACCGCGCACCGCGCGATCCCGGGCCATACTACGCAAAACAACCCGGACAAATCCATCCTGGCCAGGCTTTAATTCTGCGATCTGCTGTTGTCCGGCGGCATCAACGACGCCAACCGAACCATTCTTGAGATCCTTGAAGACAAGGTCGCGGCTATCCGTGACGGGTGCATAACCAATGCGCGTCGCCCCGAAGTCCCACAAACTTGCAGCCGCCGCGAACAAGATCGACAGACCGATCATCGCGGCCACTGCAATCAGCATGCCCCTTGGAAACGGCTTGGCGTCGATGGCTTCCTCAAGCACGGCAGGTCTCCTTCAAGTTCACGCAGTGGCAGGCGATGCGCCGCCATGTGCGGACCGCACCTCAGAGGGACGCGACACCGCGACGGGACGGACGGCCTTGTCGGCCGATCCAGCCGCCGCGTTCAATGCACGCGACAACAGAGCGGCCACAGCCTGGGCATCGGGCACGCCGCGCAGCGACGGCTGCGCCTTGCGCACGTGCCAAGCACGTGTGTGCGGCCAAAGGTGGAAGTAAGTCAGCTTCCCGAGGTCATCGACCTCCATCGCCACATCGCCCGTTCCATCTGCATTCAAAGCCGCACCCGCACTGCGGATCGCCTTGAATGGCAAGTTGACCGCCATCGGCAAAGCAGCACCGAAGCGCATCACCACGCGCCGGCTTGTGATCGTGTAGATTGTTGTGCGTGCGATGAGGCGTGCAAGCCCAGCGAGCACGCAGATCGCAGCAACCGCCACTATGGTGAGCGGAATGCTATCAATCGCGATCTGCGAAAGCGTGTGACCGTCCGACAGGCCGGCGATCAAACGCCAAGCCAGCAGTGCGGCAAAGTAGGCCCCAACCCAACCGATGTGCAACGCGCGCCATGCAGTCGCCGAAGCGGAGGGCGAACCCTGCCAGAGGATGTTTTCACCCTCTGGCAGATGAGCGGGAAGCCCTGGGACGGGCTCATGATCGAATTCGTGGCTCACAGCAGCGGCTCCGAACGAGACGGTTCAGAATAAAGCGTGCCGGCGCCAAAGTAAGCCGTCACCTTCTCTTCTTCGAGCAGCGTGATCTGATCAGGGCTCTTGAGGCCCGGGATGTTACCGAATTGCGAACCCGATATTGCCTTGACGATCACTTTGCCACGGCGGTTGTCGAGAGTGAGGAACGTCATTGGCACCAGCACCGAGCGGCCGGGCTTGCCGCCGGCGGCATTCAATTCTGCTTCCAGATAACGAATGATGATTTCCGAGCGGTCGATCCACACATCTTTGATCGTGCCGACGGCGACGCCGTTGGAACCCACGAGCGCAGACCCGCGCGGATCGCGATCATTGTTGTGAATTTCGAAAATCGGCGCCACGCGGAAGGGAACGATCTTCGCACTGCCATTGACCATCAAATCGGGAACGTCGGCGCGCTCGGCATAAGCACCTGGTCCGATTTCGGCGAGCATTGGGTCACCGGTCGGCTCAAGAGGCGCGCCGGGCCAAACGGCGATCTTCTCGCCTTTGATCGGACGCTGATCCCACTGACCGTTCGGAGCCAGAGCCTCACCGCCATGCGGCAGCTTGAACACCTTGGCCTCGGGAATAAAGAATGGGTCGCCGGGCTTCAGCTTGTTCGACGGCTCCGAGAACAGAGGATAACCCTCGCGTCGCGTTTCGCGCTGAAGATAGAAAATCAGCCCGATAAAGAAAATGAAGAACACGTACAACGTGACCTGGGCAACATCAAAGATGCCCATAATTTCACCCTTCATAGTCCACCTCCATGTGAGACTTAAAACTAACCAGGAAACTCGGCGAGGCCGAACGTCCTGGACCGATTTGACTTATTCAACCGCTCACGGCCCACAAGCGGACCGATCGCGACGAGTGTCGCGAAAAGAAGCAGAATTTCGATGTGATAGACCGTCGTGTAACCCGTCGCCGGACCCGTCAGCGCCTCGCCCAACTGGCCTGACGCAGCCAGCGACCCGACCCCGTCCCGAATGATCCCACCCATCGCAATGGCCAACCCTGCCGCGGTGGCTTGCACAGCGCCCCACGCGCCCAGCGCCAATCCAGCATTTGGCCCTTGCGACATGTTCATCGTCGCCGTCAGCGTCCCCACCGCAAACAACCCGCCGCCGAACCCGATCAACATCGTGCCCGCCCGGAAGATTTGAACCGACTCCACGTGCGCCGATAAAATAACCAACGGGAACGCCGCAAGACCGGCCACGACACCGAGCCCCGCCAATCGGAACGGATCGAACCCAGACGTCAGCCAACCCGATGCCAGTACGAAGCCGAGCAGCGTGCCACACGCAAGGTAGCCGGTCAGCGCCGTCGTCTGCCCCACCGTCAGATGCAGAACTTCGCCCCCATAGGGCTCCAACAGAATGTCTTGCATGCTGAACGCGGCCGTCCCCAGTCCAACGCTCACCAGCACCCGCGTCCAAGGTCCCGACGCCGACAACCGCTTCCACGAGTCCACAAATCCCAGAGCAGTCGCCGCCCGTCCGCGCGTGACCGCCGGATCGCGCACTTCTTGTTTCCACAGCGCCACGCCATTCAACACCATCGTCACGACAGCAGCGCCTTGCACGACCTGGATCAACCGCATCTGACTGAAATCAGACAGCAGCCACCCGAAGATCACCGAACTGGCCACCATGCCAACGAGCAGCATGACGTAAAGGAACGCCACCACCCGCGGTCTGCTCTCAGCTGTCGCGAGGTCCGTCGCCAAGGCCAATCCCGCGGTCTGTGTCGTGTGCATGCCGACACCCACGAGCAGAAAGGCCAGCGCAGCGCCCACATAGCCAATCCACGCCGGACCGTTCGAATCCCCCGACAACAAGATCAGCGCGAACGGCATGATCGCCAATCCGCCGAACTGCAACATCGAGCCGAACCAGATGTAGGGCGCCCGTTTCCAGCCGAGCGCCGAGCGGTGAGTGTCCGACTTGAACCCCACGAGCGCGCGGAAGGGCGCAAACAACAACGGCAGCGACACCGCAATCGCCACCACAAACGACGGCACGCCCAGTTCCACGATCATCACGCGATTGAGCGTGCCGTTGAGCAGAACCAGCGCCATCGCAACGGAGACTTGAAACAACGAAAGGCGCAGCAACCGGCCAAGCGGCAGCTCAACCGTCGCGGCGTCCGCGAACGGCAAGAACCGGGGGCTAACACTCACCCAAGCCTTCGCCACTTTGTCGTTCAAGCCGCTCATGCTTTGCGCAGCTCCATTGCCGAAGAAACATAAAATCCGCTGTCCACCCGGAAGCTGTTCTGCTCTCGGAAGGATGAAAGTGCCGGCTCTGCCGCGATATGCCGGCGGAGTTCGCCGGCATCGACCGGCTCAATGGCCGGGGCTCGGTCTTGCCTGGGGAAGAAGCGGCCGACCGCGTGCATCAACGTCAGAGCCGGCGTCCGGGGAGCGAAGGTGAAGATGATCCCCCGCTCGACATTCGCAGACAGCCGCCCGAGCATGGCAACCATGTCGGCCGGCTTGTAGTGGATCATGGAATCCATCGCGACGGCATAATCGAACCGGCCGAGTGCCGGATCCACCATGTCTCCAACATGGAACTGAATAGAGCCGTACGTCTCCGGAGACGGCAGCTCCGCGCGCATTAGATTGGTCCGCTCGGCTGCGAGCGTCACGAGCGTTTCCGCCAGATCAATGGCAACAACGTCGGCCCCGCGCCGTGCCGCTTCGAACGACAGCGCGCCTGTTCCGCAACCCGCATCGAGAACGCGCATGCCCGTCAGATCGTCCGGCATCCAGTCAAGCAGCTGCGCGCGCATACGGTCACGGCCTGCGCGCACCGTGCGGCGTATGCCACTGACCGGTGCGTCCGACGTCAACCGCGCCCACGTTTCCGAGGCCGTCCGGTCGAAATACGTCTGCAGCTCACTGCGCCGCTGGCGGTAGGAAAGAGTTTGCATCAGTCGTACCCTAGAAAATCGAAGATTTCGCGATCCTTCATCGGCCGCGCTTCGAGCGGAACCGTGCCCGCCCACAACGAAGCTGCCAGCCGCAAATACTCCTGCTTCACGGCTTCCAGTTCCGGCGACGACTCCATCTCGAACAGCGTCGACTTCTTCAGCCGCGAACGGCGGATCACGTCGAGGTCCGGGAAGTGCGCGAGCCGCGACAGCCCGATGTGCTCGTTGAAGCGATCGATTTGATCCGTGTCCTTCGAGCGATTGGCAATCACGCCGCCGATCCGGATGCTGTAGTTTTTCGCCTTCGCCTGGATCGCAGCAGCAATCCGGTTCATCGCGAAAATGCTGTCGAAGTCATTCGCGCACACGATGAGCCCGCTCTCCGCATGCTGAAGCGGCGAAGCAAACCCGCCGCACACCACGTCGCCCAGCACGTCGAAGATCACAACGTCGGTCTCGTCCAGCAGATGATGCTCTTTCAACAGCTTCACCGTCTGCCCGACGACGTACCCGCCACAGCCCGTGCCCGCCGGCGGTCCGCCCGCCTCCACGCACAGAACGCCGTTGTAGCCCTCGTAGACAAAGTCCTCGACGCGCAGTTCTTCCGTGTGGAAGTTCACCTGCTCGAGCACATCGATCACGGTCGGGATCAACTGCTTCGTCAACGTAAAGGTCGAATCGTGCTTCGGGTCGCACCCGATCTGCAAAACGCGCTTACCGAGCTTGGAAAACGCCGCCGACAAGTTCGACGACGTCGTGCTCTTGCCGATGCCGCCCTTGCCGTAGACCGCGAAGACTTTCGCCGTCGTCGGAATGGCAACCCGCGGGTCCATGTGGACCTGCACACTGCCTTCCCCGTCGCCAACGCGACCACGTTCCTTCAGTGCAGCGCTCTTAAATATTGTAGCCGTCATGCGGCGACCTCCACTCCGACGCCTTCGAGACGGTCCTCGAGATCAGCGCCTGCGTTCCTCAGGGCTTCCAGCACGCCAGGTTCCGGCGTCCAGTAGTTGCGTTCGTGTGCTTCGAGCAGTCTGTTCGCGACCTTCGCGGACGCCGTCGGGTTCAAAGCCGCGAGGCGTTCGCGCATTTCAGGGTCGAGAACGAAGGTCTCTGTGATCTGGTGATAAACCCAGGGCGCCACTTGCCCCGTCGTCGCCGACCAGCCGAGCGTATTGGTGACTTGGGCCTCGATCTGCCGCACGCCCTCGTAGCCATGCTTCAGCATGCCCTCGTACCACTTCGGATTGAGGGTCCGCGTCCGCGTCTCCAGCGCCACCTGTTCCGACAGCGACCGCACAAGACCTTCGCCCCGCGTCTGATCGCCGATGTAAACCGGAACGTCCTTGCCGCTGGCCCGCTGCACCGCACGGCTGATACCGCCGAGCGTATCGAAGTAGTGATCGATCGTCGTAATCCCGACTTCCACCGATTCCAGATTCTGGTAAGCGAGCTTCACATTCGACAGCACGCTTTCCAGAAGCGCCGACTGCTGCTCCGGCTTGCCCGAGCGGCTGTACGCAAAACTCTTGCGCCGAGAATAGGTCTCGGCGAGTTCATCCCCGTCCTGCCACGTGCCCTCTTCGATCAGTTGGTTGACGTTGGCGCCATACGCCCCGTCAGCGTTCGAGAACACGCGCAGCGACGCCGTTTCCATGTCGACGCCCTTCGCCTGCATGTAGGCAAGCGCATGCGCACGAACGAAATTCAACTCCACCGGCTCATCCGCGCTTGCGGCCATCCACGCCGCTTCCGCCAGCAGCTTCGTCTGCAATGGAAGGAGATCGCGGAAGATGCCCGACAACGTCACCACCACATCAATGCGCGGACGCCCGAGCTGCTCCAGTGGAATGAGGTCGGCACCACACAGCCGGCCGTAGCCGTCGAACCGTGGCTTGGCCCCCATCAGCGCCAAGGCCTGGGCGATCGGCGCGCCCTCGGTCTTCAGGTTATCCGTCCCCCACAGCACCAGGGCCACCGATTCCGGCAACGGGTTGCCGTCGATGCGATAGCGCTCGAGCAACCGATTGGTCTGGCGCGCGCCATCGGCGACCGCAAAAGCGCTCGGAATGCGGAACGGATCAAATCCATGCAGATTGCGTCCCGTCGGCAGAATGGCGGGCGTGCGAATAAGATCGCCCGACGGCGCCGGCCGCACGAAGCGCCCATCCAGCGCATGCACCAGCGCGCCCAATTCATGCTCTTCCGACAGCAGCCGGTTCATCTCCGACAACGCCCGCACGGCATCCAACGCCTCTGGGCTCTTGTCCCGCGTCGTCCGCGCCAGCGCGTCCTCAGGCCGTGCCCCCGCAACGATGGCTTCCAGCGTCGCGTCCGCCGGATGATAATCGGGCCGCGCTTCTGCGGCAGCCTTGAGCATATCGAGCCGCTCTGCCGCCGTCATCGGCTCACCGATCACATGCAGCCCATTCGGGATCAGCGTATACTCGAGCTCCAAAACAGCGGCCCACAGCTTGGCCACTTGGGCTTCCGCATCCGCCAACATCCAAGCCGGCTCGGCCACAGCCAATTCCACTTGCGATGCCTGCGCCTGAATCACCGGCAACAACTGCTCGCGGTCAAAATCAGCATCCGGCTCCAACCCGCGCCAGCGCTCAATCGAGGCCTTCAAATCGAGAAGCCCACGATAAAGTCCGGCTGCCGAAATCGGCGGCGTCAAGTAGCTGATCAGCGTCGCAGCCGCGCGCCGCTTGGCGATCGTGCCTTCCGACGGATTGTTCGCCGCATAAAGATAGAAGTTCGGCAGATCGCCGATCAGCCGGTCCGACCACGACGACCCCGAAAGCCCGGCCTGCTTGCCCGGCATGAATTCGAGCGCACCATGCGTGCCGTAGTGCAGCACAGCATGCGCGCCGAACTCATCGCGCAAATAGCGATAGAACGCGGCAAACGCATGTGTCGGCGCAAAGCCCTTTTCAAACAGCAACCGCATCGGGTCGCCCTCGTACCCGAACGCAGGCTGCAAACCGACCAGTACATTCCCATACTGTGCGCCGAGCACGAAGATCGACTGCCCGTCACTCTGCGCCCGGCCAGGTGCAGGGCCCCACTGACTTTCGATCTCTTTCAGCCACTTCTGCCGCCGCACGTGCGTGTCGGTCGGAACCTTGGCAACGACATTCGCCACCGTTCCATAAGTGGCCGCATTGCCGGTGATGATCTCATGGCGCAGCGCATCCACGCTCGCTGGCAGATTGACCGTATACCCGGCCTCCTTCAGCGACTTCAATGTGTTGTAGAGCGATGCAAAAACCGACAAGAAGGCCGCCGAACCAATCGCCCCGCTGTTGGGCGGGAAGTTGAACAGCACGATTGCGAGTTTGCGTTCCGCGCGCTGGCTCCGCCGCAGCGCCACCATGCGGTCGATCCGTGAGGCCAACATCTCCGCCCGGTCGATGCAGACGTGCATGTTGCGTTCGGTATCGCCCTTAGGGAACACGCAAGCCCGGTCGCATCCCGTGCAGGCTTCACCCGCCGCATCCGAACGGCCACCAAACACCATCGGCCCGGTCGAACCGTCGAGTTCGGGAATGGCCACCATGATCGTCTGTTCAATCGGCATCAGGCCGCGTTCCGACGCGCCCCACTGCTCCAGCGACTGAAACTCAACGGCATGTGCGGCGAGGTAGGGCACATCAAGGCCCGTCAACATCTCTTCCGCCGCCTTGGCATCATTGTAGGCCGGCCCGCCCACGAGCGAGAACCCAGTCAGCGACACCACCGCATCGACGGTCGCCCGCCCATTCTGTTGGAAATATTTCTCCACCGCCGGTCGCACATCGAGACCCGTCGCGAACGCAGGAACCACATTGAGCCCCCGCGCCTCCAAGGCGGCGAGCACGCCGTCGTAGTGCGCCGTGTTCCCAGCCAGCAGATACGACCGCATGACCAGCACACCGACGCGGCCACGCACACCCTTGGACGGGAGTTCCGAAACCTTCTCCGTCATCCGCTGCGGCAGCGCGGGATGATAAAGCCCAACATCGGGATAGACGACAGGGGGCGCAGCTTTGACCGTACCGCGCAGAGCCTTGCGCGGACCATCGGCATAGCGATCCACAAGATAGCGGATCATGTTGACGACATTTTCTTCCGAGCCCGCGAGCCAATATTGCAGCGTTAGGAAGTAGGCGCGCACGTCTTGAGCGGGGCCCGGAATGAAGCGCAAGATCTTCGGAATGCGCCGCAGCATCGCCATCTGCGATTCACCCGACGTCTGCTTTTTGTCCTTCGAAGACCCACGCAGCCGCTTCAACAGCGCCATCGCGCCGCCGGGCTCGCCGTTCATCGAAAAAGTACCCAGTCGCGTCAGCTTGATCACCTCACCCGCCGACAGACAGCCGATCATCGCGTCGCAATGATCCCGCCGCGCCTGCAAATCGGGAAGGATCGCCTGGATGTGATCTTCCATGAACAACATGTTGGCGAAAACGATGTCGCCCTTGGCAATGTCGTCCTTGCACCGCTGCAACGAAACCGGATCGCTCTCCCAGTCGGCGGCTGCATGCAGGCTGATCTTGAGACCCGGGATGGCAGGCTCCAGAGTGCGCCGCGCGCGATCGACCGCGGCAGCCAGATGGCTGTCCATCGTCACGATCACCACCCGGATCGAACCCGGGTCAGCGGCTGAAATGGGCCTTAGCGTCATACAAAGTCTCAATGGTTATCGTCTTAATTCCACGTTCTTCAGCGTAGCGTTCAGTGTTCCGTCGTGCCTTGCCCCTGACGAAGAAAGGGATCTTTGCGAGTTCTTTTTCCGCTTCCGCCGCCCACCCGCCAGGGTCGTTGGCAACGGCGTGCACGGGCGTCTCCAGAACCAGGGTGTCAGTCGCAACCGCAGCGGCAACAGCGACAGTCACCGGCGCATCCGCCACCGTTTCGCGCGCACCGCCATGGCCGCCCAAATGCGACGGCCCGGCCCCATCGTGGAATTCGAAGTCGTCGCGGAACATCTGCAAGAGATGCTCCTCAAGCCCCATCATCAACGGATGAACCCAGGTATCGAAGAGGACGTTTGCGCCCTCAAAACCCATCTGCGGCGCATAGCGCGCGGGGAAATCCTGCACATGGATGGGCGCCGAGATCACCGCGCACGGCACGCCGAGACGCTTGGCGATATGCCGCTCCATCTGTGTGCCCAGAACGAGCTCAGGATGCAGATCCCGCACCGCCTGCTCGACTTCCAGATAATCGTCGGTGATCAGCGCCTCGACGCCGTACTCTTTCGCAGCCTCACGCACATCGCGGGCAAACTCGCGCGAATACGTGCCAAGACCCACGACCTTGAAGCCAAGTTCGCTGTTGGCAACCTTCGCTGCGGCGATCGCATGCGTTGCGTCACCAAAAATGAAGACGCGCTTGCCGGTGAGGTACGTGGAGTCGATACTGCGCGAGTACCACGGCAGCCGCGACCGCTCGCGCGACAGGAACGCCGTCGCATCCACACCCGCCAACTCGCAAACTTCCCGAACGAACGCCCGCGTCGCCCCAACGCCGATCGGTACCGTCGTCGTGAATGGCTGCCCGAAGGTCCGCTTCAGCCAGTTGGCCGCGTTCTGGGCGACTTCCGGATAGAGAACAATGTTGAAATCGGCATCCGGCAGCCGTGCCAGATCGGTCGGACGCGCGCCCTGCGGTGCCACGACGTTCACTTCGATCTTGAGATCAGCAAGCAACCGTAGAATTTCCGTGACGTCATCGCGATTGCGGAAGCCAAGCGACGTCGGTCCCAGAATATTGCAGCGCGCGCGCTCACCCGCTGCCCGTTCCGGACGCTCAGCGCCCGGCGCCGGCGCCCGCGTGCCAGCAAACGCACGCACGAGCTGATAGAACGTTTCCGCCGCGCCCCAATTCTCTTTCTTCTGGTAGGCCGGCAAATCGAGCGGAATGACGGGGCAATCGAGTGCCAGCGCCTTTGCGAGCCCGCCCGGATCGTCCTGAATGAGTTCCGCCGTGCACGAGGCGCCGACAATCATCGCTTCCGGCCGGAAGCGATCATAGGCAGCCCTCGCCGACGACTTGAAGAGTTCCGCCGTGTCCCCGCCGAGGTCGCGCGCCTGGAACGTCGTGTACGTCACGGGCGGCCGCTTGTCGTTCCGCTCGATCATCGTGAACAAGAGATCGGCGTACGTGTCGCCCTGCGGCGCATGCAGCACGTAGTGCAACCCATCCATCGAATTTGCGATTCGCATCGCGCCGATGTGCGGCGGTCCTTCATAGGTCCAGACGGTCAATTGCATGGGCTAAACCTCCAACCGCGTGCGCCGCAGAAGCGGACGCGTGAAGAGTTCTGCCAAATCGCCCGCCTGCTCGAAGCCCTGCACGGGCGTGAACAGCAATTCGATCGACCACTTCGTTGTGAAACCTTCCGCTTCCAGCGGATTGGCGAGCCCCAGACCGCACACGATCAAATCGGGCTTAGCCTCGCGGCAGCGATCGAGTTGCCGCTCCACGTCTTGACCTTCACTCACCAACGTTTCCGCTGGCAGCTTCGCGAGATCGAACGCCATCTGCTTTTGGTTGAGATACGGCGTGCCGACTTCCACCGGCATCATGTCGAGTTCTTCGTGGAGAAACCGCGCGAGCGGAATTTCGAGCTGGCTGTCGGGGAAGAAAAACACCCGCTTGCCGGCCAACCGGAACTTGTGCGCTTCAAGCGCCTTGCGCGCCCGCGCCGCTGCCGGTGCCACGACCTCCTCGAAGCGCGCCCGCGGCACACCCCAAAGATCCGCCACCGTCCTGAGCCACGCCATCGTGCCTTCGACGCCATACGGGAACGGTGCTGCGAGGATCTCGCAACCCCGTTCCTGCAATCGCGCCGTCGTATCCGTCAGGAACGGTTGCGCGAGGAGGACGCGCGTCCCGGGCCCGACGGCGGGCAGGTCGGACGACTTGCGCGGCGGGAGGAACGCCACGTCCGTCATTCCGAGTTCTGTAAAGATTCGCCGGAACTGATCTTCCACGATGTCGGCGAGCGCCCCGGCCACCAGCAGGTGCGGCGTGGCTTCCGTGCGCTCCGGAAGCTGCGGCACGAGCGCAGCCAAGCACGCATCTTCGCCTTGCGTGAACGTCGTCTCAATTCCACTGCCGGAATAATTCAAGATCCGAACGTTGGGCGCATGCTGAACGGACAACCGCTCGGCGGCCCGCGACAGATCGAGCTTGATCACTTCCGACGGGCACGATCCGACCAGAAACAACATGCGAATGTCAGGGCGCCGTTCGAGCAACCGCCCAACCACACGGTCCAACTCTTCGTTTGCATCCGCCAGACCCGCCAGATCCCGCTCATCTAGAATGGCCGTCGCAAAGCGCGGCTCGGCGAAAATCATCACGCCGGCGGCAGACTGAATAAGATGCGCGCACGTCCGCGATCCCACGACCAAAAAGAACGCATCCTGGATCTTCCGGTGCAGCCAGATGATACCCGTTAATCCACAGAAAACTTCACGCTGGCCGCGTTCGCGCAACACCGGGCGTTCCCCCGTCGCGCAGGCTTCCTTGGAAAGCGCCTTGGCGCTGGCGAGCACACTCGTCATGACGCCACCTCCGCGCCCGTCGGCGACTGAGCCGGTGACGAGGAACCTTGCAGGCGCGCCATGCGCAGCTTCCACACGAACTGCGCCGCGTTGACGACGTAGGTCGCATAGGCGGCGAGCGCCAACCACATCTGGCCCTCAACGCCGAGCCAACCTGTAAGAACTGCGGTGAGGTAGGCCGTGTGCAGCGCCAGCACGAGCATGCTGACGACGTCTTCCCAGAAAAACGCCGGCGCAAAGAGATAGCGGCCAAAAACGTCCTTTTCCCAGATCGAGCCCGTGATCATGATGGTGTAGAGCACGAACGTCTTAACCACGACCGAGATAGTCGCCGCTGTCTCGCCTTCACCCGTCATGAGGAAGCGCACGACAAGCCACAGACTGATCAGGAAAACGAGGAATTGCACCGGCGCCAGAATGCCCTGCACCAGCGTCCAGGGAGAAGCGTCACGCCGCCGGCGCTCATCCGCTGTGTAAAGCGATCGGCTTGCCGTCCGGTAGCTATCGGGAGTGCCCGTCACGTTCGCCTCGCCCCGCTGGCGCAGTTAACCTGCGACCTTACGGACCGACAGTACGACCGGGGCCAAAGAGATGTCAACCTAAGTTGACGTAATTTTCGCTTTACATTTTCTCGCCAGGGCGCTTTGAATAGCGAACGGTGCGAAGTTGACAGCAATCAAGAGTTGCGAGACGGCCAGTATTTGAATGACAAGCCGATCAATGAGCTGACTGCGGGTCCATCCTGGCACGGCCTGACGGGAGCAACCACACCTCACCGGTGTTACGAGGCCAGTACTGGAGGAGCACGCCCAATGCCCGGGTCGCGGCAACTCATTGAAGCGTTTAGCGAATGGCAATCCTGCGAGGACGGGCCTAGCAGCGGCACTGCGTCCAAGTCCGCACCCTCAGTTCAGGAATTCAATCGCGCCATGCTGGGCCGCACAATCGAGTCGGAGGTGATCCCCCGGCTGATGATGGTGCATCAGAACCCGACGGCGCGCGATCAACGGCCGTCATCACTTCACGTCAACGCGGAAGACATCACCGAGTTGGCGCGCATCGTGATTGAACACGAAACCCAGGTCGCCTCCGCCTACATAGAGGCGCTGCGCAATCAGGGCGTCCCAATTGACGCTGTCTTCATGGAACTGCTCGCACCGACGGCGCGCTTGCTCGGCGAAATGTGGAAGAACGACCAGTGCTGCTTCACTGATGTCACGATCGGCATGGCCCGCCTGCAACAGATCGTCCACGAACTGAGCCCCGAATTTCAGCGCGAGAACGCCCAAGCCTTCGAGGGCCACAGCGCGCTCCTCATCACCGTTCCCGGCGAACAGCACACCCTTGGCATCATGCTTGTCGAAGAATATTTCCGCCGCTTCGGATGGGATTGCCGCAGTGCAGCACCGAAGGATGTTCGCGACATCTCGCGCCTCGTGCGCGCGCAACACTTTGATATGGTGGGGCTTTCCGTCAGCAGCTACGCACTACTTGAAGCCGTGCCGGCATCCATTCAGGCCATTCGGAAAAGTTCAGCCAACAAATCGGTGGTCGTGCTGGTGGGCGGCAGTCTCTTTCTCGAAAACCCTGAACTTGCATCCCGTGTCGGCGCTGATGGCATGGCGGAAGACGGCCGCCAAGCCATTTACCAGTTGCGTACTCTGTTGACTGCCAAAGTCAACGCCGTATAACCCATTCGCCCGAAAGCAAAGGTTGCGGTATCTGTATGGAAATCCGAGTGCCGGCCAAGCGCGTCGAACCGTTCCGTGCTCCCAAGAGGCACCTGGGCGAGATCGATGC
Source organism: Hyphomicrobium sp. (assembly GCA_022841965.1). Taxonomy (GTDB): domain Bacteria; phylum Pseudomonadota; class Alphaproteobacteria; order Rhizobiales; family Hyphomicrobiaceae; genus JAGVSR01. Next base: position 51,645 of record JALHQM010000004.1, on the reverse strand, counting down.
GGAATCGGCTGCCAAGCTACTGACCGCCGCCGCTGACATTGCACTGGTGATTGACGCCAAAGGCATCATCCGCGACGTCACCCTCGGCAGCGAAGAATTGCTACGCGATGGCTGCGCCGACTGGGTCGGCCAGCGCTGGATTGACACCGTCGCCATCGATAGCCGCAACAAAATCGAAGATTTGCTCCGCGACGCATCCGGCACCGCCGTCCAGCCGTGGCGGCAGGTCAATCATCCCGTTGCGCGCAGCGGTGAAATTCCAATTCGCTATTCCGCAGTTCACATCGGCTCATCCGGCAAAATCGTCGCGATTGGCCGCGATCTTCGCGCACTGGCGGCACTCCAACAACGCCTCGTCGATACGCAGCAGACGATGGAGCGCGAGTACGCCCGCCTGCGTCACGCAGAAACACGCTACCGCCTCCTCTTCCAGATTTCGTCCGAAGCCGTCCTCATCATTGACGCGGCCAGCAACCGGATTGTCGAATCCAATCCCGCCGCCTCCAAACTTCTGGGGCGCGCCGCGCGCCGGCTCTCCGGCCGCAATTTCCATGAACTTTTCGATGCTGACGGACAGCGCAAGATCCAGACCTTTATCGCTGCACTGAAAACCGGAGGCGAGGCCGAAGATGTCATCGTTCGCCTCGACGACGCGAAGGTCGACCTGATCATTGGCGCGTCGCTGTTTCGCCAGGAAAACACCGCAAATATCCTGATCCGCCTGTCGCCCACTGCGGCCAACGCATCCGCCTGGATGAAGTCGCGCTCCAGCCTGTTCGATGTCGTCCAGCGCCTGCCCGACGGCTTTGTCGTCACCGACCCCGAACGCCGCATCTTGACCGCGAATACGGCGTTCGTCGAACTCACCCAGCTTGCCACCGAAGACCAACTGCGCGGCGAACTCGTTGACCGCTGGATCGGACGCCACCCGATCGACATGGCCGTTCTCGGCAAGAACCTCAAAGAGCGCGGTGAAATCCGCAATTTCTCCACTGTCGTTCGCGGCGAATATGGCTCTGCCGAAGACGTGGAAGTCTCGGCCGTATCCGTCGCCGGCGGCGAACAGCCATGCCTCGGCATGACCCTGCGCCGCGTCGCCCGCCGTCCCGACACCGCCATCAACGGCCGCCGCGCCCTGCCCCGTTCCGTTGAGCAGCTGACCGAACTCGTGGGACGTGTGCCACTGAAGGAACTCGTGCGCGAATCAACCGACATGATCGAACGGCTCTGCATTGAAGCCGCCCTCGAACTCACCGATGACAATCGCGCCTCAGCCGCCGAAATGCTGGGCCTCAGCCGCCAAGGTCTTTATTCGAAGCTCCGCCGCCACGGCATGGGCGACCTCGACGGAGACCGCGACGAGTAACGAGTCAAGAGCCACGGCGGAACGTCAACCGCCGTGGCCATTCTCCGAAAATCGCACGCGCACCGTCAAAAATATTTGACACAAAATAGTGTAATCCTGAATTGACACTATTTGGGCGGAGCGTTAGCGTCCACCCATGACAACGCCTGCGCTCTCAGTGTCGCGTCTCGACCCCTCAGCGGTGCTCGAGTTATTGAAACCAATCACTTGGTTTCCACCGATGTGGGCCCTTGCCTGCGGCGTCGTTTCCTCCGGCTTCGATGGCTCCCTCGATCGCTGGCCTTTGGTCATCGTCGGCATCCTGCTTGCGGGGCCCCTCGTCTGTGGCACATCACAAGCCGTCAACGACTGGTTTGACCGTCACGTCGACGCCATCAACGAACCGGGCCGCCCCATTCCGTCCGGCCGCATCCCAGGCCACCTCGGGCTCTACATTGCGATCGCTTGGACAGCCCTCTCGCTCGCCGTTTCAACGTTCCTCGGCATCTGGGGTTTCCTCGCTACCGTCGTCGGCCTTCTTCTCGCATGGGCCTACTCGATGCCCCCCGTGCGACTGAAAAAGAACGGCTGGTATGGCAACGCCGCTGTCGGCGCCTGTTACGAAGGTTTGCCCTGGTTCACCGGCGCCCTCGTCATGTCGTCCGCCCTCCCCGGCACGGAAGTTCTGGCCCTTGCCGCGCTCTATTCCATCGGTGCCCACGGCATTATGACCTTGAACGACTTCAAATCGATTGAAGGCGACACCAAACTCGGCATTCGCTCCCTTCCCGTCCAGCTTGGTCCCGATCGCGCCGCCCGCCTCGCGTGCATCGTTATGGCCTTGCCCCAGTTCGTCGTCGCGCTCCTGCTCTTCCAATGGGGCCACAACGTCTCAGCCATTCTCATCGGCCTCCTGCTTGTCCTGCAGCTCGGCCTCATGACGGTCCTCGTCTCCGATCCACGCGGACGCGCGCCCTGGTACAACGCCACCGGCATCACGCTCTACGTCGCCGGCATGATGATCGCAGCCGTGGCCATTCGCCCAGAAATCGGTCTTGTCCAATGACACAGTCACGAAACCCCGCGCCGCATCTTGGCTGGCTTGGCATCATCCGAATGGGTTTTGTCCAAACAGCCCTTGGCTCCATCATTGTTCTGACGACCTCAACCATCAATCGCGTCATGGTGGTTGAACTGGCGCTTGCTGCCGCCCTCCCCGGTGCGCTCGTTGCTTGGCACTACGCGCTCCAGTTCCTGCGCCCGCGTTGGGGCCACGGTTCCGACACCGGCGGCCGCCGCACGCCCTGGATTATTCTAGGCATAGCCGTTCTCGGCATGGGCGGCATCGGCGCGGCGCTCTCTGTCGCCCTCCTCGCCACCAGCTTCTGGCCCGGGATCGCGCTGGCCGTCCTCGCCTTCACCTTGATCGGTATCGGCGTCGGCGCGGCCGGAACCAACCTGCTGGCCCTACTCGCAACCAGCGTCCATCCCGACCGCCGCGCACCGGCCGCCACCATCGTGTGGATGATGATGATCGCTGGCTTCGTCGTCACCACGATCGTCGCCTCGAACTATCTCACCCCCTTCACCATGACGCGCCTCGTCGCCGTCACCGCGACCGTCTCCGCGATTGCACTTGTGGTCGCCGTTCTCGCGCTGTGGGGAATTGAACCGGCGCGCAACCCCGTGGTCGCATCCAGTGACGCCATCGAACCCAGCAGCGCAGATCAAAAAACGGCCTTCCGCACCGCCCTCACCGAAGTCTGGGATGAGCCGCAGGCCCGCCGCTTTACGATCTTCGTCTTCGTGTCCATGCTCGCCTATTCCATGCAAGACCTGATCCTGGAACCCTTCGCTGGCTTTGCCTTCGGCATGAGCCCTGCCGAATCCACCAAGCTCGCGGGCCACCAGCATTCCGGCGTGTTCCTCGGCATGGCCCTTGTCGCCATCTGCGCCCACCCCCGCGTCGGCTTCGGCACGCTACGCACCTGGACCGTCGGCGGCTGCATCGCCTCCGCCATCGCTCTCCTGGGTCTCGTCCTCGCCGGCTACTTCGCCCCCAATTGGCCACTCACAGCCACCGTCATCGTGCTCGGCTTTGCCAACGGCGCCTTCGCCGTCGCCGCCATCGGCACAATGATGGGCTTGGCCGGAGCAGGTCGGGAAAAGCGCGAAGGCATCCGCATGGGTATGTGGGGCGCGGCGCAAGCCATCGCTTTTGGAGCCGGCGGCTTCGTCGGTGCCGCTGCAGCCGATCTCATACGTGGCCTCGTCACCGAACCCGCCGACGCCTTCACCGTCGTATTTGCCGCCGAAGCCATGTTGTTCCTCGCTGCGGCGGTCCTTGGCACGCGCGCAATCGTCAATTTCAAGTCCGATGAAAAATCAGTCTTTGCCCGGCCCGTTGCGGACGTCGCAAAGGCTGGCTCCGCAATTTAGAAAACGAACACAGAAAAGGTGTTGCGATGGAAACGTTCGATGCCGTTATCGTCGGTGGTGGCCCCGCCGGTGCCACAGCCGCCACCGATCTAGCCGCCAGCGGGTATACGGTGCTCCTGCTCGACCGCGCCGGTCGCATCAAGCCGTGTGGCGGCGCCATCCCGCCAATCGCCATCACGGAATTCGACATTCCCGATGATCTGATCGTCGCCCGCATCCAGTCCGCCCGCATCGTCTCGCCGACGAACCGCAAGGCCGATATGCCCATCGACGGTGGCTACGTCGGGATGGTCGACCGCGAGCACTTCGACGAATGGCTGCGCGAGCGCGCGGCCCGCACCGGTGCCCAGCGCCGCACCGGCACCTTCGAGAGCCTCGAGATCGAAAACGGCGGCACCGTCCGCGTCACCTTCAAAAAGCGCCTCGACGACGGCTTCGAGACCACCCAAACCGTCCGCGCGCGCTTTGTCATCGGCGCCGACGGCGCTTCGTCCGCCGTCGCACGTCAAGCACTGCCCAAGGAAGAAGCCCCGCCCTTTGTCTTCGCCTACCACGAAATCGTCAAAAGCCCGAAGCCCGCCGACGGCGCAGCCTTCGAATCCCGCCGCTGCGACGTCTACTACAACGGCCGCTACTCACCCGACTTCTACGCCTGGGTCTTTCCCCACGGCGACACCACCAGCATCGGCACCGGCACCGCCAATAAGGGCTTCTCCCTGCGCGGCTCCGTCGCCGATCTGCGCAACGAAATCGGCATGGCCGGCCACGAAACGATCCGCAAGGAAGGTGCGCCAATCCCCCTCCGCCCCCGCAAACGCTGGGATAACGGCCGCAACGTGATCGTTGCCGGTGACGCCGCCGGCGTCGTCGCACCCGCTTCCGGAGAGGGGATCTATTATGCCATGCTCTGTGGCAGGATCGTCGGTGAAAGCGTTGCCGAAGCCCTGCGCACAGGCGATGCCCATAATCTCGCCACCGCCCGTAAGCGCTTCATGAAGGCGCATGGACGGGTGTTCTGGGTTCTCGGCATCATGCAGCGGTTCTGGTACGCGAATGATGCCCGCCGCGAACGCTTCGTAACCATGTGCAAGGATCCGGATGTGCAGATGCTCACCTGGCAAGCCTACATGCACAAGAAGCTGGTCAAAGCGAAGCCTATGGCGCATGTGCGCATCTTCGTGAAGGATATGGCGCATCTGCTCGGCGTGGTTCGTCCCTGAGTGATCGAGGGTGGCCGCCATGCTCGAGACCGGTCGCAGGCAAAAGAAAAGCCGGGACAAACCGGCGAAGGTAAGGTCGACGCAGCATGCAAGACGCAGTGTCCAGCGGCTTGATCACCGACATCATCTTAGGATTGATGGCGCTAGAACTGCTTGCTCTGTTCGCTCTCCGCCACCGCTTGAACGCCGGCCCCTCGCGCCTCGAAATCGTGGCCTCGCTCACAGCCGGCCTCTTCCTCATTCTTGCCCTCCGGGTTGCATTGACCGGCGGACCCTGGCAAGCGGTCACCGCGGCCCTGCTGGGCTCGCTGGCAGCCCACGTCACCGATCAGTGGCTGCGCTGGACACGCACCGCCGCATCCCCGCCGGGCAGCGCGCCATGAACCTTCAGGGCATCATCCTGCGCGCCGACGGCGTCATCGCTGAAACCGATACACTCGAACGGTCGGTCCTCAATCATGTTGTCCAGTCCGCCGGCTACGACTGGAAATGCTCACGCGACACCTACGCCGCGCTGCGCCAACACGCACGCCGCCGCGACCGCTACCGCCAATTCGTCCGCCAGAACCTTGGCCACGGCCGCAGCTCTGAGGATTTCGAACGCCTCATCGACGTCATGACGCGCCACTCCGGCACCGTCGCGCGCCAACTAATCGACAAACACTATATCGACCCCCGCCCCGGCGCGCGCGAACTTGCCTCCGCCGCACGCCAGGAAGGCATCAAGATCGCCATCGTCTCAGCACTCCCCAAGCTCGAAGTCGAGCACCTCATGGCCCACCTCTTCGGCGAAGGCTCCAAGCGTCTGATCGCCTGCATCACCGCGCCCGACACGGACGACGGCGAGGAAAGCCTGCTCTCTGTCTACCAGCAGGCCGTCGAGAAACTGGGCATCGATCCCGCCTCCTGCCTCGCCCTCGAAGCCACACCAAACGGCGCCAAAACGGCCCGCGTCGCCGGCATCCCCGCCGTCATCCTTCTCGGCCACCACGACGCCAGCGAAGATAGTCTCTTTACGATCGACGAACTCCCAGGCCTCATCGGCCTCGACGACCAACGTGAAGCCAGCATGGTCACTCCCGGCGACGGGTTTGAAATCCTCGCAGCCATCCGGCGTGCCCACGCCGGATATTTCGACGTTTTCGGCGGTTTGCACAGGAGTTACGCCATGAAAGTCGCAGACATCCTGAAAGACAAAGGCTCGGCCGTGAAGGCCGTCAAAGCCACTGACAGCATCCTTGCCCTCGCCCAGAAAATGAAATCCGACGCCGTCGGCGCCCTCGTCGTCATCGGCCCGTCCGGCAAACTCGAAGGCATTATCTCCGAGCGCGACATCGCCAACGGACTGGCCACCCACGGCGACAGCCTCACCCGCATGCTCGTCGGCGATCTCATGACCCGCGCCGTCGTCACCTGCGCGCCCGAAGATCCCATCGCCTCCGTCGCCAAGATCATGACCCAGCGCCGCTTTCGCCATATGCCCGTCCAGCAGAACGGCGAATTGATCGGCGTCGTCTCCATCGGCGACGTCCTCAAACACCGCCTCGACGAACTCCAACTCGAAACCAACGTGCTGCGCGACTTCGTCATCGCGCGCGGCTAAAACGCAAACCACGAACGCCGGAAGCTTAAGACCATGCCCGCCATTTTTCCTTTCTCCGCCATCGTCGGCCAGGACGAGATGAAACTCGCCCTCCTCATCGCCGCCATCGATCAATCGGTCGGCGGTGTCCTGGTCTTCGGCGATCGCGGCACGGGCAAATCGACCACCGTCCGCGCCCTCGCAGCACTACTGCCGCCCATGCCCGTCGTTGCCGGCTGCCGCTTCAACACCGCACCCAAAAATGGCGATGAAGTTGCAATGGTGCCCGTCCCCGTCGTCGATCTCCCACTCGGCGCCACCGAAGACCGTGTCGTCGGCGCACTCGACTTGGAACGCGCCCTTGTCCACGGTGAAAAGGCGTTCGAACCGGGGCTCCTCGCCCGCGCCCATCGCGGCTTCCTCTACATCGACGAAGTGAACCTCCTCGAAGACCACCTCGTCGATCTCCTGCTTGATGTCGCAGCTTCCGGCGAAAACGTCGTCGAGCGCGAAGGCCTCAGCATCCGCCACGCGGCAAAGTTCGTCCTTGTCGGCACCGGCAATCCCGAGGAAGGCGAACTGCGCCCCCAACTCCTCGACCGTTTCGGCATGTCCGTCGAAGTCCGAACACCCGACGATGTCAAAACCCGTATCGAAGTGGTCCGCCGCCGCGACGACTTCGACCGCGACCCCGACACCTTCATCGCCCGCTTCGCCCAGGACGAAGAGCGCCTGCGCAGTCACATCATCGCTGCCCGCGCCCGCGTCCCCGGCATTCCAACCAGCGACCACGCACTCGAACGCTCAGCCCAGCTCTGCGCCGAAGTCGGCACCGATGGTCTGCGCGGTGAACTGACCCTCATCCGCGCCGCCCGCGCTCTCGCCGCCCTCGAAGGCGCGGCCGCCATCGATGACGTGCACCTGCGCCGCGTCGCCCCCATGGCGCTCCGCCATCGCTTGCGCCGCACGCCGCTCTCCAGCCCCGACAGCGGCGCCCGCGTCGAACGCGCCGTCAGCGATCTCTTCGGCGGCGCGGGAGAACGCCTCGTCTCATGACTACTTCAGCGGCCACGCCCAACACCGCCTGGACCGACGCGTGTCTCGCAGCGGCAATTGTCGCCGTCGCCCCGCACGCGGTCGGCGGCATTGTGCTGCGTGCCCGCTCCGGCCCCGTCCGCGACGCCTGGCTTGCCCATATGACATCGCTGCTTGCCACCGACACGCCCGTCCGCCGTCTCCCCCTCAACGCCGGTGACGACAGACTCCTCGGTGGCCTCGATCTATCCGCCACGCTGGCGCAAGGCCGCCCGGTCGCCGAGCGCGGTCTCCTTGCCGAAGCCAACGGCGGTCTGCTCGTCATCCCCAGCGCCGAACGCCTCGACGCCGGCCGCACCGCTCGCATCGTCCGCACCATTGATTATGGCCGCGTCGAGATGGAACGCGATGGCCTCTCCGCCAAACTGCCCGCCCGCTTCGGCGTCATCGCGCTCGATGAAGGCGTCGAACAGGAAGAAACCGTCCCCACCGCGTTGCGCGACCGTCTTGCGCTCTGGCTCACGCTTGATGGCCTCAGCCTGCGCGACACATCCCTCGCTCCCGACTGGCCCCGCCGCGTTTCCGCTGCCCGCGATCTCCTCGGCAAAACCTCTGCCGATCCCAACCTCGCCACGCTCTTCTGCGAAGCGGGCCTCGCGCTTGGCATCATCTCCATCCGCGCGCCCATCCTCGCCCTCGCTGTCGCGCGCATCTGCGCCGCCCTCGACGGCCGCACACAAGCCACCACTGCCGACGCCGAAACCGCAGCCCGCCTCGTCCTCGGTCCCCGCGCCACGCGGCTACCCACCGAGGCGCCACCCGAAGATGCCGAAAGCCGGGAGCAAGACGCCCAAAACAGCGGTGCTCCCGAAACCACCGACAGCCAAGGCGAAGACACGCAGCCCGAACAATCCATCACCCCCGAAGACATGGAACTCGTGCTCGCCGCCGCCGCAACTGCAATTCCCAAAGCCATTCTCTCAGCCCTCACTGATCAGAAGCTCACCGGCCGCGCGCCGCCATCGGTTGGCAAAGCGGGCGCCAGCCAAGCCTCCAAGCTGCGTGGCCGTCCTGCCGGCGTCCGTCGCGGCGAACCCCGCAATGGCAACGTCCTCTCACTGATCGAAACACTGCGCGCCGCAGCCCCCATGCAGTTGATCCGCCGCCGTCTGCGCGGTGGCCCCTATCTCTTGCCCGACGGCCGCCAGCGGATCGAAGTCCGCGCCGATGATTTCCGCATCAGTCGGTTCAAACAGAAGACGACATCGACCACGATCTTCGTCGTCGATGCCTCCGGCTCCAGCGCCTTGCATCGCCTCGCCGAAGCCAAAGGTGCCGTCGAAATCATCCTGTGTGAATGCTACGTCCGCCGCGACAGTGTCGCCCTCATTGCGTTTCGCGGCACCACGGCCGACACGCTGCTCCCGCCGACGCGCTCTCTCACCCGCGCCAATCGCAGTCTCGCCGGTCTCCCCGGCGGCGGGGGCACACCGCTCGCAACCGCCATCGAATCCGCCGTCCAACTCGCCGCCACCCAGAAGCAGAAGGGCATCAGCCCAACCATCGTGCTCCTCACCGACGGCAAGGCCAACATCACGCGCGACGGCAAGCCCGGCCGCAAGCAGGCCATGAGCGATGCCCTGGCAGTCGCCGCCGACATGCGCGCGCTTCACGTCAACACCCTGCTGATCGACACCTCACCGCGCCGCAACATGGAAGCCGAAGATCTCGCCCGCTCCATGGGCGCCCGCTATTTGCCGTTGCCCTACGCCGATAGCACCAGATTGTCGGAAGCTGTTTTCGCCGCCCGCCGCGCTCCTGATGATCAGAGCGGATCGCGAAGCTGATCTGTGCGCGGGCGGGAAGGCCACGACGATGCCTGAAGCATTGGATTTCGACCGCCACGCTCGCGACTGGCCCAATCACGCCGCCAGTCGCATCGTCGAAACACCCGGCATCCGCTGGCATGTGCAGGTCGCAGGCCAGGGCCCGCCACTTCTTCTCCTCCACGGAACCGGCGCGTCGACACATTCCTGGGCGGGCCTTCTGCCCCTGCTCGCCGAACGTTTTACGGTCATCGCGCCCGATCTCCCCGGCCAAGGCTTCACATCCGTCACCGGACGCCGCGATCTCTCAATAACCGGCATGTCACGCGCGCTGCGCGCCCTTCTCGATACGCTCAACCTCGAACCGCAAATCGCCGTCGGCCATTCAGCGGGCGCGGCCATCGCCGCCCGGATGAGCCTCGATGGCCAATTGAACCCGCAATCGATCGTGGCCATCAACGGCGCCTTCATCCCCTTCGGCGGCCTCGTCACCCGCCTCTTCTCTCCGTTAGCCAAACTACTGACGCTGAACCCCATCGTTCCCAGGATCTTTGCCTGGAGCGCCGCCGACCGCTCCTCCGTGGAGCGCCTTCTGAAAAACACCGGCTCCGTGATCCCCGAGACGAGCCTCGCCTTCTACCAACGCCTCTTCGCCTCCCCGCCGCACGTCGCGGCCACCTTGAACATGATGGCCTCCTGGGATCTCGAACCGTTGATCCGCGACCTTCCCCGCCTCAAACCCCAAATGCTTCTCGTCACAGCCGAAAACGATCTCACCATCCCACCGGGCGATGCTCACCTCATTTCCCGCCTCGTTCCCTTCAGCCGAACGATCAGTCTCCCCGCCCTCGGCCATCTGGCGCATGAGGAAAACCCCGGCCGCATCGCAGAACTGATCGGACCGTAGCGCCGTCCCGGTCCATAGCCGCGCTTTCGGCCACCGATTTCCCGCGCGAAACCCAAGTTCAGACTTGCGCAAGCCAGCTTTACACTTTTAAATGTCATTCTATGTTGACACATTCTGCCCCCTGGGACGTCGACTGCCACACGCGCAAGGCCCGCCCGTACATGCCAGCCCACTTTCATGACAGGATCGCTCCCGATGCGTCAGCTTTCGCCTGAAGACCTCCGGCGCCAAGCCGCTGACATCGACACCTGCCGCGAAAAGCTTGCCAACGGCTCGCGCACATTCCTTGCAGCGTCCCGCCTGCTGCCGCGTCGTGTGCGCGAGCCGGCCATAGCGCTCTATGCCTTCTGCCGCGAAGCCGACGACATCATCGATATCGGCGGTGCCACCCAGGGCAATCTGGACCTCCTCACCGACCGCCTCGACGCCGTCTACCGCAACGCGCCCCACGCCTCCGCCACCGACCGCGCCTTTTCAGGCATCGTCCACCAATTCGACATTCCCCGCACACTCCCCGACGCCCTCATCGAAGGCTTCGCGTGGGACGCCGGCGGCCGCCGCTATGAAACCTTCGCCGATGTGCTCGCCTACGCCACGCGCGTCGCTGGCAGTGTCGGCGCCATGATGGCGCTTCTGATGGGCGCCCGCGACAAATCTCAGCTCGCCCGCGCCTGCGACCTCGGCATCGCCATGCAGTTGTCCAACATCGCCCGCGACGTCGGCGAAGATGCCCGCGCCGGCCGCATCTATCTGCCCCTCGCTTGGATGCGAGACGCCGGCCTCGACCCCGAGCGCTTCCTCGCCGATCCGCGTCCCTCGCCCGAACTCGCCGCCATCGTCGAGCGGCTCCTCGAAGCCGCCGATAGCCTCTACCGCCGCGCGGCACGCGGCATCGCCGCTCTTCCCGTCGACTGCCGCGCCGGTATCTTTGCCGCCGCTTACCTCTACGGTGAAATCGGCAATGAAGTGCGCCGCAACGGTCATAACTCCATCACCACCCGCGCCATCGTGCCCGCCAAGCGCAAGATCGAATTGGCCGCCAAAGCCGCGCTGTCCGCCTCGCTGTCACTGACGCAGTCGCCCGTCGACATCCCCGAACACGTCTATGAGGCCGCCTACCTCGTCGACTCCGTTCAACCCCAGTTCGTCGACCCGCCCCCGCCCGCATGGTGGAACCTGCCCGCGCGCACCGCGCGCGTGATCGATATCTTCGAACGCATGGAACTCCGCGAGCGGGAGGCTCAACTGCATCGCCTCGCCCGCACCGAAACCCACGCGACGTCCCGCGCTGAAGCCTAGAACCGGAGAACCGGCCATGAACGCACATATTGGTCAGCCCGTGCCGTCCCCGAAGCCCTTGCTCGACAAGGTCCGCATTCCCGCTGACGTGCGCGCACTTCCCGAGAGCGACATGAAACAGCTCGCCAATGAGCTGCGCCAGGAAGTCATCGAAGCCGTCTCCGTCACCGGCGGCCACCTCGGCGCCGGCCTCGGCGTCGTCGAATTGACGCTCGCCATCCACCGCGTCTTCGATACCCTGCGCGACCGCCTCATCTTCGATGTCGGTCACCAGTGCTACCCCCACAAGATCCTCACCGGTCGCCGCGACCGCATCCGCACCCTGCGCCAGGGCGGCGGCCTTTCCGGCTTCACCAAACGCACCGAGAGCGAATACGATCCCTTCGGCGCCGCCCACTCCTCCACCTCCATCTCCGCCGGCCTCGGCATGGCCGTCGCCCGCGACCTCAAGGGCGAGAACAACAACGTCATCTGCGTGATTGGCGATGGTTCCATGTCCGCCGGCATGGCGTATGAAGCCATGAACAATGCTGGCGCACGCGACGAGCGCCTCATCGTCATCCTGAACGACAACGAGATGTCGATCGCACCACCCACCGGCGCCCTCTCGAAATATCTCACCCGCGCCACCTCCAGCGGCACCTATCTCCAACTGCGCGATTTCGCCAAACAGCTCGCCAAGCGCCTGCCCAAAAAATGGGAGCGCCGCGCCGCCCGCGTCGAGGAAATGTCGCGCACCATTATGTCCGGCGGCATCTGGTTCGAAGAATTGGGCTTCTACTACGTCGGCCCCATCGACGGCCACGACCTCGACCAGCTCCTCCCCGTGCTGAAAAACTGCCGCGACACCGATCAGGCGCCGATCCTCGTCCACGTCATCACCAAGAAGGGCAAGGGCTACGGCCCCGCCGAAGCCTCCGCCGACAAATACCACGGCGTCGCCAAGTTCGATGTCGTCACCGGCGCCCAGGTCAAGCCCAAGGTCTCAGCCCCGAGCTACACCAAGGTGTTCGCCAATGCGCTGGTTGCCGAAGCCAAGAAAGACGAGCGCATCGTCGCCATCACTGCCGCCATGCCCGACGGCACCGGCCTCGACATCTTCGGCCGCGCTTATCCCAATCGCACCTTCGACGTCGGCATCGCCGAACAGCACGCCGTCACCTTCGCCGCCGGCCTCGCCACCGAAGGTATGAAACCCTTCTGCGCCATTTACTCCACGTTCCTCCAACGCGGGTACGATCAGGTCGTCCACGACGTCGCGATCCAATCCCTGCCTGTTCGCTTCATGATCGACCGCGCCGGTCTCGTCGGCGCCGACGGACCCACACATGCGGGCTCCTTCGATCTGGCCTACCTCGGTTGCCTCCCGGGCTTCGTCATCATGGCCGCCGCCGATGAAGTCGAACTCGTCCACATGGTCGCCACCGCCGCATCGATCAACGACAGCCCCTCCGCCGTCCGCTATCCGCGCGGCGAAGGCCTCGGCCTCGACATGCCCACCGAAGGCGTACCCCTCGAAATCGGCAAGGGCCGCATCGTCCGCGAAGGCTCAACCATCGCCATCCTCTCGCTGGGCACGCGCCTCACTGAAGCCCTCAAAGCCGCCGACCAGCTCGCAGCCCAAGGTCTCTCCACCACGGTCGCCGACGCCCGCTTCATGAAACCCCTCGATCATGACCTGATCCGCAACCTCGCCCGCACCCACGAAGTCCTCATCACAATCGAAGAAGGCAGCGTTGGCGGCTTCGGCAGCCACGTTCTCGAATTCCTTTCCGCCGAAGGTCTCCTCGATAACGGCCTGAAAGTGCGCACCATGACGCTGCCCGACACGTTCATCGACCACGACAAACCCGACATCATGTATGCCGAAGCCCGCCTCGATGCCGCAGCCATCGTCGCCAAAGTCACATCGGCGCTTGGCCACGCAGGCACCTCCGGCGGCGCCCTCCGCGCCTGATCAGCCCAAACCCAAGCCCCATCCTCGAACGCGCACCAACAGCCGCCGCGTTCGAGGAAACAGCACAGGTGTGTCGCGTGAACACCGCGCGCGATCTGTACGAATGACCGATCGGTCCTGCGCCCCGCGCGCACCGATCAAGACGGCGTACTCGGCGTCTTCCAATGCCCAGCCCGCCTCGTCACCCCCCAAACAGCTGGTGGCCCAGGCAAGATGAGCCCCAGCACATGAGCAACCGCTTGCCCCGGCAGACCTGAAACCGCTAGAGAATTGTGACACCCGAAAGACGCGCGGCAACAACGGTGGAGTGAGCCATGTTTCCACTATCCAAGCTCTTATCCCGCCTGATCCAAGTTGGTGTTCTCAACGTGATCGACGCGCAAGGCCACACGCACACGTTCGGCGGCAAAGCGCCGGGCCCAACCGTCACCATGCAGCTCAGCGATGCCCGCCTCTACAAATCTCTGTTCTTCAGCCCCGAACTGGCCGCCGGCGAAGCCTACATGGACGGAACGCTCTCCTTTCCCGGCTCTTCGCTGCGGGAATTCCTGTCGCTCGTATCGCGCAATCAGAACCGCGCCAGCGGGAGCCCCACGCCATTCCACCGCGCCGTCGGCACCGTCTCCCGCAGTCTCAAGCGGTTCCAGCAATCAAACCCCATCGGCAAGGCGCAGCAGAACATTGCCCACCACTACGACATCGGCAACGAGCTCTATCGGCTATTTCTCGACGAAGGCATGTTCTATTCCTGCGCCTACTTCGAAACGGATGATGACACGCTCGAAGCAGCCCAACGGTCCAAGTGCAGACTGATTGCTGCGAAGCTCAGCCTCAAACCCGGCCAGACGATCTTAGACATCGGCAGCGGCTGGGGCGGGCTTGCGATCTACCTTGCGCAAATGGAAGATGTTCGCGTCCTCGGCGTCACACTGTCAAAAGAGCAGCATGCCCTGGCAACCGAAAGGGCGAAGGCCGCAGGTGTGGGCGATCGCGTCTCATTCGAACTCCGCGATTATCGCGACATCGAACAAAAATTCGACCGCATTGTCTCGGTTGGCATGTTCGAGCACGTCGGCGTGCCCCGTTACGACGAATTTTTCGCCAAAGTCAACGATCTGATTTCGGACGACGGCGTCATGCTGCTGCACTCGATCGGACACATGAGCCCACCCAGCACGGCGAGCCCGTGGCTCCGCAAATACATCTTCCCCGGCGCCTACTCACCATCGCTGTCCGAAGTGTTTCCCGCCGTCGAACGCAACCGGCTCTGGGTCACCGACTGCGAATTTCTGCGGCTGCACTACGCCATGACACTCCGCCATTGGCACACGCGGTTCGAAGAGAGCCGGGATCGCATCGCGCAGATGTACGACGAAAAGTTCTGCCGGATGTGGGAGTTTTACCTGATCAGCGCCGAAATGATGTTTCGAACGGGCGCGCAGGAGGTCTTCCACATGCAGCTCTCCCGCAAGCGCGACGCCAGCCCAATTCGCCGCGACTATATCTTCGAAGCCCTGCGGAGCCTCAAACAGCGGGAAGCAGAACGCCTGCCACCGCGCGGCTAAACGCTCGACCGGGTTGCGCCAGCATCACCATTCGCTGCCACGCTTCAATCCGCGAGTCCAAAAGCGCCTAACGCCCGGCCCGCCGTGGCATCCGGAATGGCAGCATACACTGCACCACCGGCGACACGAACCTGTCCAGCGACAAGCTCTCATGCATGGCCATCACCGGCCGGCCGCTAACGCGCGAGGCGACAATCGATCGCGTATAAAATGGCGTGTCTTCGAGCGTCTTCACGACGCGGCCACCCGATCCTCCATCCGATCGCGTACCCCGCGGCATCCGCCAGATCGGCGCACGCGGCAGCGCACACAACGCCGGCGGCGCAAGTTCCTCAATCGACCCATCTGGCCGAATGAACAACGACAATCCCTCGTCACGGCCATCCTTCAACGTCACGTCGTAAAAAATCGTCGCGCCGTGCCTGTCGCTTGCCCGCGACCAATCCCAACGCCGGAAACTGTCCTCCAGCGGCACCACACCGCTGTTCCAATCGAAGTACCCGTTGCCGGCCCACTTCAATCCATTGGTGAATTCCACCTCGACCCGTGAGACCGGCGCAATAGGACGCCAGTGATGCTCCCCCTTGGCATCAAGGGCGAACGTCTGCTCGTTGATCCCCGCCGGGAGGACGCGGACGCGCCCTTTCAAACGCGACGGGAACGGCACCGTCATTTCATCGATATCAAACGTCAGGCCATTTCCGTCCCACTGAAGAGACGTTGGCCCAACTTGAAAGGTATTCGCCGTCCGCGTGAGATCGCGCCGCCCGCGCTCCGTCATTGTCCAGCGATGCCCACCCGCTCCATAGAGACCGACATTGACCGCAACGTGATTTTCCGGATCGGCGCCACCCTCTCGCCGCGCAAATTTATAGTACGGCGAAAACACACTTCCCACGAAGGAGATGATCGAAAGCCCGTGTTTCTCGTCGTCGCTGAGCGCATCGACGTACCACCAGACATATCCACCCGGCGCTACACGCGAGTCGAATTGTGGTCCACGGCCAGTTGCGCCGCCGCCAGCCATCCCGAAAGCGCTGCCATCGGCACGCCCGGTCCCGGATGCACGCTGCCCCCCGCCAGATACAATCCCGGAATGCGCGTCTTGCCCCCCGGTCTGGAGAACGACGCCATCCAGCCATGCGACGCTGCGCCGTAAAGCGCCCCGCCCGTCGCGGGAAAGAGATCGTGAAACTCCGCCGGCGTCGTCAGAACCGTCTCCGCCGAAGTCCGGTCCACTTCCAGCCCAAGACGCTCCAGCCGCGCAAATGTGTGGTCCTCGCATACCGCAGCCTCCGCACCCGTAAATTGATCCACGTCGCCCGTCGCGGGTGCATTGACGAGCACCAGCAACCGTTCGCGCCCACCCGCAAACGCGGCCGCATCATCGCTGCGATCCTGGGCGCAAACATAGACTGTAGGCTCACGCGGCAACCGCGAGCGTTTGAAGATATCGTCAAATTCGGCCTGATAGTTGCTGGAAAAGAAAACGTTATGCCGCACCAGCGGAAAGCCGCGCGTTTCCGCGTTCATCACCCACGTCATCGCCGAGAGCGACCGCTGATCCCGCCTCAGGGGTGAAACCGTCGCGGCTACCGAGGGCCCAAGCAAGCCCGCCGCAACCGCTGCCGTGTCCGCGTTGACAATCACGTTGTCCGCTTCGATCACGTCGCCATTGCGCAGCCGCACACCGGAAACGCGCCCTGACCGCACCACAACCTCTTCCACCTCGGCACCATACGTGAACCGCGCGCCATTCTCCTGCGCGACGCTCTCCAGCGCTTTCGCTAGCGCGTACATTCCACCTTCAATGACCCAGACGCCGTCCTGCTCAACATGCGCAACCAGCATTAACGTCGCTGGCGCATCGAACGGCGACGACCCGCAATACGTGGCATAGCGGCCGAACAGTTGCCGCAGCCGCGCATCCTGGAAATGCTCGCCCAGCGCCGACCAGAGCGTCGAAAAGGGCGAGATCCGCCACATGTCGGTAAGGCCGCGCAACCCCGCACTGAACGCCAACGAGACCGGCGTCGGCTGCGGCGAGCGAATGAAAGGCTCTTCGAGCGTCTGATACACATCCCGCGCCCGGGCGCAGAATTGGCGAAAGCCCGCCGCCTCGCGTGCCCCTGCGAAGTCTCCGATGGCGTCCGCCGATTGCTCCACGCTCGCAAAGAGATCGAGACGCTCGTCTGTGCCCCACGCATGCCGCGCCAAAATCGACAAAGGCTTCAGGCGCACGTCCTCAGAAAACACCCGGCCCGCGTCGCCGAAAACCCGCTCAAACACCCACCGCATGGTAAAGACCGTCGGCCCCGCATCAACCGGCCGGCCGCCGGCAAAGACCTGCCGCATTTTTCCACCCGGCGTCGCCTGACGCTCAACGACATGGACGTCAAAACCCGCCCGCGCGAGCTCCAGAGCCGAAACAAGCCCCGCGACTCCCGCGCCTACGACAACCACCCGTCCCGTCACGTTCATTCCGCCCAGTGTCTACCCCGCTTGACTGATAACGTCGCATAAAAGTGTCAATGGCACTAGACAATCTGGAAAGAGCAATTAGGATTACACCTCTGTCGCGAAAGGGGTGTTCCATGGACGCTACGCCACGTATCGAACAAACCTTGGAAGCAATCCTTGCGCGCGCAGAGGCCCCAGGCTCACCTCCAAAACTTGCCGCGGCGCTACGCTACGCTGTCTTTCCCGGCGGCGCCCGCGTTCGCCCGCGGCTTTGTTTGGCTGTTGCCCACGCTTGCGGTGACGATCAACCAGCCCTTGCCGAGGCCGCCGCTGCCTCCATCGAGCTGCTGCACTGCTCATCTCTCGTCCACGACGACCTGCCCTGTTTCGATGACGCCGCACTGCGCCGCGGCAAACCCTCCGTCCACATGGCCTTCGGCGAACCACTCGCCGTACTCGCGGGCGACGCATTGATCGTCATGGCCTTCGAATGTCTCGCGGTCGCCGCTGCTCCAGCTCCCCACCGGCTTCCGTCGCTGCTCACCAAAATCGCAGGCTCGGTCGGTATGCCGTATGGCATCGTCGCCGGTCAGGCATGGGAATGCGAACCCGAAGTCGAACTCGCCAAGTACCATCGCGAAAAAACCGGTTCGCTTTTCGCGGCCGCCACTGAAGCTGGCGCCATGGCCGCCGGTCAGTCGCCTGCTCCCTGGCGCCGCCTCGGCGAATGCATTGGCGAGGCCTATCAAGTCGCCGACGATCTGCATGACCTGCTGGGCAAGGCCGCCGACATCGGCAAACCGTCGGGCCAGGACGCCGCCCACCACCGCCCAACCGCGTGCAGCCTCGGCATTGAAGGCGCCACGAAGCGCCTGAAAGACCTCATGAAAGAGGCGATGAGTTCGATACCAGACTGCCCCGGATCGGACGAATTACGCGCGATTATTATGGCGGAATCGACTCGCTTCGTTCCCAAAGAGCTGGCCCGTCAGGCAGCATGACCCGCCAGGGTCTCATCCCCGTCGCGGACCAACCCGCGGCGCCATCGGCAAAGGACGCTTCAAGCGTGACTGTGGCTGAGCGTTGGCTATCACTGCGCAACCGCCTGCTCGCTAACCCGCGCTTCCAAAAATTTGCGTCCACCGTGCCGGGCATCCGCGGGATAGCGCGCAGCAAAGCGCGCGGAGTTTTCGACCTCGTATCCGGCTTCATCTATTCCCAGGTC
>JALHQM010000004.1:14474-32685 GCA_022841965.1 Hyphomicrobium sp. | reverse complement strand
GCGAACGGCCTCGCCCACCGCGCCAAGGCCTTCGGCGGCAGCTTTTTCACCGACACCCTTCCAGACGGCGCCGATCTCGTAACGCTCGTCAGAATTCTCCACGACCACGATGACGAAAAAGCCGAAAAACTTCTGACCAGCATCCACCGCGCACTTTCCCCTGGCGGACGCCTCCTGATTGCGGAACCTTTAGCCGAAACCCCCGGCGCGGAACGCATGGGCAATGCCTACTTTGCCTTTTACCTCATGGCGATGCGATCTGGGCGGCCACGCTCCTTCGCAACGATTGAAAGCATGCTGCGCCGCAGCGGCTTCCGCGATGTCCGCGCCATCCCCACCCGCGTCCCCCTCCAGACCAGCCTGATTGTCGCACAAACATGACCAAAAACTGTTAATCCAGCTTGACACATTATTCTGTCCGCTTAGATTGACACCCTTAGAAGAATGCAGGCCCTGGAATCCTCCAGACGCCTTGGCCCCGTAGATCGCGAGGTTTCCCCGAATGAATACCCTCGCTGTCGTGCTCGAAGAGCCGGAGCGCCTTGTGCTCAGCCGGCTTGCCTTGCCCGAGCCCGGCGAGGAAGACGTTGTTGTCGATATCGAGTGGAGCGGCATCTCCACGGGCACTGAACGTTTGCTCTGGTCTGGCCGCATGCCGCCCTTCCCCGGCCTTGGCTATCCCCTTGTTCCCGGCTATGAATCCGTCGGCCGCATCCGCGAAGCCGGCAGCCGCTCAGGCGCCCAGGTCGGTGATCGTGTGTTCGTCCCTGGCGCCCGCTGCTACGGTGAGATCAAAGGCCTCTTCGGCGGCGCCTCCTCTCGCGTCGTCGTCCCCGGCGCAAAAGCCACCCGCTTCAATGAAGACCTCGGCGAACAGGGCGTCCTCCTGGCCCTCGCCGCCACCGCCTACCACGCCCTCGACATCGGCCGCTCGGTTCTGCCGCAGCTCATCATTGGCCATGGTGTCCTCGGCCGCCTCATCGCCCGCCTCGTCATCGCCGTTGGCGGCGACGCACCCGTCGTCTGGGAAACAAACGCCCGCCGCGCTGACGGCGCTGAGGGCTACACCGTTATTGATCCCGCCCTCGACACGCACCGCGGCTACGCCTCGATCTGCGATGTCAGCGGCGACAGCAAACTTCTCGACACACTGATCGGCAAACTCTCACCCGGCGGTGAAATCGTCCTCGCCGGATTTTACAGCGAGCCGCTCTCGTTCGCATTCCCACCCGCCTTCATGCGCGAGGCCCGCCTCCGCGTCGCCGCCGAGTGGAAACAACACGACCTCACCGCCGTCCGCGATCTTATTGAGCGCAGCGCGCTCTCGCTCGACGGCCTCATCACCCATCGCGAACCCGCGACGGCCGCTAGCGAAGCCTATCGCACGGCCTTCACGGATCCCGATTGCCTAAAAATGATCCTCGATTGGAGAGCCTGTTCATGAGCGCGTGCGGAACAACGACGATGACCGCTCTAAAGCCTTCGATGATGGATTTCCTTCGCGATGAAGCCGCGCAGGAACCTGATCCCGTGCCCAAAGCCGGATCGGAAACGAAAGAAACGCAGATCATCGCCATCTACGGCAAAGGCGGCAGCGGCAAGAGCTTCGCACTTGCCAACCTGTCTTACATGATGGCGCAACTCGGCAAGCGCGTTTTGCTCATAGGCTGCGACCCCAAGAGTGACACCACCTCGTTGCTCTTTGGCGGCCGCGCAACCCCGACAATTATCGAGACCAGCGCAAAGAAAAAGCTCGCTGGCGAAGAAATCAAAATCTCCGACGTCTGCTTCAAGCGCGACGGCGTCTTCGCCATGGAATTGGGCGGACCCGAAGTCGGCCGCGGCTGCGGCGGACGCGGCATCATCCACGGCTTCGAAACGCTGGAGAAGCTGGGCTTCCACGAATGGGGCTTCGATTACGTCCTGCTCGACTTTCTCGGTGACGTCGTCTGCGGCGGCTTCGGCCTGCCGATCGCGCGTGACATGTGCCAAAAGGTCATCGTCGTCGGCTCCAACGATCTGCAATCCCTCTACGTCGCCAACAACGTGTGCTCCGCCGTCGAATACTTCCGCAAGCTCGGCGGCAACGTCGGCGTCGCCGGCATGGTGATCAACAAGGACGACGGCACAGGTGAAGCCCGTGCGTTTGCAGAAGCAGCCGGGATACCAGTTCTGGCTGCAATCCCCGCCAACGAAGATATCCGCCGCAAGAGCGCGAACTACGAAATCATCGGCCTGCCCGGCGGCGAATGGGCGCCTCTCTTCGAGGAACTCGCTCTCAACGTCGCCACCGCCCCACCCGTGCGGCCCACACCGCTGAGCCAAGACGGCCTCCTCGGTCTCTTCGCCAGTGATGTGGTCGGTCGCAACGTCGTGCTCGAACCGGCAAGCTTCGAAGACATGTGCGGCGGCACTGCAGTGACGAAACCTTCGCTCGAAGTCATTTACGACACGGTCTGACACAACAAGTCGATTTTCGGGACTGATCTTCATGACGGCGTTAGACGAAAAAGTGGCTGAAGCACGGACAGCGATGGAACCCATCCCCGATGCGGCCGCCTGCGCGCCTGACAAAGCTCCTGGCGTCGACGGTCTCGGCTGTCATTCCGGCAAAGACGACTTGAAGAAAGCCGCCATCGCCGCCGGTAACGGCGAAGCACTTGAGCGCTATGCCGCCGACTACCCCATGGGCCCACACGACCAACCGCAGAGCATGTGCCCCGCGTTCGGCTCGCTCCGTGTCGGCCTGCGCATGCGCCGCACGGCAACCGTGCTCTCAGGCTCTGCCTGCTGCGTCTACGGCCTCACCTTCACCTCGCACTTCTACGGCGCCCGCCGCACAGTCGGCTACGTGCCCTTTAATTCCGAAACACTCGTCACCGGCAAGCTGTTCGAAGACATCCGCGATGCTGTTTTCAAGCTCGCCGATCCCGAACTCTACGACACCATCATCGTCACAAACCTCTGCGTTCCAACCGCATCTGGCGTGCCGCTCCGTTTGCTGCCGAAGGAAATCAACGGCGTCCGCATCATCGGCATCGACGTCCCGGGCTTCGGCGTCCCAACGCATGCCGAAGCCAAGGACGTCCTCGCCGGTGCGATGTTGAAATACGCCCGCAGCGAAGCCGAGCAGGGGCCCGTGCAGGCTCCGCGAACCGGCGTCAGCATGAAGCCGACAGTGACGCTCTTAGGTGAGATGTTCCCAGCCGATCCGATGATCATCGGCCAATTATTGGAACCGCTCGGCCTCGCAGCCGGCCCCGTTGTCCCCACGCGCGAATGGCGCGAACTCTACGGTGCGCTCGATTGCGCCGCCGTCGCCGCGATCCATCCCTTCTACAAGGCCAGCATCCGCGAGTTCGAAGCAGCCGGGCGCCCAGTCGTAGGGTCCGCCCCCGTAGGCCATGATGGCACGGCCGCTTGGCTCGAGAACATCGGCGCCGCCTGCAACATCTCAGCCGACAAGATCGACGCCGCGAAGGCCAAGTTCCTGCCCGCGATCCGCGCGGCACTTGCCGCCAAGCCGATCAAAGGCCGCATCACGATGTCGGGCTACGAAGGCTCGGAGCTGATCGTCGCCCGCCTCCTCGTCGAGAGCGGCGCCGATGTCCGCTACGTCGGCACCGCTTGCCCACGGACAATCTGGTCGGACGCCGATCGCGAATGGCTCGAAGCCAAAGGCGTCCAAATTCAGTTCCGCGCTTCCCTGGAACAAGACCTCGCCGCCTTCCGCGAATTCAAGCCCGATCTCGCCATCGGCACGACGCCCGTCGTCCAGAAGGCGAAGGAAACCTCAACGCCTTCGCTCTACTTCACCAACCTCATTTCGGCGCGCCCGCTGATGGGGCCAGCAGGTGCCGGATCCCTCGCCCAAGTCGTCAACGCAGCGATGGCCGGCAAGGACCGCTTCGACACCATGACGGATTTCTTCGAAGGCGTCGGCGAAGGCTTTGCCACGGGCGTGTGGGAAGAAATGCCTGTCGACCGCCCCGAATTCCGCTCCGAATACAAGCGTCGGATCGAAAAGGAAGCCAAGAAGCGCAAGGCGGAGGAAATGATATGACCCTCGTCTTGGATCATGACCGCGCCGGAGGATACTGGGGCTCCGTCTACGTCTTCACGGCAATCAAGGGCCTGCAGGTCATCATCGACGGCCCCGTTGGCTGCGAGAACCTGCCCGTCACGTCGGTCCTCCACTACACCGACGCGCTTCCCCCCCATGAACTGCCCATCGTCGTCACCGGTCTCTCGGAAGAGGAACTCGGCAAGACCGGCACCGAGGGCGCCATGCGCCGCGCCCACAAATCACTCGACCCGCACATGCCCGCCGTCGTCGTCACCGGATCGATCGCCGAAATGATCGGCGGCGGCGTGACGCCGGAAGGCACCAACATCAAGCGGTTCTTGCCGCGCACCATCGACGAAGATCAATGGCAGTGCGCCGATCGTGCGATGACCTGGCTATGGACCCAGTTCGGCCGCAAGAACGTTCCTGCCATCAAGCCGCGCGCTGAGGGTGCCAAACCTAAGGTCAACATCATCGGCCCGAGCTACGGCACCTTCAACACGCCCTCCGATCTGGCCGAAATCCGCCGCCTCATCGAAGGCATCGGCGCCGAAGTGAATATGGTCTTCCCGCTCGGCTCGCACGTAGCCGACGTCGCAAAACTCGCCGATGCCGATGCCAATGTCTGCATGTATCGCGAATTTGGCCGCCTGCTGTGCGAAATGCTCGAACGGCCCTATTTGCAAGCGCCCATCGGGCTCCATTCCACAACGCGCTTCCTGCGCAAACTCGGCGAAATGTTGGGTCTCGATCCCGAGCCATTCATCGCCAAGGAAAAGCACACCACCATCAAGCCCATTTGGGATCTGTGGCGCTCCGTGACGCAGGATTTCTTCGGCACGGCGTCCTTCGGCATCGCCGCCAACGAAACCTACACCCGCGGTGTCCGCCAGTTCCTCGAAACCGAACTCGGCCTGCCCTGCAATTTCGCCTTCTCGCGCAAGCCAGGTGTCAAGCCCGACAACGACGCCATCCGCGCTGCCATCAAGACCACCCCGCCGCTCATCGTCTTCGGAAGCTACAACGAGCGCATGTACATGGCCGAAGCTGGCGGTCGCGGCGTTTACATTCCCGCATCCTTCCCCGGCGCCATCATTCGCCGCCACACCGGCACGCCCTTCATGGGCTACTCCGGCGCGACCTATCTCGTACAAGAAGTCTGCAACGCGCTCTTCGATGCGCTGTTCCACATTCTTCCGCTCGCCACTGACATGGACAAAGTCGACCCCACGCCCGCCCGCATCCACGCGGAGCTGCCCTGGGACGACGATGCCAAGGACGCCTTCGACCGTATCATTGAAGAACAACCCATTCTCATCCGCATCTCGGCTGCCAAGCGCCTGCGCGACGCTGCCGAACGCACTGCCCGCCAAGCCGGCGAGACCCGCGTCTCAGCGCGTCGCCTTGTCTTGGCGCAACCATTCATCAAAGAGGGGCACGCCGCATGACAGCCGCAACCATGTCCGGGCATCTCGCCCGCTCGAGCTACGTCCGCGTCCGCGCGCTTCCCTGCCACACACAGCGCAGGAACGCCCCTGAAGTCGTAACGGTGCCGCGGCCGTCAACGCTTGAATCTACCGCGGGTGCCGCAGCCGTCTCGCGCGCCTTTGCCAATCACTCTGCCGCAGCTCGGGTTGCCGCAAAGCCAAAGAAGCATGAAGCCGTCGAGTTCCGGCTGATCTACACGATCGCTTTCGCCGTGTTCCTTTTCACATCCGTCATCGAACGCGCCATGCCTCACAAGTGGGCTCACCGCGCCGGCGATAACGAAATCAGGAAATCGGTGTTCGAGCAGGCCCGCGAGGCAGCTCACATCAGCGCGGCCTATGCCTTCATGGGCTGAGCGCAAGAGAATTCGTCCAGCTACATTGGCTGGACGATCACAAAACGTGGCGTCCAAAGCCACGGACTACCCCTGCCGCGCGGGTCGATGCGCGGTAACGGCCGCAAGGCCAATTCACGGAGAGTACCAACATGGCTGCTGATAACAGAAGCGGCTCGGTGTCGGGAATGACCGAAACGGAAGCCAAGGAGTTCCACGGGATCTTCATGACTTCGTTTATCCTCTTTACGGTCATCGCGATCATCGCGCACTTCCTCGTGTGGCAGTGGCGTCCCTGGTTCCCGGGGCCGACTGGCTACGCGTCGTTGATTGACGGCGCAAACTACGCCCTGAGCTACCTGCCGTCGCTCAAGGCATAACCCCAGAGGGAGTTGAGAATATGTGGAAGATTTGGCTTCTCTTCGATCCTCGCAGAACACTCGTCGCACTCGCGACGTTCCTGTTCAGCCTCGCTGTCTTGATTCACTTCATCCTGTTGAGCACCGATCGCTTCAACTGGATCGAAGGACCCAAGGCAAAAGCGGCGGCTTCGATCGAAATGCCTCTGATCAAGGCGGTCTGACCGACCGACACAATGGAGCCGGACGGACGTCATTGCCCGTCCGGTTCCAAATCAGTTCGCCTGCACTCGAATAACAAGAAAATACGTTTCGCAGCCGGCTGCGTGCCGACTGAGCGGAGAATCCAGCCATGGCTATGCTTAACTTCGAGCGAAAATACCGTGTTCGTGGCGGAACGCTGATCGGCGGGGATCTGTTCGACTTCTGGGTCGGGCCTTTCTACGTTGGCTTTTTTGGCGTTGCGACCATCTTCTTCATCATCGTCGGCGTCGGCCTCATCTGCTGGGGCGCCTCACTTGGCCCGACATGGAACCTGTTCCGCCTCTCGATCAACCCGCCGCCGGCGGAGTTCGGTCTTGGTTTCGCCCCGTTGAAACAAGGCGGCATCTGGCAGGCAGTCACTGTCTGCGCCATAGGAGCATTCGTTTCCTGGGCCTTACGTGAAGTGGAAATCTGCCGAAAACTCGGCATGGGCTACCACGTCCCGTTCGCCTTCTCGTTTGCCATCCTCGCCTATGTGACACTCGTCGTCTTCCGCCCCATCGCGATGGGATCTTGGTCCTACGGCTTCCCGTACGGCTTCATGAGCCACCTCGATTGGGTATCAGGCACGGGCTACACCTACGGCAACTTCCACTACAATCCCGCGCATATGATCGCGATCACGTTCTTCTTCACAACGTGTCTCGCGCTCGCTTTGCACGGCGCTCTCGTTCTCTCCTCGGTCAACCCGAAGAAAGGCGAGGTCGTAAAGACCCCCGAGCACGAGAACAGCTACTTCCGTGACACCATCGGCTACTCCATCGGCACGCTGGGCATCCATCGCCTCGGCCTGTTCCTGGCATTGTCGGCCGGCTTCTGGAGCGCTGTGTGCATGATCATCTCCGGTCCACTATGGGCCGAGGGCGATCCCTGGGTCGACTGGTGGAACTGGTGGCTCGAACTGCCGATCTGGTCGTAAGGGAGGGACACACACATGGCTTACTACCAGAACATCTTCACCCAGCTTCAGGTGGCACCCCACCCTGAGCCGGGGATTCCCCTCCCGGAGAACAACTCGGAACGCCGCGGCCAGCCGCTCTTTTCCTACTGGGCAGGAAAGATCGGCGACGCTCAAATAGGTCCCATCTATCTCGGCACGCTGGGCTTCATATCTCTCGTCTGCGGTATCATCGCAATCGAGATTGTTGGCCTCAACATGCTGGCCTCGGTGAATTGGGATCCGGTGCAGTTTATTCGCAAACTGCCCTATCTCGCCCTCGAACCGCCGAAGCCCGAGTATGGTCTCTCCATTCCACCGCTCAAAGAAGGCGGCTGGTGGTTGATGGCGGGCTTCTTCCTGACGACGTCCATCATGCTCTGGTGGGCACGCATGTACCGCCGCGCCCGCGCACTCGGCCTGGGCACGCATGTTCCGTGGGCCTTCGCAGCAGCCATCTGGCTCTATCTGGTTCTGGGCTTCATTCGCCCTGTCCTGATGGGTCAGTGGAGCGAAGCGGTGCCCTTTGGCATCTTCCCGCACCTCGACTGGACGAACAACTTCTCCATCACCTACGGCAACCTGTTCTACAATCCGTTCCACATGCTCTCGATCGCGTTCCTGTATGGCTCAGCTCTGCTGTTCGCCATGCACGGCGCCACGATCCTGGCTGTGTCGCGGTACGGCGGCGAGCGTGAGATCGAGCAGATCACCGATCGCGGCACGGCGTCGGAACGCGCTGCCCTCTTCTGGCGCTGGACGATGGGCTTCAACGCTTCGATGGAGTCCATCCATCGCTGGGCGTGGTGGTTCGCGGTGCTCTGCCCCCTCACCGGCGGCATCGGCATCCTGCTCACCGGAACGGCCGTCGACAATTGGTACGATTGGGGTCTCAAGCACGGCCTCGCCCCGGCCGCCTGGCCGTGACGATCTTTGCCAAGCCCATATAAAAGCAAGGCCCGGCGGATATTCCGCCGGGCCTCTTCATTTCATCGAATGGAGGAGGAAGCTCGCATATGGATTGCGTTGATCGGCATCAACCCATTAAGCCGCGTCGTCATACCATCCGACATCGAGCGTCGCGACCTCACCGAAAGTAGCCTTCTGCGCGAAAGCCATCCGGATGATCTCCCAGGACGTCCACGTCATGGTCAGAAATGGCTTCGGGTCCTCAGCACTCCAGGTGACATCCGGCGTATTGACCAAACTGCGCAGATTTTCGCGGAACGCCCCCCGCCGGAAGAACGACATCTGTGTCTCCGTCAGCGCTGAGTAGAACTGCTGCAAACGGCGCTCGGACCGGAATGCCGGCACGAAACCCCGCTCCCAAATCGCCCGCGAAATGTCGTCCCTCTGCCAGAAGTGGACCCCAGACGTCGTTCGTGGATTGCACTCGATGGCCCACGGCGTCCCGCCCGAGTCGACGATGAAGTCGAAAGAGATGAAGCCGGTCCACCCTGTCGCGGCAGCAAAATGCCGGACCCAGTCCGCAATGGCCGGTTCCTCGACCCGCTCAAAAACAACGGCCACCCGCCCCGACCGTTGAACGCCTCGATAAACCACCGTCGAGATCACATCGCCGCCGTGAACGATCGAGCACGTGCTCAGCTCCCTACCCTCAACTTTCCTCTGAACGATGGCGCGCCCAGTGTACGCGAGAACCGGTAACACCCCGCCCCGCGCAACAAAGGACAGCCCGCGACCAGAGCAAGAATAGACGGGTTTGATAACGCAATCCGACTTGCCCACCAGCGCCTCGGCGGCCGCATCCCCCAGCGCAGCTGTTTCGGGAACACTCAAACCGGCGGCGGACGCCCGCCCAACGAAGGTTTCCTTATTGTGCAACGGCAAAAGGTCTTCCGGTGGCATCGTGAAGAGAGTGACGCCCTCCGGCAGGTTCTCACGCAAAAAGGAAACGTGCATCGTTTCCTCTGAGATCGGCACCACAAGAGTGACGCCTTCATCCCGAATAATCTGGTGAAGATCCGCGAGGTACTGATCCCGGCTGACTGCCGGCGCGGCCGTTCGGTAACTCTTAGCCACGGCCTTCGATGCACCCAGCAGATGCCGCTTGAAGGGGTCGGCGACAACCACGCGCCAACCGTTCGCCTTAAATCCACGCGCAATATCGAGGGCCTTTGGTAATCGGCCAAGCGTCAGAAGAACCGTGCCGGCCATAATCCCACTCACGCTTTACGAAACATGACGCGGCACATCACCTGCTCGACGGGCCGCGTGGTCAGCCGCGCGGCGGGCCTCACCTTGTCGGGTTCAAGCACCTCGAAATCAAATTTGCGGAACAGCCGCGCGATCAGCAGAACCGCCTCCACCTGGGCAAATGCCGCTCCCGCGCACACGCGCGGACCAATCCCGAATGGAATGTAGGCGCCAGGAGTGAGCTCCCCCTCGCGCTCAGCCGTAAAGCGATCGGGATCAAAAACATTCGGATCCCGCCAATAGGCTTGGTGGCGGTGCATCACCCATGGCGCGATCATGATGAGCGCGCCTTTCTTAACTTTATAGCCGCCAATATCAGTCGCCTCGTTGGCCACGCGCGGCAGAAACGTGATCGGTGGGTAGAGGCGCAATGTCTCCCGAAACACATTGCGCACGAAAGGCATCCGCCGCGTATGCTCGAAGGTGAGCGGGCCGTCGCCTGCAACTGCCTGCGTCTCAGCCCGAAGCCTCTCGACGAGCAACGGCTGCGTTGCCAGAATATAAAACGCCCACGTCAGGGCACTGGCGCTCGTTTCATGGCCAGCAAGAAAAAGTACGCCCAATTGGTCGATCAATTCTTCCCGAGTGAACGCTTTGCCGTCGACATCGTGCGCATCGATAATCGCTGTTGCGATATCGTCGAACGTCGCGCGACCGTCCCGAATATGGCTGTCCAAAAGTTCGCCGAGACACCTGCGGATCAATCGGCACGCCTCAAGCACGGTCTCCTTCTGCGGAATGCGCGTCCAGGCCTTGTCCATGATGAGGCGGCGAATTTCGACCTGCGCGACACTGCGCTCAAACACCGTGAAGGCGTCAAACACATCGTGCGTAACTTTTGCGTCGATATTCGATGAGAATACGGTTCTACAAATGATGTCCGCCGTCATGTGGCTCATCATCATATCGAGCGAAAAAATCTCTCCCCGGCTCGCGGTGTCGGCAAGCATACCCTCCGCCGCCGTCGCTCCGGCCTCCATAGCCGGAAACGCCTTGCTCACCCGCATCATGCTCAGCGCTGGATCGATCATGTCGCGTTGCCGCCGCCACGTCGCACCCGATGAGACGAAGATTGAATTTCCGATCAAAGGATCGAGCGCATAAACCATCAAGTCGCTTTTCGGAAATATCTCTTTCGGATCGGCCAAGACCTCGCGCACGAGATCGGGGCGATTGACGATGATGGTCGAACGGCGAGAATACCCGAGCGGCCCGATCGCCATGCGATACGCCTCGGCCGGCAGGAGCGACAGGAGATTGCCGTCTCCGTTGAGCATGCAGCGCAGCAGGGCAATCACAGCCGGGAGGGGCTCTGGTCGCGGCGGACTGAAAAGCGGAGCCGGCGCTATTGGAGCCGGTCTGCGCAGTGGCAATGTTCCGGCGGCCATCAGGTGTTTCTCCGCAGCTTCATATGCCATTTCAAATCTTGCGCCCGGCCGCGCGCGCCCACCGGAAACCCGCGCTTCTTGCGCAATTTCGTGCCTTTACATCAAAGAATGTCAAGTGCATTTTACGCAGCAAGAACGGGGAGCCCGGCTGATGCTGCTGTCTATGTTTCATAGTCTCGTTGCAATGCACATCGTGACGGGGAGCATCGGTGCCATTACGTTTTGGATACCCGTTCTTGGCCGTAAAGGGGGCATCAATCATCGCCGCTGGGGTCGCGTCTTCACAACGTCCCTCATCATCACCGGCTCGCTCGCAATGCTGATGAGCCTCCTCACACTTTATGGGCCGCTCGAAACCCATCCGCATCTTGTGGGGCAATTCGATGAGAGTTTCGTGCGTGGTATATTTGGCTGGATGATGCTGACCACGGGCTTGCTCACAGTGAACCTCGCTTGGTATGGCTGGCTCACGATCCAAAACAAGTCCCGTCAGGAACTCAACCGGACTCCCCTTAACATGGGATTGCAGTTCGCGCTCATCCCGGTCTCGCTCAACTGTGCCCTGCAAGGCTGGCTGATCGGCCAACCGCTCATGTATGGCATGGCGACTGTTGGGCTCGCCACGGCCGCAACCAATC
The DNA here is from genome assembly GCA_022841965.1 of Hyphomicrobium sp. Lineage (GTDB taxonomy): Bacteria > Pseudomonadota > Alphaproteobacteria > Rhizobiales > Hyphomicrobiaceae > JAGVSR01. The sequence goes on along the minus strand of JALHQM010000004.1, from coordinate 20,994 downwards.
TCTGGTTCCTGTCCAAAAAGAAGCCCGGACCTGCCGATTGGACCAAGGAGCACTTGAAGGCCCTCGTCGGAGCGGGCATTTCCGTCTACACGGCTTTTATGGCCTTTGGCTCTGTTCGGCTCCTCCCACAACTCGCACTCCATCCCGCAATGTGGGCCATTCCCCTGACGGTGGGCGTCGCAATTATCCTCTGGCACTGGCGTTCCGTTGACCGGCAATACGCCAACCGCATCCGCTACAGCAGCGCCTGAGTGACCTTGATGGCACCACATCGTATTGCTGTAATCGGCGCTGGCCTCGGCGGGCTCGCAGCCGCTGCCGATCTGGCGCGCAGCGGAGCGGACGTCACAGTCTTCGAAAAGGCCGCCGCTCCGGGCGGCAAGATGCGCGAAGTGAATGTCGGCGGGTCGCCCATCGATGCGGGCCCAACCGTCTTCACCATGCGCTGGATCTTCGAGGGTCTCTTCGCCGATGCCGGTGCGCGCCTTGACGCTCATGTGACGCTTTTCCGTGCAACGACGTTGGCCCGCCACGCATGGCCCGACGGTGGGACCCTCGATCTCTTTGCCGACGTCGAACAATCAGCAGATGCCATTGCAGCGTTCGCCGGCGCGCGGGAGGCGCAAGGCTACCGCGACTTCTGCGCACGCTCCGCCGATGTGTACCGGACATTGGCACCGACGTTCATTGCAGCGGAGCGGCCATCCCCTGTCGAACTCGTGCGCCGTGTCGGACTGTCCAACATCAACGCCATGTGGCGCACCGCGCCCTATGCCACATATTGGGCAGCCCTTGGCCGCCATTTCACCGATCCACGCCTGCGCCAATTGTTCGGCCGCTACGCGACCTATTGCGGATCATCGCCGTGGCAGGCCCCCGCAACGCTGATGCTGGTGGCCCACGTCGAGCAGGACGGTGTCTGGCTGGTCAGCGGTGGAATGCGCAAAATCGCCGAAGCCATTCAGGCCCTGGGCGAGAAGCATGGTGCCGTCTACCGCTTCGGCCAATCTGTCGACCGCCTGATCGTGCAAGGCGGCCGGGTCACAGGATTGAAGCTTGCCAGCGGCGAGGAGTGCGCGACCGACGCGATTGTCTTTAACGGTGATGTTTCGGCACTGCCCGCCGGAATGCTCGGCGAAGATGTCCAGGGCGCGGCCGCGGCAACGCCGGCCGCCAAGCGGTCGTTATCGGCGATCACCTGGTGCGCAAAGGCCCCGACCCAGGGCTTCCCGCTGTTGCGCCACAACGTCTTCTTTGGCACCGACTACGGCGACGAATTCAGCGCCATTTTTAATCGCCGGACACTAACCGATATGCCAACGGTCTACATCTGCGCACAGGACCGCGAGAACGGCACCACCATTGCCGATGGTTCTGCAGAGCGCATGCTCATCCTGGTCAACGCTCCGGCAGATGGCAGCGCACAACATGACCCCGCCCGCTGGAAGACGGCCGAGATACACGATCGGGTTTCGGCCCTTCTCGCAAAATGCGGTCTCCACATCGACATGAAAAATGGTTCGGCCATCGTCACCACTCCTGACGATTTTGCAACGCTGTTTCCAGGATCAGGCGGTGGGCTCTACGGGCGAGCCAGCCATGGCGCGATGGCAACCTTCGCCCGCCCCGGCGCAATCTCGAAGCTCGCAGGAATATACTTCGCGGGCGGCTCAGTGCATCCGGGGCCCGGCATACCCATGGCAACCATGTCGGGGCGCATCGCTGCGGCGCGCGTCCTCGATGATCTGGCCAACCCATCCCGCCGGCTCCGGCGCGCCATTCGCCTCGACTGCCCCCATCCCTCAGTTTGAGAACACTCAGCGGCGGAACGTGCTGGCTGCCGGCACAACCTCGTCAAGAACCTTCGCTGACGCGATCACGCCCGGAATGCCCGCACCCGGATGCGTGCCAGCCCCGACAAGATAGAGCCCACCGACTTCTTCGCTCACATTGTGGGGCCGGAACCAAGCGCTTTGGAAAAGTCGCGGCTCGAGCGCGAATGCGGCACCGTTGACGGACAAGAGCCGGTCGCGGAAATCCTGCGGTGTCATCATCCGCTGCGTGACAATCGACGAACGGAGGCCCGGTAAGACCGTGTCTTCCAGACGCTTTTCAACCATCCGGCGGTACGGCTCGGCTTCCTTCGACCAGTCGACGCCCGAGGCCAGATGCGGCACCGGCGATAACACATAAAATGCATCGCATCCCTCAGGGGCCAGCGAGGGATCGGTTGCCGTCGGTCGATGCAGGTAAAGGCTGCAGTCACTCGACAACCGTTTGACATTGAAAATGTCGTTCAGCAACTCGCGATAGCGCGGACCAAGAACCATCGTATGATGCATGACGTCGTCGAAACGGCGGCTGGTTCCGAAATACCAGACGAAGAGGCTCATCGAGTACTTCGACGACTTGATTTTACGATCCGTCCAGCGCTTGCGCGGATAGTGGCTCAGCAGCTTCGAATACGTCCACGCAACATCTGCGTTGGAGATCACGATATCCGACGCCAGCATCTCGCCGCTGGCCAGCCGAACGCCCGTCACAGCACCACCGGCCGTCGTGATCTCCGCGACTTCCGAGTTGTAACGAAACTGGGCGCCCTGACTTTCAGCCAAGTTCACGACCGCGCGCACAAGCGCACCCACACCACCCATCGAGTAATGCACCCCGTGCATCCGCTCCAGATGCGCAATCAAGCAATAATACGCCGTCGTCGTTGTTGGATTGCCGCCAATGAGCAGCGGATGAAAGCTGAAGGCAATTCGCATCTTTTCGTTTTTAAAGTAATGCGAAACGCGGTCGTAAACAGTTCGATATCCTCTCAAACGAATGAGATCCGGAACCGCCTTGATCAGCGACGAAATTTTATGGAACGGCTTGGCGGCCAGCTCTGTAAATGCCACATCAAAAATGCGCTCGCTTTCAACAATGAAGCGCTCAAAACCGTCGCGATCTTCAGGCGCAATCCGCGCAACCTCAGCCCGCGTCACATCAAGATTGGCTGAGCACTTCATCACCTCGCCGTCGTCGAACCGGATAGCATAGAACGGATCGACTGCACGCAGGTCGAGATCGTCGCTCAACCGCCGTCCCGACAGCGCCCAAAGCTCTTCGATCAGATAGGGCGCCGTGATAATCGTCGGACCGGCATCGAACGTGTAGCCATCCTGCTTGAACACGTACGCGCGCCCACCCGGCGCATCGAGCTTCTCGACGACAGTAACCCGCCAACCCTTTGCACACAGCCGGACCGCCGCCGCCAACCCCCCAAAGCCTGAACCGATAACAATGGCATGTGGACGGGAGCCTTCAGACGCGGATGCTGCGGCAGTCATAAGCAAGGGGCTCCCAGCGCTCAGCGTTTCTCAGCGGCGCATTACGGCGGTTAATGGCGTCAGTGGTTGATGACACGACAGCATGTCATATTGGGTGAGCACTGGATCAATCGCAACATCCAAATGGCGCCCCATAGTCGACGGTCCTTGCTCGCCAGCCCGACGCGAACTGACCCAACGCGAAACCCAAAAAATAAACCCGTTGCCGTTGAATTTTGGGCTCCGCGCCGTCAATTGCTCCCCGGCCTATTGGCGCACAGACCACCCGCTCAGCACGCCGATGCACAGGTGACGATACGCAAGATATCTTTGCATATCCAAGTAGCCCCGAACGGCCCGATGAGGTGTTGAGTGCCTTACAAGCCCGCCACCACATCGCTGGCCGGGGTACAGCATCGGAACACACCGGCCCCAATCCAGCGTCGCGTCCCCCTCCCCCCGATCACCCAACCGGTTTCAAAGATGACAGTTATATGACAAGGCAACATTTAGGTGCTAGGTCGCTTCCGGCACTGGGGGAGAGCCGGGCACGCAATGGGTAAGCCATCACTCGATAAGGACCTGAAAAAGGTCGGACATTTGGAAAAGGCCACCGAAGGCCTGGCCCAATCTCTTGCGGCCCCCGGGCTGCTTGCAATCTTCATGGCCGGCTCCATTGCCGCCGCCAGCCTCGCCCTCGGCGATAGCACCCACACAACCCTCGTGGTCTTCGCCGCGGTGATTGCCGGCTATATGGCGCTCAACATTGGCGCCAACGACGTCGCCAACAACATGGGCCCCGCCGTCGGCAGCCGCGTCCTCACCATGACCGGCGCGATCGCCATTGCGGCGATTGCGGAGACGGCAGGCGCGATCCTCGCCGGCGGCGACGTGGTCAACACGGTCGCCAAAGATCTGATCGTCAAAGACCACGGCCTCGATACCGACCCCTTCATCATGATGATGATGGCAGCCCTACTTGCAGCCGGCCTCTGGCTCCATCTGGCAACCTACTTGGGTGCTCCCGTCTCCACGACGCATTCCATCGTCGGCGCCGTGCTGGGCAGCGGCACTATGGCCGCCGGCGTCGAAGCCGTGAACTGGGCCGTGATGGGTAAGATCGCAGCCAGCTGGGTGATCTCGCCCGTATGTGGCGCACTAATCGCGGCACTGCTGTTGGGGCTGATCAAATGGCTCATCATCTTTCGCGATGACCGGATCGCTGCGGCCAAAATATGGGTGCCCGTGCTCGTGGCGCTGATGTCCGGCATTTTCGCCATGTACATGGCCAGCAAAGGTCTGAGCCGTATTTGGAAGCCGGACGCAGCAACGGTCTGGCTGATCGGCGCGGCATTCTCCACCATAGGTTATGCCATTGCGCAGCCGCTCGTGGCGCGCCGCGCCGCTGTCATCGCCAACACACGCAAAGACATCGCCGGCTGTTTCAATGCCCCGCTGATCTTTGCAGTCGCTCTTTTGTCCTTTGCACACGGCGCCAACGACGTGGCCAACGCCGTCGGCCCCCTGGCTGCCATCGTCTCAGTAGCTCAGACAGAGGCCGGCGTTGCTGGACAAGTGGCCCTCCCCACCTGGGTCCTCGCCATCGGTGCCTTCGGCATTTCTTTGGGACTGTCGCTGTTCGGGCCGCGTCTGATCCGGACGGTCGGCGAAAAAATCACAAAAATGGATCCAATCCGCGCCTACTGCGTCGCACTGTCGGCAGCAGTAACGGTGCTCGTCGCCTCCGCGATGGGCCTGCCGGTCTCCTCCACCCACATCGCAATCGGCGCCGTCTTTGGCGTCGGGTATCTGCGTGAAATTCTCACCAATTCCGGCGTACCCAATCCAGCCGTAAAGCCGCGCTCGGTGTTTCTCGAGCCCTCGCAGTTGAACGCCACACCCGAGGCAGCTCTGCGCAACTATGCCAAACGCGAAAAGCGGCGACTGGTCCGTCGCCAGCACGTCTACGGCATCGCGGCAGCCTGGATCGTGACCGTGCCGGCCGCGGCACTGCTCGCCGCAGCCCTTTATGCCTCGATGCGTTGGGCGATTGGTTGAGCGCGCGCCATCTCGCGGCGGCTGACGAGCGTCGCGAATTCTCCCACTGCAACATCAGATAGGAGACGCTTGGCCTCACGCAGCAGCACCCAATGCCGGTGCCGCCGGTCTTGCTCGAGCCACGTATCGTGCTGCTTGGTCACCCGCAGCGGATATAAATCCACCTCAACGACGCGGCGCGTGATGCCGCCCTTCTTGATCGTGCGATAGGAACCGATTGGCTGCGCATCGACGATGCCCTCAACGCCAGCCTCTTCCATCGCCTCGATCTCCGCCGAGTGGGCCGGCGTTTCGCCCGCGACGAGTGAGCCCTTCGGCACAATCCAGCGCCCACTCCGCCGCGACGTCACAAGCAGAAACACCACGCGTCCATCGATCACAGTGTAGGGCAGGGCCGCCACCTGCCGTGTCGCATCGGCCGGCCGCAGCCGCAGAACCAACCGATCGAGAACATACTGCGCAAGATTTGGCATACGTTACCGAGAACCTTCATCCATCCGCAGACTTTAGCCCGTCAGCCGAACGCTGCATACCCTGCACGATCATCAGCTGACTGCGAACGATCCAGCGCGGCTCGTCCAACAGGACGGGCGAACGAATTGCACCACGGCGTCATTGCAACCCGTCACGCCGCCGCTTGCCCACCCTTCGCGACGACGTCCGTCTTCACCGGGCGCTGGCCGCCAAAGAGCGTGCCCTGCCCCATCAAAACACCGAACCCAAAGACTCGCGCCAGCGTGTCTTCGCTGTCGATGCCTTCGACGATGAGACCAAAACCCTGATCGGCCAGAAAACGGCAAACATCGCCAGCGGGAATAAACCCGCCCGGATGCGGCAACCCGTCGGCCATCACGGCCGCATCGATCTTCACGAACTGAAAGCCCGCCTGCGCCATGGCCCCAAAGTTCATGTCCAGATCCGTCAGTCCCGAAATCGCAAACCGGAAACCCAACGCAGACAGTGCGCTCACGGCCCTCTGCTCGGCGGCACGGAAGGAGCGGATATCGGCCTGGCTGAACGTCAGAATGAGTTGCTGCGCCGTTGCCGGCCGAGCCACAAAATCAAGCTGCATCGTGCGCGTGAACTCAGGCTCGATCAGCGCTTCGCCCGACGCGCGTGAAAAAACGGACCCAGCCTTGCCACGGCTC
>JALHQM010000004.1:7903-14374 GCA_022841965.1 Hyphomicrobium sp. | reverse complement strand
CTCCAGCTCCGGCTGCCGCACATGATTCTCCCGCTCCCCAACGGGCCGCTGCCGCATCGAATGCGCCGTCGCCTGCAGAGCATCGATCGAAGCTGCCACGGCAGCGTCATTCGACGGCGCCAGACCGGCGGGCGGTCCGGCCGGCAGATCCGGCGCCAAATCCCGGGCCTGCTCAGCAGCCGTCACCTGATAGAGCATATCTTTGATGCGCCGCTGCAGCAGCTCCACGTCATCTTCTCGAACGGCTGAGGCCGCTGGAATGGCATCGGCGATCTCCGGTAGGTCCGGCACGGGTGCTGAGTCCGTTATCGCTGCCGGCATCGAGGACCAATAGTCGTTGAGCGATTCACCCCGCGGCACATCGAGCGCGCCACGATAGGCTTCGAATTGAGGGCCAGCAGGCGCCGGCGCGGCAGCAGCAGTGTGGGGACGCACAGGCGATTTCGGCGCAACCGGTTGGGACGCGGTGCGCGGCCCGACGATGTCTACCCGGGCGGACGAGGCAGGCGCGCCACCAACCGTCATCACCAACTCGGTTTCCAACCGGTGCAACTCATCTGCGAGGGCCGTCCGTTCCGCCTCTCCGCGCCGCCACGCCTGGAAGCCAACGAGCCCAATAAAGAGCGACATGCCCGCCACCGAAGCCAGGGCCAGCGAAAGCCCCATCTGCACATGCAGACCGACGACGATCGCGGCCACCACCAAAGCGATGCAGACGAGGACCGCCGAATCCCCGTCAGACGGAACCACCGCCGTCGGAGCATCAAGGCGTTTTCTTCTATTTGGCATTGGGTTGCGACCTGCCGAAAAATGCGAATCGTAGTCAGTAAGCATCGGCGCGGCACCGGCAGTCCGGCAATTCGGCCACCCGTCTTTTCACCAACTTTCCACAGACCGCCCCCGCGTTGCAGAAACCGCCGTGGCCGTCATGCACCAAATAAATCCGAACCCGGCATGACCCCGCCCTCAGGACTGATCTCCAAACAGCGCCAAGAGCTTGCCCGGGCACCGAGGTCGAGCCGGCCAGCGCCAACGCCGGACCCGCCGCCTTTTCGACATGACCCGGCCCCGCGCCAGACCCGAATCGAACCGCTGTTTAGATGTCGTTAGGCGAATCGGCGTGGTATCGTTCCCGCCGGGTCGCTCACCCTCTCCGGCGTAATTAGGAGCATCCCGTCACATGTATATGAGCGTCATCGCACGTGAGTTTGAGACCGAAACCTATCCCGAGTTGGCTGGCGCCCGCGTCGTCTTCACCGGGTTGTCCACGACCCTTGGCGTCGATCTCGCCCGCGGCTTTGCTGAACGCAAAGCGCGCCTTCTCATTCAATGCGCAGAACGCTCGCCCGAGATGGTCGAATTGACGGCGCTCTTAGCATCAACCGCCAGCGATATAACGCTGATCGATGTCCCCTTTTCCGCGACCCTAACACCCACGAGCCTTGCTCAGCGCGCAGCCAAGGAGCTCGGCGGCATCGATACGGCGGTCAACCTCGTCTCCATCACGCAGACCGAATTGAACGCCGTCGACACCCTCGAAGAAATAGAAGATTTTATCGTCGCCAAGCTCGGCCCGGTGCGCGAGATCACCGAAGTCGCGGCCAACCGCATGGCCCTCACGTGGTCGGAAGGCTCCATCCTCAACGCCGTGGTCGCGCCCGCCCCACAATCGGCCCGCGACGCCGCCATTCTCGGTATGCTGCGTCAGGCGCTGGCCGCCATGACCGTCGATCTCGCACGCCGCTGGTCCGGTGACGTGGTGCGCATCAACGCCGTCGGCCCGAAAGCAACGACGCTCGACACAATGAGCGGCGCGTGCCTGACGTCCGAACCCGACATCGCAGCCCTGGCGCTCTACCTCGCAAGCCGCAAAGGCCGCACACTCACCGGCCACGTTTTCGATGCAGAAGGTGTCGCCCGCCGCGGCTGCTAATCGTCCCGCTATTTCGGCGCGATCTTTTCGACGATCGACTCTGCCACAAACGTCGCCCCCATCCCGCTCAGATGGTTGGTATCGTTGTAGAGCGCCTTAAAGCCGAGCGAAGCCATGCACCGGCCCGGACGCACCGTGTTGCAAAAGTGCGTTTCGGGATAGACCCGACCCGTCACCACTGTATCCGGCAACCCATCCAGAGCGGCATAAACCCGCCGCGTCCGCTCGCGAAACACATCATAGCTCGTGCTGATGTCGTCCTTCAGTAACCCGCGCTGCTTCAACTTCGACATATAGTTCGGCACGTCCCATCCCACTTCTGGAATGGGATAGACGATGACAATCTTTTTCCCCGCCTTGCCCAACTCCGCAACAATCTCAATCAAAGCCTCATCGATCGTAATCGGCCGCCCAATGCGCGCCACGTCAGGATAGAGTTGCGTATCGCTACCAAACTCGATCCCGCCCTCTTTGTTGTTAAACCGTGAATTCTCGAACTTCGTGGCCCACCGCGCGACGATGACCACCGTGTCGATCTGCGGCGACCGGATCAGATAGTCAAAGGCATCATCCTGCCGCCGGCACCGGTCACCCGTATTCGCGCGCAAGAAGTTGCGCACCGGCAAGCAACCCGTCACGTGCAGATCGACCAAGGAAATCGACCTCGTCTGCAGCGCCATCGCCAACGGCCCAACCATGGCAGCCGCATGGCTATCTCCAACGATGGCCACGCGCGGCACCCCCGCCCCGAACACGCAAGCCTTGTCCCAAGGTTCGAATTTGTCGCGCCGGCACCCCTGATTGGCGAGCGCGACGCCGGATCCGGAACTGGCAAAAAACTCACCCTTGGGAAATCGATAGTCGAAGCCCCGCGTCGTGCGCGACGCCGCAAAGAACGCCACGAGCACCACGCAGGCAACCGCCACACTCCGCAACATGAAGGGCGTCGAAATCCGATTCCGGTCGCGGAACGGTCGTTCGACAAAATACCAAGTCCCCACCGCTAAAATCAGCGCGACAACCGCCAGCGCCAGAAATACCGGCGTCCCCGGCGCACTCGGGCTCCAAATCCGCGCAAATGCAAACAGCGGATGATGCCAGAGATAGAAACTATAGCTAACCAGACCCAGCCCAACGAACGGCGCCGAGGCCAGCAGCCGGTTCACGATCGTCCCGCGCTCGGCAAACGCGATCACCAATGCCGTCCCAACCGTCGGCACCAGAGTATAAATGCTGGGAAACGGTGTGGCGGATGTAAAAAGCACAAACGACAGTAAGACAAGCGCCAGACCGGTCAGCGAGCCCGCCTCGCGCAACCCCCGCCCACGTGCGGCAAACCACTCCGGATGATAGAAGCGCTGCACCGCGAGCAGCGCACCAATGAGCAATTCCCACGCCCGCGCCGGCAGCAGAAAAAAACCATAACTCGGCGACGCCCACCACGACCACGACCCCACATAAGATGACTGCCGCGCCTCAAAATTCCCGCCGGCCTGCGCCAGGAATAAGCTCACTACAAAGATCAGCACCAGAACCCAAAATGTCCACTGCCGCCCCCGGCGCAACAGGAACACGAACAAAAGCGGGAATAGAATATAAAACTGCTCTTCAACCGCCAGGCTCCACGTATGCAGCAGCGGCTTCAATTCCGCAGCATGATCGAAGTACCCGCTCTGGAAATAGAAGACGAAGTTCGATCCCGACAGAAGCGTACCAAGAACGCTCGCGCTGAACGATTTCACCTCATCCGGCATCATCCACAGATAGGCAAAAGGCGTGCAGGCGAGAACAACAAGCAGCAGCGCCGGCAGAATGCGCCGCGCACGCCGCTCATAAAACCGCGCCAGCGTAAATGTCCCCGCCGCCTGCTCGTGCAGTATCAACGATGTAATGAGAAATCCGCTGATGACAAAAAAAACGTCGACGCCGGCAAAGCCGCCACTGAACAGTTCAACGCCGGCGTGAAACAGCACGACCGGCAAAACCGCGACGGCCCTCAGCCCATCGATTTCGCGCCGATATTCCATTCCGTGACGAGCCCCCCAGATCACTGCGGAGCTTTAATCGCCAACGCCCGCCGTGTCCATGAGGCGCAGCTATTCGGCCGGCCTAAGGGCCGGCGCAACGGCTACACTGTCCGCCGCCACACCCTTGCGTCCAAAATAGCTATAGACAGCCGGCACGACAAACAGCGTCAACAGGGTCCCCGCCGACATGCCGCCCACGATCACCCAACCGATCTGCTGCCGGTTCTCCGCGCCCGCTCCGTCGGCAAGCGCCAGCGGCAACGCACCCAGCACCATCGCCCCTGTCGTCATCAAAATCGGCCGCAACCGCTGCACGGATGCATCTACGATCGCCCGCATCCGGTCTTCGCCAGCGGCCTGCTTCTGATTGGCAAACTCTACGATCAAAATACCGTGCTTGGTGATCAGTCCTACGAGGGTCACAAGCCCGATCTGCGAATAGACGTTCATCGTCCCGCCCGCGAGCCACAACGCCGCCAACGCCCCCGTGATCGACAACGGGACCGTGATCATGATCATCACCGGATCTCGGAAACTCTCGAACTGTGCCGCCAGCACAAGATAGATGAACGCCAGCGCGAGCAGAAACACGACGAGAAGACTGTCCGCCGAAGCGCGGAAGTCGCGACTGGATCCGTCGAGATCCGTCAGCACCGTCGGCGGCAAAACCTCCTGCGCTGCCTGCTCAAGAAACGTCAACGCTTCTCCCACCGCATATCCAGGCGCCAGGGACGCCTGGATCGTCACCGAGCGCAGCTGATTGAAGCGTTTCAGCTCCTTGGGAGCGACCGACTCCGTCACCGTCGCCACATTCGAAAGCTGAATCATATCCCCGCGAGGATTGCGCAGGAAGATGGTCGACAGCGCTTGCGGCGTCGACCGGTCCTCCGCCGCCAACTGCACATAGACATCGTACTGCTCGCCGTTCTGCTCGAACCGCGTCACTTGCCGGCCGCCCAGCAGCGTCTCGAGCGTCCGCCCAACAGCCGTCACTTCAAGTCCAAGATCGGCGACTTTTGCGCGATCGATATCGATTTTGAATTCCGGTGAATTGAGCTTCAGGTCCGTGTCGAGGTTTTCCAGCCCTGGATTTTCCCGCGCTTTGGCTAGAATTTTATCGGCGTAACCTTGCAGATCCTCATACGATCCCGACGACTGCAGCACGAACTCGATTGGCCTTCCCGATCCCCGCTGTCCAAACGCACCAGGAGTCTGCACGACCGCCTGAATACCAGCGATACGCCGCAGCTTCGGTGCGATTTCGGCGGTGATCTCTTGCTGCGACCGCGACCGCTCACTCCAATCCTTGAGTGGCGCTATCACGAGAGAGGACGAAACGTCGGGATTCCCTGCGATGGCCAGCCGGCCACGCGCCTCCTCAACATCAGTGAGAACGGCGTCTATCTCGGCGGCGTAGCGCGCCGTGTAGCTGACGGTGGCACCCTCAGGACCTGAGCCGCGCATTCTGAGAATGCCGCGATCTTCCAGTGGCGCAAGTTCTGTCTTCAACGTCGTCAACAAAACGCCGCTCAAACCCGCAACGCCGGCCGCTATAAGCAGCACGACCGGCCGGATCTTGAGCGAGCCTTCAAGCATCGACCGATACCCATTCTCGAACGCGACGAACCCACGCTCGAGCACCAGATAGACACGTCCCGGCTGCGGCTGGTGGCGCAACAGCTTGGCACACATCATCGGCGTCAACGTCAACGCCACCCAGCCCGACACGATAACCGCTCCGGCCAATGTCAGCGCGAACTCAAGAAAGAGCTTCCCCGTCTTGCCGGGCGCAAAGGCGATTGGCGCGTACACCGCTGCCAGCGTCATCGTCATCGCGATGACGGCAAAGCCGATTTCCCGCACACCTTTGACCGCCGCAGCAACGGGCTCCATCCCCTCCTCGATATACCGATAGATATTCTCCAGCACCACGATCGCGTCATCGACGACGAGTCCGATCGCCAGCACCATGGCAAGCAGCGTCAGCGTATTCACACTGAACCCGAACGCATACATCAGCGCGAACGTCGCGATCAGAGAAATCGGGATCGTGACAATCGGTATGATCGCCGCGCGGAACGACCGCAAGAAAAACAGAATAACGATCACGACAAGCACGATCGCCTCGATGATCGTCATGAACACAGCTTGGATGGACCGGTCTATGAAGACGCTATCGTCGTTGCCGATCGTCGCTTTCAGGCCTTGCGGCAACGACGAATTGATTTCCGGCAGAACCTCATTAACTGCCGCAGAAACATCAAGCGGATTGGCCGTCGACTGCCGGACAATGCCAACCGCAATCGCTGGAATGCCGTCAAAAGTACTGACACGGCGCTCGTCAACTGCACCCAGCTCCACCCGCGCGACCTCGCCGAGTTTCACCTGATAATCGCCCGCCAGCTTCACAACGATCTTCTCAAACTCGGCCTGCGTTGTCAGACCCGTCTTCGACAACACAGAGAATTCGCGATCCTGGCTTTCGATGCGACCCGATGGAATTTCGGCGTT
>JALHQM010000004.1:0-7803 GCA_022841965.1 Hyphomicrobium sp. | reverse complement strand
TGCGGATGGGTCTCAACCACGTCGACGGCTGCCCCGTTGCGCAACTTGTGTTGCCCCGCCGTCACAATGACATCGCCCGCAACAATGCCCTCAGTGATCGCGACCCGAGCATCCGAGCGATCGCCGAGCTGCACGCGGATCTCATCGGCCCGTCCGTCTGCGACACGAAAAACAAAGTTGTCGCCAGCCCGCGGAAGAATGGCACTTTCCGGCACCCGGACAACATCGCGCTCAACCGCCCCCTTGATCAAGATGCGCGCAAACAGACCCGGTCGCAGGATGAGATCCTTGTTCTCAATTCGCGCACGCACCTGCAGCGCCCGGCCATTGACATCGACCTGCGGATTGATCGCGTAGACCTTGCCTTCGAATGTTCGCCCCGGGATGGCATCCACCGTCACGTCGATCACCTGACCGACAGAGATTGACGTCAAATAGATCTCGGGAACCTTGAAGTCGACTTTGATCCCGTCGATTTTTTCAATGTTGACCACCGGCGTGCCAACCGCAACGAACGCACCCACCGACACCGTGCGCACGCCAGCTATTCCGTCAAACGGTGCCCGCAGCAGATGCTTATCAAGCCGCGTTTTGGCCAACTCCAACGCAGCCAGCGCAGTCTCGAAATTCGTCACCGCTTCATCACGGCTCCGATCCGTCACGTTGCCCGTGCGCGACAACTGACGCGCACGCTCGTTGTTGGCTTTCGCCAAATTCAGCCGCGCTTCCGTATCAGCCACCTCGGCGCGCAAAAGCGCATCGTCGAGCCGCACGAGAACATCCCCGGACTTGACGCGCGACCCTTCCTCAAAATCGATCGTCGAAATCCGCCCCGCGATCTCAGGAGCCAACTGCACCGTTTCATCCGACTGCAACGACCCGATTGCGCGAATATCGGTCGAAACCCGCGTCGCCACTGCGGTCGCCACCTCGACGGCGATAGCGCGCGTGCCACCCGTCGGGCGATCAGCACGCGAAGAGCCAGCCGCGCCACTCGGCTGCGCGGCCGTCGTCCCGGTCAAAAGCAAACCCTGCCCCCACCACACCGCCGCAGCGGCGCAGATCGCCAAAAATCCCAGAAAGACAAGCGACGTCTTCATTCCGAAAACCACCTCACAACCGCGATCACCTTAGTACGCCGCCGAAAGCCTGTCTGCGCCGCCAATGCACAGCGGCGGGCCAAACGGTCTGCGACATGTCAACGGTGGGCTGTCGTCTTTCTGTCGTCAGGATGAATGCGTACCGGCGTGAACCAGCGATCCCTCTTTCCGCGCCGTCTCAGCCTATCAACGCGACCCCCACCGGCCAGCAACGCACACATGCTGATCCAGTTCCTGCGACGAAGGGGGCTTACTTGCTGATGCGCGTGATCTTGGTGCCTTCCAGGGTCAGATTGTACATCAGCCCCTTTGGATCGAGGATAAATCCGATGACCGGACTGACGATCTTATTGGTATCGATCGAGCCACCGACGCCCACCGTCACAATCGCCACCGACCCGTCGACGCCGACCTTCCATCCCTTCGAGCGCCGAAATTGCTCCAGCGCCTCCGGTGTCATGAACATGATGATCACCGATCGCGCCTGAATACCGAGCTGAAACCCGAACGACGCTCCCACCGTGTTGAAATAAGCGGTGGGCTGTCCGCGCACCATCAGTGCCCCTTCGCCATACTCGCCGCCGATCCCGAACCCAGCCTTGACGACCGAAGGAAAGACGAGAATGCCGTAGGACTTGTCGGAGAGCTCCCGCGCACCTCTGATCTGCGTATGAAATCGATCAATGGTCGCGCGCACGTCTGCATCGATCGACGCCGCCGAGGCAGCATCCGCCCGTGGGGCCAGAACACCCGCAAAAAGCAACGCTGTGAGACACGTCAGCATCAGGTTTTTTAGCGGCATAGCGCGCATGACCTCTCACGACCTCGAATCAACACCAACCGTCGTCACGAAGTACGGCGGGACGAAGGCCGCCAGCCTAGATCAGCGCCGAGCAAAGCGAACTCAATGATGATGCGCGTGCGGATCGGCGCAAGCCAACGGCCCTACGCTGCAACCAACGGACGGCCCGCTGCCCTGCGCTTCGATTGCCGTCTCGACCGCAAGAGCATGACCATCCCCAGAACCGTCGCAAAACAGCCGAGCAGCACCGCGCCGACGACAATGCCATCCATCACCTTCGAGCCAAATGGCCGGAGGAAGTTCCACTTATGCAAGAGGCTAAAAGAGACTGTCTCATAGTACTCAAGCCGGCTGACCTGATCGACGAGCAGATTTGCGCCGGTATCGACAAAAAGCGTCCGTCCGGCCGCATCGTTGAGCGACACCTGCCAAACCGGCAAACGCCTGTTGCGAAAATCATAGCCGAGCCCGAAGCGAGTGATCTCCTCCACGGCCGCGATCTCATCCTTCTTTGCGCCACCCAGCATTTGCGCGAAGTGAACGGCCACGTCTCTGTCGCTGCCTTGCCAAGCCCCACCCGTCGCGACAGTCACATATTCGATCGAGCCCCGCGAAGGCGTTCCGCTGAAGCGCTGCTCACGCGTCACTGGCGCATGATGGGCATGTTCATCATGCGCATCGGAGCTTTTCCCCGGAGCTTGCGACTGAGCGGGTCGCTCGACACGGAGCAGCAGCCCCTCAGGTCCCTGCACGAGGGCAACAGAATTCGCCGCCCGGTCACCCAGCGCTCGCCCCCAAAGATCTGCCGGTGCCGTGAGCACCTCGCCCAAATCCATCGGGGCGCCAATCTTCATGCCTCGTGTGTTGTCGGCGAAATGACTCTGTAGCAGATGGTAGGAGCCACTGAACGAAAACATGAAGATCGGAAGCCACACGATGTAGGCCAGTCGCCGATGCCACCGCCGTTGTCCGTCTGGAATGGCCCGCGACTTGAAGGTCAAAATCATGGCCAGCCCGGTCATCGACATGCCGAGCAACGAGAGCATCAGAACACCGATAAGGATCACACGGCCATGTCCAGTCGCGTCAAGCCACGACCACGTGTGCAGCGCCTGAAATGTGGCCTGCAGCCACTCGCGTGTGCCATTGTGTTGCGCGGCCAGCACGTTCAATTCCGTATAAATGAACGCACGACGCTGATCCGGCGTATCAAATTCGATACGCCACACGGGCAACAGGCGGTTGACCCACGGGTAATCGTCGTCGAAGGCGGTCTGAAATGTAATTTTGGCCAAGGCCGCTTGCTCAAGCCCCGTGTAGTACCGCGCCAGCCAAATCGCATGCTCACGATCGCGGCCGGCAAGTTCCTGCCCATCGCCAAGGGAGAAATACCGGCGCTTCTGACCCGGACCTTCGAGCACCTGGAGTACAGGGCCATCAAATGAGGGCACGACGCGAGCGTCGGATGCAGAGCGGATGCCGGACGATTTAAGCACCTCAATCGGCCCGATGCCGGCAACAGGCGAAGCTGACAACTGCGGAGGAAAAAACTTGGCCTGCTCGGGGCCCGTCCAACTCATAATCGGATGCGTGATGCCCGACAGCCCAAAGATCAGGAGCGCGATACCGCCCGCCCACGCAAGAAACAGATGAATATTTCGTCCATTCCGGGCAAATAGTGCGCGCATTGCCATCTCAAATCCCCTCGTTCAACGGTCAAGAACGATCAGGCGTCCGCATCAAACCAAGAGACGCGGACGCCCACACACTAGAATTTCACTGCCATACCCGCATAGAACGCACGCCCATCGCCAGGCCGCACTTCAGGTGACGTCGCTGCCGCGAACGGCGGGAATGCACCGCGCGGAACGGATGCATTCGCAGCGAAGTCGGCCGCATAGATCTCATCCGCCAAATTCCGGCCCTCTAAAAAAACGGACCAGGACTCATCAGGCATTTCAAAGCCGACTTTGGCGCCGTACAGCGTCACATCGGGCACCACGAATGCCTCTCCGCCGGAACTGTCAAAGGTCGTATTCCGCTCGGACAGATGGATCAAGTTGCCAAGCATGAAAAAGCCGCTGGGATGCCGATAACCCAGCTCTGCATACACCTGGTGCCTCGGAATGACCGGCAACTGCCCCGATCCAAAAACCGGATCCTTGTCGAAACGGAAGTCATTGATGTTCCACACCCCACTTGCATAGATGTGATCGTCGCTCGTGAGCATCCCTTTCACCGGAATGGCCTTCATCCCAATCTCGATCCCATTATGAATGGTCTTCGATGCATTGAAGGCGACCACTTCGGTACAAACAGCCGCAACGCAACGGGTAAGAAGTTCATTGTCGATCGTCATGTTGTAGAGAGTAATGTCGTATTGAAATCGATCGAACGCACCGCGGATTCCGATTTCGCGGGTCCAAGCATCTTGCGCTTTAAGATCCGGAAGATTGGGACTTCCCGGTCGTGACTCAAAAGCCAGGATGTCTCCAAGGTCTCCGCTCGTGGGAGCTTCGAAACTTTTGGCAATGCTGCCAAAGAGAAAGTGTCCCTTGTTGTGCTCCCAGTTCACACCAACCTTTGGATTGAGCGTGTCGAATGTCTCACCGTATTCCTGCAGCCCAACCGAGCGGCCTGGCTGCGGCCCATTCGGAAGACCGGGATTGTTCACCGCGGCGACTGCCCCCCCCGTGTAGCGATCATTGAGATCGCGCGTGGTGTACGCCCACTGCAGACCCGTGAACAAACGGAACTTCGGAAAAATTTCGACGGCAGCTTCGCCGTAACCCTCAAGCAGCCAGGATTCGAAATCCCAATCCAAAATTTTGGTGCCTTTGGATTTTCCACCATTGGTCCACTGGAAGCGCAGGAAATCACCGTCAGTGTAATTGATGCGAACGCCGGCAACGATCTCCGTCGGCAAGCCTGCGATCTCTGTTTTGTGTTCCACGCGCAGCGATGCGCCCCAGTCGCGCCACGTATGGTCGACGATCCCGGCAAATGGTGTCGGAAGATGGTCGAGTGTCGTGTGAAGGTGATAGATGCCGAGCTCATACGACGTGTCTTCCGTCCGCAGCACGGACTTGTTAGCAAGTCGCAGATAGTCGAAATTTCGATCGGTATCGGCCTTGAGATTGAGAGCGCCCGCATCTTTCTGGAGCTGTTCCAAACGATTGAGCGGCACGGTTCTGGCCAGATCAAGATTGGTATCACCCAGGCTTAAATACGTCCGCGTCTCAAAATCCTTTGTCGGACGCCATCCGATATTCCCGTTGAAACGCAGGTTGTCCTCGTCGGTGTGATCCTGAAAGCCCTCGTAATCAAACTTGCTGACTTGGGCGAACCAATCGAAGGCATCCTTCTGCCCGCCCGTTTCGATGTAAGACTGCAAAAAACCCTGAGAACCGCCTGTGACACCGACCGTCGTACCCGGCGATGTAAGACCTGTCTTGGAGACGATGTTGAGAGCACCGCCGGTTGCCAGTGCGCCAAAGCGTAAGCTGCTAGCACCGCGATAAACTTCAATATACTCTGCAATCAACGGATCGAAAAATGCGTTGGTGAGGCCAGCATCCGTTCGGCCAAATGAAACGTTATCGACGTAGACGCGGATACCTCGGCCCGTCCGCGGACCCGATGCCGATATATCGCTGCCACGCATCGAGATCAAACCTTCCGAGCCCGCAGTGCGCGGCGGAATGAAAACGCCCGGCGTTTCATTCAAGACCTCACGGATGTTGCCACGTGGACCGGGATCTTGCGCCGTTACCGACACCACAGACTCAGCACCAGGCCGCCGCTGGAAGCGGTATTCCTGCACTTCGAAGCTCGGTGGGTTGCCGCTTGTGCTTGCCGCACCTTGTCCGGTTGCCGCGCCGCTTCCCGCACCTTGACCGCTCCCGGTCGCATCGCCGCTTGCCGCTGGAGCCTCACTGATGCCTTCAGCCAGAACCGTGCCCGGCGGGGTCTTCAGTTCCACCTTTAGGTTGCCGGCTCTCTTCTTCTTGCGCGGGGCGGCAGATGCAGACGGCTGCTCGACGCTCACCTCAGGCAACTCGACAACAGCAGGCTCGCCAGCTGGCGGCGCCTCTTGAGCCGAGGCGAACCCCATTGGGTGGAGCGAAGCGGTGATAGCCACAATTGTGAACGACAGCGCCGCGGACGGCGCAAATGCGCCGAAACGGCACGATGTGATGATCGACATGAACGAGAACTCCCCCGATTGAACACTTGGAACGCGGGCGCACGCGAGGGAGCGCCCGTCAGACGGTCAAGGTGTCAAACGAGGGAGGGTGGAGCGCGAGGACTGTGCGCGGGCCCGGCGCGCACAGGCGGCAGAACGACGGCAATCAGCAAACCGGCGCGGGACGCATTGAGCTGCGCCGCGTAAGCAACAGTCGTAGAAAGATCAGGAGCGGCGAGTGCAGTGAGAGCACCCAGAGAACAAGGATCACCGGCATGTTTGGCAACGGTCCCGCCGGATCCGTCACCATCGACATCGACCAACTTGGAACCATTGGCCGTACAAATAACGATCTTGAAGGATTGGCCGTCCTGACCCGAGAAGTCCGGCATGAAGCCGGCGGGAATGAGGGCTTTCAGCACGAACGCAACAAGCAGTGCATGGCCCAGCCACACACGCACGCGACGCAACGCTGATAATAATCCCACGCTCCCCATAACCCAGGCAATAAACTCAACGGCCCCCTATGCGCAAGCCCCGCCAGCGCGGTTTTAGCCGAAGTTGACGCCTCCGGGCCACGCATCTCCGCACCCTAAACCTCCAAATAGATCAAACGGCGCGCCATTCTTTCGCCGGAAGAGGATGGCGCCGTGCGTGCCGGGAGGGCTCACCCAGACACCGGGAGCGAGCCATGGCACATCGCGACTTCGATACAGACTGGGACAGCGACATTGTCCTAGAAACCGGCCAGGGCGAACCGGCCGACTGGCATAGGAGTCATTTCTTTCCAGGCGAGCGCATCGGTGCGCAGTCCCCTGGACGCACGCGCAGCGTCGCCCGGCAGATCCTGAGCGCTGCCGTCATCATAGCCGCCGGATGGGCAGCGCTTGAAACACATGCTACATGGCGGCCGTGGCTCGCGGTATCGCTCATCAAAATCAGGGCCGAAGTCGTGCGCGCCCAGCAATCCCCCCAACCGCACATCGCCACCGCACTGCCAACGACCGTCGCACCGCTCGGCGCGGCAAAGGAGGTCGCCGACGTCACCGGCACCACCTCACCACCGCCTCAAGCCGCTCCAGCCCCCATCGCATCAGCACCCGCAGCATCGATTCCCCCACCGTCGCCAGCCCCCGCACCCAGCGAGACCAACATCACCACGTCATCCATCACCCCCGAAGCTACAAACCCAACCGCCACCGCAGCCCACCTGCCAGAACCCGAAGTCGATCCCACCGACCCCCATCAAAAACGCGCCGCAGCCGTGGGGCTCCATCCGCGCATCTCCACGGTCGTCCTCGCGAGCCTGACCGACACCGACTATCGCAACGCCGGAACGGCCATCCGCAAAGCGCTCACTGATGCCACCGATACAGACAAATTTATCTGGCCCCGTGAGGCGGACAAAAAGCTTGGCGTGTTCCAAGTCCATTTCGTTGCCGGAGCCGCAGCGACCTGCCGCCGCTACATCGTCACCATCGTCAAGAACGGATGGACCACGACCGCCCCTCCGATGGAAAAGTGCGGCGTCGCAACCGCCGCTCATCGGATCACCAGCGATCCCCCATCCGCAAAACCGCAACGATGAACTCAGCACAGGGAACTTTTCATGCGGCGAGCCGTTTTCGTGTTCGATTATCGCCATCGGACAAGAGGTTTCCCGTGCGAATTCTGGTCGTCGAAGACGAAGCGCTCATCGCGGCCGAAATCGCAGC
>JALHQM010000003.1:49126-120356 GCA_022841965.1 Hyphomicrobium sp. | reverse complement strand
CGATAGCTCCTTGCCGCCCAACTGACGGGCAGTGGCCACGCTGCCGGCGGGGGCGTTGAGCTCGCGATAGAACGCTGCGGATTGATGCGGGTTTTCGCCATAGCGCAGATCGAGTGCCTTGGTCAGTTGCACCGTATAGCTCTGCGGGAACGCATTCGCAGGGCGGCCGGTGGTATCGGGGTTTGCCGTCAGCCAATTTGAAATAGCGCCGTCGTAGGCGGCGGTGTGGGCCAGCGCCCGGGCGGCCATGGTTTTGCGAAAGGCGAATGTGGTACTGCCTTTGGAATGCAATTCGGCGCGGAGCATCTCGTAGTCGTTTGGATCGACGATGACGGTGACTCCGGCGTGGTTCTTGGCGGCGGCGCGGATCATGGCGGGGCCGCCGATGTCGATGTTTTCGACGCACGCATCGTAGGTGCCGCCTTTGGCGAGCGTTTCCTCGAAGGGATAGAGATTGACGACGAGGAGATCGATTGGGGCGATGCCGTGGATTTTCGCTGATTGCTCGTGCTCGGCGTTGCCACGCACGGCGAGCAGGCCGCCGTGGATTTTGGGGTGAAGGGTTTTCAGGCGGCCGTCCATCATTTCAGGGAAGCCAGTGTGCTCCGAAACATCGATGACCTTGAGGCCGGCTGCCTTCAGGGCGGACGCCGTTCCGCCGGTGGACAAGAGTTCGATGCCGATGGCCGATAAGTCGCGCGCCAGCTCGATGAGGCCGGTTTTGTCGGAGACGGAGATCAGAGCGCGGCGGATGGGAAGGGTGTCGGTCGTCACGGTGGTTGTCCTTTCGGGTCTTTCCACCGGGCCTTAGCACGAAGACGGCTGAGCGTGTACCGCCGCGCCTGCTCGCGACGCAGGCCACAGAGTCACGGGGTTGTCTCCGGACGCATCAGGCCCGAATTTCTGCTTTCCACACTACCGTCGTGTCGCCGAACGTGGCACCGCGCAGGACGAACTGAAGCGCGCGACGGGGGCCAGAACTGTCGGCGAAATAGACACCTTCTTCGATGTTGAGTTCGGCGCCCTGCACCGAGAAAAGCCAGACCTGACCTTCCGGTGTGAGGATTTCCGCGGTGCCCGGGATGGTGCCGCGCCGGCATGTGATCTCGGGGTGGAGATGAAAGTGGATGGCGAAGGGGGCATCGGACTTCAAACGAAGAGCCTTGTCAGAGCCGGTCAAACGATCGATACCGCGAAGGGCCGAGCCAGACGCGCTGAGCGCGATTTGGCGATGATGAATGAGGCCGGAGCGGCCGAGATAGCCGTCGTGCGAGGCGGTCCAGACGAGCTCGCCGTTTTGTTCTTGGACCTGGCTCGCGACCTCTTGCGGCCCGCGAATGGGGGCGCCACCGATCAGGGCTTCGAGACCTTTGTGGCGCACGAGTTTGGCGGAAGACGTATCGTTCACGACAAGTGTGTTGTGAGATGCGGTGGCGCGGGCCTGCGCGCGCCAGTCCTGGTCCGCCGCAGCTGGAGCACCGCCGTTGACGAAGATGAGGCGCGGGCCAGCGCTCATTTCAAACGAGAGGCAGCCCGCGTGCGCGTCGGCTGCGAATTCGAAGGGTGGGGCGGGGCCTGCATCGCTTATCAGCGTCGTGGCGCCGCGTGCGAGATGAACGTAGGCGGACTCGCGGGCGATGGCGAGCGGGGTCGCGAAGAGATCGTCATAAGCAAGCACTGTGGCAAGGCCGGCGGGAGAAGCGATCGAGACACCGTTGAAGCGAGCAAGACGGCCGTCGCCCAGACGCATGTAGCGCAGAAAGGCGCCAGACGAGGCCAGCGCTTGCAACAAGGCGGGCGGCGGTTTGCGTCCTCGTGCAGCAAAGCACTGCCGCGTTGGCAGGAGATCGAGCAGAATTTCGACGAGGATGGCGGGGTTGCGGCTGACGTGGCCGCCATCGTCCAGGATCTGGCGTTCGATTTCGGCGGCGAACGTTTTTTCGATGTCGTCGAGTTGACGATCGTGGCCGGCGACGCAGACGTTGGCGAGTACGAGACCGGTGAGGGCTAGGAGGCGCGGATAGCCATCTGGTCCATCACGCCAGCAGGCAGCGAGGCGCACGATTTGAGCACCGAGGCTGGATGTGATGGCGTCGTAGGTTTCGACGCTCGCGTCATCGAGCAAGAAATTGGCGTGATTGAGCCACGACATAATGCGGCGGCCGAGCACGGCTGGTTCCCATGCCAAGCCGACGCCGCGTTGACGAAGTGTCCATTCGACGGTGAGACTGCGGGCGAGATCGCGGGCTTCGAAATCGCCGGACGCCTCGAGGTGGCGCAACCAGCCGAAGCCGTGCAGTGCGCGCTCCCAGCCGTCATTCGGCGGGCGGATCTCAAACGGCGAACGGCCACGCAAATCGACGCCCGTTCCAGCGAGCCCCATATGACCGAGTTTGAGTTCGGGCCAAAAGCTCGGGTCGGCGCTACGCAGGGTTTGAGGGACAATGAGGAGATTGCCGAGACTTGTGGAGCCAAACCGCCAGCGCAAAAGCGGCGACAACTGCAGGCGCGCCATTGACGCACGCTGTGATCGCTTCGCGGCGATGAAGGCGATCCGCGACTTTTCGGCCAGACTGAGACCCGCCATAGGCCGATTGCCTCTCCACTCTTGACCTGATGGACCAGCACGTCACGGCCCTTAGTCCGCGTCGGTAACCTAGCGATAAGTCCCTGACAAGGCAGGGTCGGGCATCAAGTTGTGCGTAGATCGTGGCGACGCTCAGGTGTCGCGGCGGCGCAGCCTGGAGGCGAAAAAGCCATCGAGACCTAAGCCGTTCTCATGACCGGGAAACCTGTGACAGGGCAGGGTGCGCAAGTCGCCTTCGGGTGAAATGGCGTCTTCGAGACCGCCCATTTCAGCGGCGGTGACGGGCACGCGATCGAAGCCCGGCTCGGCTGCGAGAAAGCGGGCGATCTGGTGCTCGGCTTCTTCCGGTTCCAGTGAGCAGGAGCAGTAGACGAGCGTGCCGCCGGGACGAACGAACGTTGCCGCGCGTTGGAGCAGCTTGCCCTGCAGGTCGATGAGCTTTTCAAAGCCACGGCTCTGGCGCACGTGGAGAATGTCGGGATGGCGGCGGATGGTGCCCGTGGCGGAGCACGGTGCATCGAGGAGAACGCCGTCGAAGAGGGCTGCGGGTTGCCATGTAAGCACGTCGGCGGTGACGCAATCGGCGGTGAAGTGGAGGCGATCAAGATTGTCCTTCACGCGGCGCAGGCGAGCTGCCGAAATGTCGACGGCGGTGACGTGGGCACCGGCGTGGACCAGCTCCGCCGTCTTGCCGCCGGGGGCGGCGCACAGGTCGGCGACACGCTGCCCCGACTTGGCGTTCAGGAGATGGACAGGGAGTGCGGCCGCGGCGTCCTGTACCCACCAAGACCCATCTTCAAAGCCTGGCAGATCTGGAATGCGGCCGGCTTGGAGAATTCGCACCGTGCCCGTGGGCAACGCTACGCCCTGGAGTTTTGCGGCCCACTCGACGGGATCGCCTTTGACGGTGACGTCGAGCGGCGGTTCTTCCAAGGACGCGGCGGCGATGCGGCGCGCGAGATCGGCGCCGTAGGTTTTCTCCCAGCCGGCGAGTAGCCACGCGGGAACATTCAATGCAACGGCGTCGAGATCGGCGAGCGCGGCGCTGCCGTTGTCGGAGACGCGGCGGAGCACGGCGTTGACGAGTTTGTCAAAGCGGTGGGCGTTGGGGTCGGATTTGCATTGATCGACAGCGAGCCCGATGGCTGCGTGCGGTGGTGTGTCGAGCAGCAACAACTGCGCCGCGCCGGCTAGAAGTATCTGCCAGACCCACCCCTGGGGCTCAGGGAGCGGCTTCTGGAGATGCGTGTTGATGACGTGTGTGAGTTCGCCGTGGTGGCGTAAGACGGTGGTGACCAGCAGGCGTGAGAAGGCGCGGTCGCGCGGTTCAACCTTGGCGCGTTCGGGCTTTTGAAAAGCTTCCGCGAACGCTTCCTCGAAAAAGGTCCCGCGCTTCATGACGCGCCAGAGCGTCTCTACGGCGGCTTGCCGTGCTTCAAATCCAGCCGGGAAAGCTTCCGCAGATTTAGGGCGCGGCTTGAAGGGACCGCGCTTTTTTGACGGGCCTGATGATGTGGGAGGCCGGGATGCGGCTTTGCCGTCACGCGGCGGGCGGGTGGGTTTCATCCGCCATCGCTACGGTGCTGGCGCGACCGGGTCAATTGCGGCATGGCGCACAGACCAAACATCAGCCCCAGGGGCCGCGCGAGGGGCTGTTGCTTGACCACGGGCCGGCGGCGGGGCGCTCGGCGGGGCCGCCCGCGAAGTCGGTTTCGAGCACGTCGGGCAGCTGTCCCATTTCGACAGCCAATTCCTTAAGGGCGCGGATCCGGTTTTCGACGTTGGGGTGCGTTGAGAAGAGATTATCGACGCCATGGCCGGTGAGGGGGTTGATAATGAAAACGTGCGCGGCGGCGGGGATGCGTTCGGCCTGCATATTGGGCGTGCGCTGGACCGCATTGCTGATCTTAACGAGGGCCGAGGCGAGCCACATGGGATTGCCGCAAATCAACGCGCCCATACGGTCGGCTTGATATTCGCGCGAACGGCTGATGGCCATTTGCACCAGCATGGCGGCGAAGGGCGCGATGAGCATGGCGACGATGCTGGCCAGGAACCCCGGCCCGCCGCCGTTGTCGCGGTTGCCGCCGAACAACATGCCGAGTTGTAGGTATTGGGCGAACATGGAGATTGCGCCGCCGATGGTGGCGGCGATGCCCATGGTGAGTGTATCGCGGTTTTTAATGTGGGCGAGTTCGTGGGCGATGACGCCGGCGAGTTCCTCGCGCGAGAGGGAGTCGAGGAGACCTGTCGAAGCGGCGACAGCGGCGCGCGTCGGGCTGCGGCCAGTGGCGAAAGCGTTTGGCTGCGGGTTGTTGAGAACGTAGACGCGCGGCATTGGCAGTTCGGCCTTTTCGGCCAGCTGGCGAACGAGGCCCACGTAACCCGGCGCGTCGCGGTCGTCGACCTCCTGGGCCTTGAACATCCGCAAGACCATGGTGTCGGATTTCCAAAGGCTGACGGCATTCATGCCCAGCGCCATGATGAAAGCGATGACAAGACCGGTCTGGCCGCCCACGAGCGCGCCCATGGCCACGAAAATGCCAGTCAGCACGATTAGCAAAAGACCTGTCTTGGCGTAGTTCATCGGCATGGTGGGACGGCTCCCCGTTGGCAAAGCTCTGCGGCGGCACAACGCCGCCCGGTACGCATCCGTTTCCGGCTGCGGATGGTATATGGGAATGCATGCGGGCGACAACCAGACGCGCTGTTGTGGTCTCCACAATTGGACGTGCTGCGATCGCGGATGGCGGATATGGCGGATATGAAGACGGAAAATCCAGGGAGTTCAGCGCCGGCCGAGAGCACCGCAGAGCCCAGGCCGCCGCTCACGGAGGCGGCCAAGCGGGCCTTGGCGGAAGCGGAGGAAAGGCGCCGGTTGCGGGAGGCAGCGCGGGCGGCTGAAACGCCGGCAGAGGTCGGCGGGCGCGCGGGGCCTGATCCAGTTCGCTATGGCGACTGGGAAAAAGACGGGATCATTTCAGATTTCTAGTCTCAGGAGCCGAGGGGCAGCGGCTTGTTGTTTCATATAGGGGCAGTGCGACTGGGTGGCGTCGTCAGATTGGCTGCTTGAGACTGGCAGAAGCCAGTAGTGCAACTCTGCGGGATGACCATTCCTTTACGATAGTGCGCTGATTTTGCTCAAATTAATGCAAAGCTGCGGGACGGTGCTTAAGACTTTTTCAACCACCTGGACTGGAACGGCGACCGGACCGCGCCGACCGAGGCCGTGCGGCATCGCGATTGCTCCTGCTGATCCGAACCCTGCGGGGTTGTTTCAAGGAGAGACACGATGCTCAGCCAGATCCGACACCATGCTAGCGCATTTGCCCGCGACGACCGCGGCGCCGTTGCGGTGCTGTTCGGTGTCATGTTTCTTGCCATTGTGATGTGTGTCGGCATTGCGGTGGACTATGCCCGCTCCGCGCACGCTAAATCGGAAATTACAGCGGCGGCCGATGCTGCCGCGCTGGCCGCCGGCCGCGCGTTGATGAACGGCGGGATGTCGGATGCGGAGATTTCGGAAATCGGTTTGAGATTTTTCAATGAGAACATTCAAGCCAGCGGGGCAAAATTCGCGACGATCGGCGATGTTCAGATCATTCCGGACCGCGCGACGAGCAGCATCGAAGTCAGGGTCGATGCTGATGTTCCCATGACCTTCATGCGCGTGGCAGGCTATGAGACGTTGAACACGGTCACCGATGCCAGCACTACGTTTGAAGCTGGCGATTTGGAACTCGGTATCGCACTCGACGTGACTGGCTCCATGTGCGATCGCGGATCGCGCCAGCCGTGTGCCGGCGCCCGCAAACTCGACGCTTTGAAGGCTGCCGCCAATGATCTCGTCGAGACGCTGCTGCCCGATGAGGAGCGGCCCAACAAGGTCCGGATCGGACTCGCACCTTATTCGGCGTCGGTCCAGCTTGGCGTCTATGCGGCCGCAGCATCAGGTGGAACGAGCGGCGACGGCTGCGTGCGCGAACGGTCAGGCGGCGACGCTTATACCGACGCGTCTATTTCGATGGGCGGGCCATATCGTGGGACGGGCCGGTTCCGCGACATCGATCCGACCGAAGGTTTTCAAGGATACTTCTGTCCGGAAGCCGAGGTCGTTCCGCTGACGGGCGATAAGGCGACGCTGACGGATGCCATTGCCAATTTGACGGCAATCGGCTCGACGGCTGGGCATATCGGAGCACAGTGGGCGTGGAATCTCGTGTCGCCGAACTTCAACGATCTGTGGCCGGATGCGAGCGAGGCTGTGGACTACGACGACGGCAAGACGACTAAGGCCGTTATCCTGATGACGGATGGCATTTTCAACATGTCGTATGACAATGACCGTTCGAGTGTGCAGGCTTTGGCTATCTGCAGCGCGTATCGGGCAAAGGGCATGCAGGTTCATACGGTGGCTTTCGAAGCGCCGGCGTCGGCCAAGACTTTTCTGCGGACCTGCGCCGAGCAAGCGGGTGGGCAATTTCATGAGGCAAACGACGCCGAAGCCCTTCGCACCGCCTTTCTAAAAATCGCGCGTTCGCTCAATGGGCTGCGCCTGACGCAGTAATTTGGTGGCTTGAGTTGCATGGATAGACCCGCGCTTACCGGCGCGGGTCTTTTTTTTTGGTGCTTTTGAGGACAGAACTCTTCGGAAACGTTTTTGAAGCGGGCGAGTGTGGCGTTCCGGGCCTAGGAGTGATTGGACGCAATCGCTAATGTCCCACTCCGATCTGGAGCGCCCATGACCTCGCAAGCCCGCCCAAAACGCCGCTTTCTCAGCCGACTGCTTCTCGTGCTCCTTCTCGCTGGAACTGCCTTTGCCGCCATGCGGCTTGGCTGGGTACCGCAGCGGTTCAGCCCGTTTCCGCCGATCTCTCTCGGCGAACGGCCGTCGTGGTTTCTGGATACGCGATTGGCGGCTCTTCGCCTCGACCGGCCGCTGTGCGAGGCGGTCCTCAAGGAGCCGCAGATCAGCGCAACGTCGATCGCGGACCAGCCCTACAAGGACGGCTGCGGATGGCAGAACGCTGTCCGGTTCTCGCAAGCCGGGGGAGCGAAGATCGGCGCTGAAAAATTGACGTGTGAGATGGCAGCGGCAATGGCGCTCTGGATCGAGCACGAGGTGCAGCCACTGGCGCTGGAATCCTTTGGCGCCCGGGTTGTCTCAATCGGCGACATGGGTATTTACGACTGCCGGAATATCGTCGGGAACCCACTGATGAAGAACATTCGCAGTCAGCATGCGACAGCCAATGCCATTGATATCTCCGGATTCACACTCGATGGCGGACGGCAGATTTCGATTCTGCGCGACTGGTCCGGCCGCGGCAAGGAGGCGGCGTTCCTGAAGGAGATCCACCGGCGGGCTTGCCGCTATTTCCGGGTGGCCCTTGGGCCGGAGTATAATGCCGCTCACAAGAACCATTTCCACTTTGATCGCGGCGCTTTCTCACGCTGCAAATAAGAGCGCAGAACGGCACGGACCTTCATCGCTCGTCAACCATTTCAACAACCGCCCGGCACTCGTGGTCTACACGGCATTCATCTTTACACGACGTTTATGGTCAACGTGACATTATCTCACCTGTGTAAGATCTGGTGGGGCACATGCAGTTTTCTAATTCTATTGAGCGTTTTGCAAAGAACGACCGTGGCGCGATCGCGATTATCTTTGCGGTGTCGCTGATGGTTCTCTCGCTGACCGTCGCCTTATCCATTGATACGGCACGGGCCTACGACGTGCGCTCGCGCATCCAGTCGGCGCTTGATGCTGCGGCACTTTCGGGCGCGAAAATTCTCGATGAAGACGGCGCTACGGATGCCGACGTTCAGGCCAAGGCCGAAGCTTTCTTTAGAGAACAACTCACGCGCCTTGCCATATCCGATGTCCGCATTGAGAACTTTGATACGGATCCAGATTGGACCACCTCGACCCTGACGGCTCGCGTCGACATCGCGATGGGATCGATATTTAAAGATCTCTCCGGGGCAGGCGGCTCGCTTGAATTCTCGCCCGAGTCGACGGCCACATACAGGGCACTCAAGATTGAACTTTCTCTCGTCGCGGATATCACCGGCTCCATGTGCGATACGCCGCCATTGGCCGGCGATCCGCCGTGCACGAGCGCTGCCAAGCTCAACGCATTGAAGACGGCCGCGCGCGATATGGTAACAGCACTGTCCAGCAACAACCCGGGTGCCGGCGCCGTGCGCGTCGCTCTCGTGCCCTACTCCGCATCGGTCAACGCGGGCGGATTTGCTAACGCAGTGAGCGGCGGAGCGTCGATGGACGGCTGTGTTGTGGAACGCAGCGGCGGCCAAGCCTTCACCAACGCGTCGCCCTATGCGCAGCCGTTGGGTGCCGTTGCGCCGGGATCTCTGCCCTTCTATTCATGCGTGGCAAACCCTATCCGGCCGTTGGCCGATCTCGCCTCATTGACTGAACGGAGCGCTCTTTTAACGGCAATTGACAGTCTCGCAGCATCGGGTGGCACAGCTGGCCACATCGGTGCGGCATGGGGCTGGTATTTGCTTTCGCCGGAATGGAGTGGCGTATTCGGTAGCCGCGCCGGACGAAGCTGGGATCCGGACAAGGTGATTAAAGTTGTGGTTTTAATGACGGACGGGGCGTTCAATATCTCCTACGCAAACGGAGGAGAAACCAATCCTTGGCCCGATGTGCTCAGCTCGGATTCTTCGCACCCCGGCAGTTCGGGGCATCAGGCACTTCAGCTTTGCGAAGAGATCAAGTCGCTCGGCGACGCGTCGAAGGCGGTTCGACTGTACACCGTCGCATTCCAGGCGCCCACGGCTGCAGAAACGATGATGAGGGAATGTTCGGGCGATGAGAACTACTATGACGCCAGCAACGCATCGCAGTTGAACGCAGCGTTCCGCGATATTGTGCGGCGGCTGAACACGTTGCGCATGACGAGCTGATCGTCGAGCGGCCGGAAATCAGGACGGGCGGATGGATAAACTCCATCCGCCCGTTGTTGCGTGGTGACTATGCCGCTTAGCTGGCGCGCTTGTTCTGGCGGTTTTCGATCAGATCATCCACCACGCCCGGATCAGCGAGGGTCGAGGTGTCGCCGAGGCTGCCGAATTCGTCTTCAGCGATCTTGCGCAGAATGCGGCGCATGATCTTTCCGGAGCGGGTCTTGGGCAGGCCCGGTGAGAACTGGATCAGGTCGGGCGAGGCGATGGGTCCAATTTCGCGGCGGACGTGGGCCACGAGTTCCTTCTTCAACGCATCGGACGGTTCTATACCGTTGTTCAGCGTCACGTAGCAGTAGATCCCCTGGCCCTTGAGATCGTGCGGGTAGCCGACGACGGCCGCTTCGGCGACCTTGGGATGGGCCACGAGTGCGCTTTCGACTTCGGCCGTACCCATGCGGTGGCCGGAGACGTTGATCACGTCATCGACCCGGCCGGTGATCCAGTAATAGCCGTCTTCGTCGCGGCGGCAGCCGTCACCGGTGAAGTAGGTGCCGGGGTAGGCTGAGAAGTACGTCTGCACGAAGCGCTCGTGATCGCCGTAGATGGTGCGGCTCTGGCCGGGCCAGCTATCGATGATGACGAGATTGCCGTTGCCGGCGCCGTCGAGAACCGTGCCCTTGTCATCAACGAGGGCGGGCTGGACGCCGAAAAACGGACGCGTGGCGGAACCGGGCTTCAGGGCCGTGGCGCCGGGCAGCGGGGTGATGAGGATGCCGCCGGTCTCCGTTTGCCACCACGTGTCGACGATCGGACAGCGGCCTTCGCCGACGGTGTGATAGTACCACTCCCAAGCTTCGGGATTGATGGGTTCGCCGACGGAACCTAGGATGCGCAATGAGGCGCGGCTTGAGCGCTTCACGACGTCGTCGCCTTGGCCCATCAGCGAGCGGATCGCGGTGGGGGCTGTGTAGAAGATGTTGACCTTCCACTTGTCGACCACATCCCAGAAGCGCGAGGCAGTCGGATACGTCGGGATGCCTTCGAACATCAGCGTTGTGCCGCCATTGGCGAGCGGTCCGTAAACGATGTAGCTGTGGCCTGTAACCCAGCCGACGTCGGCGGTGCACCAGTAGATGTCGCCGTCGTGGTAGTCGAACACGTACTGATGCGTCATCGAGGCGTGGAGGAGGTAGCCGGCGGTGGAGTGGACGACGCCCTTCGGCTTACCGGTTGAGCCCGATGTGTAGAGGATGAAGAGCGGATCTTCCGCATTCATCTCCGCTGGCGGGCAATCGGCGGAGACCTTGGCGGTTTCCTCATGCAACCAGAAATCGCGGCCGGGCACCCAATTGATAGGATTGCCGGTGCGGCGGACGACGAGCAGCTTGGTGTCGGGGTGGCAGCCATCGAGGCCGACATCGGCGTTCTTCTTCAAAGGAACGCACTTGCCGCCGCGCATACTTTCATCGGCGGTGATGATGACGCGGCTCTCGGCATCGTCGACGCGGTTGCGCAAGCTGTCGGGCGAGAAACCACCGAAGACGATGGAATGAACGGCGCCGATGCGCGTGCAAGCAAGCATCGCGTAGGCTGCTTCGGGAATCATCGGAAGGTAGATTGTGACGCGGTCGCCCTTCTTGACGCCGTGCGCCTTCAAAACATTGGCGAAGCGGCAGACCCGCTCGTGCAATTGCTTGTAGGTGATCTTTTCATCGAGGGTTGGATCGTCACTTTCCCAGATGATGGCGACCTGATCACCGCGCGTGGCGAGATGGCGATCGATGCAGTTGGCGGACACGTTCAGCGTGCCGTCCTCGAACCACTTGATGGACACGTTGTTGGGATCGAACGAGGTGTTCTTGACCTTTGTGTAGGGCTTGATCCAGTCGAGACGCTTGCCGGCCTCGCCCCAGAATCCCTGCGGATCGGTGACGCTGCGCTGATAGAGTTCGTGGTACTTGGCGTCGTCAATCCACGCGTTCTTCGCCCAGTCGGCTTTGACCGGGTACACCTTCTCCGACATCGTGCTCTCCTCCCACGTGCTTTTTTGATTTGGTGCGAGTATGCGGGGACGTGCGGCGGCGCACAACTGTTACAAGGTACGATCCGGAACGTCGCATATTGCGGTGCAATATGCGGGGGCAGGAGGTTAACACCGACTGTGAACTGCGCTTATGGTTTCAGTGCCCAAACGGCTGACTTCTTGATCAGGGCGTCTTCCAATTCGCGGGTCACCGGCACCTCATATGATGCGACGCAGACGAACAGTTCGCTGGGAAAGTAGCTGCGTTGTGGGTCGCCGACGAGAACGCGGGCGCCGCGCGATTTTGCTAAACTGATGTAGGTCAGAACTCGCTCGGCCAGATCGCGCTCGTAGAAGAGATCCCCGACCAAAATGGTTTCGAAGTTGCCGGGCGCGTCCGACAGCACGTCGCGCTGCGTCGTCGCGAGCACGACCCCGTTTGCGTTTGCATTCAAATGAGCGGAGGCAAGCGCAATGGGGTCGATGTCGGCGGCGAGGACGGAGGCGGCGCCAGCTTTCATGGCGGCGATGGCGGTGAGGCCGGATCCGGTGCCAAGATCGAGGACCATTTTCCCCGCGACCTCGTGCGGATTGTCGAGCAGATAGCGGGCGAGAGCCTGACCGCCCGCCCAGGCGAAGGCCCAAAAGGGCGGCGGTACGTTCATCTCGCCCAGTTCTTCTTCCATCTTCTGCCAGATGGGCACGGATTCTTCGGCGAGGTAGAGCTTGATCTCGGGCACGTGCGGTGGCGCGATCAACGTGGTGTTGGCGGCGATGAACGCGGGGTAGCCGGAGTCGTCGCGGGTGCCGGCACTCATCGTTTGCGTTTCATGGAGGTGAGGCCTTTTGTGCCAAGGTCGTGCGTATCCAGTCCGCCCATCCTACAGACTTCGAGCCACTCTTCGGCTGTGACGGGCTGAACGGAGAGGCGCATCGACGTCACGAGGCTCATTTTGGCGAGCTTTGGGTTGGCTTTGACGTTCGGCAGCGGGACGGACTTGGGCATATCGCGCACCCAGCGCACATCCACGCACTCCCATTTCGGATCGTCGGTCGTTGTATCGGGATGGGAGAGTGCGCAAACTTCGCAGATGCCCACGATTTCAAGGCCGATGTTGGAGTGATAGAAGAAGGCGAGGTCGCCCAGGTTCATGGCGCGCATGTTGTTGCGAGCGAGGTAATTGCGCACGCCCGTCCACGGCTCGCCTGCGGCCCCTTTGGCTTTCAGCATCTCCCACGAAAAGACATCCGGCTCCGATTTGAGGAGCCAATAGCCCGTCGAGACGATGGGTTTGGGAGCGGGGCGTTTGGTTGCGGGCGTGTCGGCGGGCGCGGGCTTGGCTTTTTTCGAGGTCATATCTCAATACTCGCGGGGGCCGCTCATTGTTGCAAGCGGTGATGCGACACGTCGCTTTGTGGCCACATGGCAGAGGCTGAGCTTGATCTCATAGAACATCCTCGCTCTGAAAAAAGTGAGCATCAGCAGAAACTTGTGCGCGGGGATCGCTGGGGCATCGCAAGGCTTCACATCGCTGACATGCGCGGTTAGTATCCCGCCCGTTGAAGAGGCCTGATAAGCCGATTCGAATGTCGAACCGACTGGAAGCAAAGCTCGTGAACGCTCATGCTGCCTTGCCGGCATCGTGTCCGGCCCTGGTTCTTAACGCCGACTTCCGCCCTCTGAGCTACTATCCTTTGTCGCTCTGGAGTTGGCAGGAGACGGTGAAGGCGGTGTTTTTGGACCGCGTCAACATCGTCTCCGAATACGACACGATGGTGCGAAGTCCGAGCTTTGAAATCCGCCTGCCGAGCGTCGTCTCGCTCAAGACCTACGTCAAGCCAGCGCTTTATCCCGCCTTCACGCGGTTCAATGTTTTCCTGCGCGACCGGTTCAGCTGCCAATACTGCGGCGACAAGCACGACCTCACCTTCGACCATGTGGTGCCCCGCGCGCGCGGCGGGATGACGAAGTGGGAAAACGTGCTGACTGCGTGCGCGCCTTGCAATCTCAAGAAGGGCAGCCAATCGCTGCATGCCGCCGGCATGAAGCCGATGCAGCCGGCCTACCGGCCCACCGTTTTCGAACTTCACCGCAACGGCCGCCTGTTCCCGCCCAACTATCTGCACGAGAGTTGGATGGACTATTTATATTGGGATACGGAACTCGAGGAGTAGTGGCGGTTCCGACAGCGGCTGGGTGGGCGCCGTCAGACGAGCCCCAGCGCGTAGACGAGGTTTGCGGTGGAGCCGCAGATCAGCGCTGTAAACGTGAACGCCATTCCCGTCACTCGCTGCCAGATCTGTTCGGGATGACGGCTCACTCCAACGGCGTGGATGGCGCGGCCTGTCAGCAAAAGTGCGCCGATGGCGTGGATGATTGCTGTTGGCATCGACTGTTGTTCAGCCAGCAGCATGAGGATGAGGGCCAGAGGAACGTATTCGGCGAAATTAGCGTGAACGCGCAGCCGGCGCAAAAGAATGGGGTTGCCACCGTCCCCCAATGCCACGCGGGCGCTGCGGCGCGCGCCGATGACGCGGACACTCAAGGCCACGTACATTAGCGCGAGAATGGCGGCGTAGATGGGCGTGATCGTCATCGTCGGCTCCGTAGACGCAGGTTTTGAAATGGTCTCGATTGCAAACTATGTTTTTCATAGTGACTTGTCCATATGTTGGTGTTGCGCAACACATCTCAGCGTTTAATTTGCCTCATGAGAAAAGCATCAAAAATTATTTGCCCCGTGGAGCGGGCGGCGAAAATTGTGGGAAGCCGGTGGACGGCGCTCATCATGCGCGATCTGCTGCTCAATCCGTCGCGGCGCTATCAGGACTTGCAGAACTCTTTGGCGGGCATCCCGCCCAATACGCTCTCCGACCGGCTGAAATTGCTCGAGGAGAACGGCATCGTCGAACGGCGGTTCTATGAGCTGCATCCGCCGCGGGCCGAGTATGTGCTGACCGAGAAGGGACGCGAACTCGGGCCGGTTATCCGCGCGATGCGCGATTGGGGCCGGAAGCATCCGTAGCTCCGCAGCGTGTCGATCTGGACATGCAAAAAATGACCCCGTGCTTGCGCAGCGGGGCCGAAGTTCGATTGGGACGAAGTCATGGTGTGCTGCCGGCAGCGGATCGGCTGCCAGCAAATCAAGCCGCGCGGCGTTGCGGGGCTGAGCAAAGATCGTGCGCGATCGTATCGACGGCGCGGCTCCAATCGAGGCCCGAGATTTCGCCGGCCGAAAGGCCGAAAGCCTTCAGAGCTTCGGCCGGTGTGCCGCCATCACGAAAGAAGCGGGCGCACGTCTGGCGGGCGACGCCCTGGGCGTGCTGCCACTGAACAGGATTGACGTGATCGGGGGTGGAAACGTGGGCCATAGGGGATTGCTCCATCGGGATACTGGGTTACAGCGACGCTGAACGTACGCGAGACACAAGGGTGGCAGGTGCAAAGAGTACCGTTGGCACCACTACGCAGAACTGTGTGATGCAGTGCCGTTGGGGACTGCGGGTCCTGCACTCGATACACCTGCCGTTTCGTGGCGGAACCAGATCGTTTTGATCCGCAATTTCACAGAGGGGTCGTTACGCGGCTTGGGGTAAAGCGTTTTCGCGGCCTTCAACTGTCGTCTTCGGTTCAATATTACGCACGATGCCGGACACGATGTCCGACAGGGGCCGCCATGCACTCGGCGGGGACGCAGACGCACACTGGGCTTCGACCAACACCAACTTGGGGGACGCAAGAGAGGGACGCGAAACGGGGGACTTGAGCATTGCACTCCTCACGCAACTTTAGACGCAACTGACGCGACAGACGCTGATGGGTACGCAACGCTACAAAAACTCAACTGACTCGCGGACTGGGACGCGAACGCTCGGCACTGATTTCGAGATGACTGCGGTCCGCTAAACTCAAGAGGATCGCAGGCGAAACTTTGGACACTGGCCTCCTGGAGAGCAGTGGTCTCCTGGGGAGCAGTCTGGCCAGACGCGTGGACTTTTCACGCCAGACCGCTCGCTTCAGACATTGGAACACGCCACGAAGCGCGCTCTTTGGGGTGTGCAACGCAGACGCTACTGGGGACGCAACAAACGCAACTGACGCAACAGGGACGCAACGCTTACTGAGACCAATTGGCGGAGACACATCCGCGGGATCACTGGCCAGGTTCATCTCCATGACGCCGGCAGGACGCAAACAACGCGACAAGACCTGCCTGGGAGACGAGGGGGAGAACGCAACAAAGTTCCCCATACGCGACCACTCCTTCACACCGCTCTGGAACTCTTTGGAGGCGTTGCCCGAAGGCGCTGCGTTCCGTTTGTGTTCCGCGCTTGGTGTGAATTAACTGCCACACTCAGGCGCAAAAATGGCGAAGGCTCGTCCTATCCAAGGAAATTCGCTTGCATTCTGTTCATGGAGAGTTCCGCCCACTGCATAGGTGGGGTGGGCTCGCTTAAATCGTTGCGAGCATTTTATAAGCCTCTGTGCTGATTATACTTTTTTATAGCGTGACGAGGCGGCGAAGGCGGCCTGGAGTGAAATTGCGAACAGCGCCAGAGAGATAAGGACATTCCAGCCAGCGAACGAGAGGCCAAAGAGGCGCCACGTGGCTTCATCGCAGCGGACGACGCGGGCGGTTTCGAGACCTTTGAGGAGATCGGCTGCGTTGGTGGGGAGGGCTTGGGCCGTCGCGCAGGTGTCGGGGCCGGGCCAAAAGTGCCATTCGACGCCGGCGTGGTAGGTGGCGAGGCCGGCGTTGGCGAGGTAGGCAAGGGCGACTGCGAAGAAGAGAAGTGCTGCCAATCGCGGTTGTTCGGCGACGAGAGCCATGGCGAGGAAGGTCAGCGGAATGCCAGCGTAGAAGGCATAGCGCTGCATGACGCAGAGTGGGCAGGGCGCGTAGCCACCGAGGTATTCGAAGCCCAGCGCGGTCAGAATGATGCCGGTGGCGATGATAAGTGCCAGCCCGCCCAGGCGATAGGCGTCGGCATTGTCAGGGCGGATCTTCGTGTCGAGCATCGGTTGACCTTCGCGCGGATCGCTGCCCGCTAAATCAGGAACTTCACGGCGGCAAAGCCTCCGAGGAGCAGTACGAAGAATAGCACCGTTAGGATGCCAAAATAGCGCTCGATGAATGCGCGGATCGGCTGGCCGAAGTAGTACAGGAGGGCTGCGACAGCAAAGAACCGCGAGGCGCGGCCAACGATGCTGGCTAGCACAAACACGAAGATATTCATGGACGTGGTGCCGCTGGCGATGGTGATAACCTTGAACGGAAACGGTGTCAGACCAGCCATGAAGACGATCCAGGCACCGTATTCGTTATATTGCGCCGCGAATTCGGTGAACTTTTCGCCGTAACCGTAGAAGCCTAGGATCGGTTGGCCGACGAGATCGAAGAGGAAGTAGCCGATCGCGTAGCCGAGTAAGCCGCCAAGCACCGAGCCGATGGTGGCCACCGTCGCATACCACCAGGCCTTGAGCCGATTGGCGATGGCCATCGGGATCAGCATGACGTCAGGCGGGATCGGGAAGACTGAGCTTTCGATGAAGGAAACCCAGAACAACGCCGTGGGCGCGCGTTCGCTGGCGGCTTGGCGCATCATCCAATCGTAAAGAGATCTCATCATCGAGGCGCTGAATATCGAGGGTTGCAGGCCGTGTCTACGTGCGAAGTGTTGCAGTTGTGTTTATTGGCACCGCGACGGGCTCCGTTTTGAGTGAGAGGCGGCGGACGAGTTCGTTGAGGACGAAGCGGCCTTGGCCGACGGCGCGGATCGTGGGTTGGCGGGGCGTGTAGGGCGTCGCGGCGGCGGGGGATATGCCGGGGCCGACGCAGGCGCGGATATGATCAGGGTCTGGCCGTTCGGCATTCATGATTTCGATGAGGCTCATCTTTTGCAGGTGTGCGATCTCGGCAGCGGCAGGCGCGAAGCCGAAGCGGCGCGCCATCGCGTCCAGATCGATGCCTTCAGTGAGGCGTAGCCCCATCAGCAGCATTTCGTCGGCCTGTTCGTCGGGTGAGAGTTTTGTTTCCTCGGTGAAGCCGTGGCCTGCGGTCTCGACCTGTTCGGCCCAGCGCTCGGGATTGCGTTCAGTGGCGGTGGCGATGCGGTTGCCATCGGGTAGGACGAGGCGGCCGTGCGCGCCGGGTCCGATGCCGGCATAGGCGCCGTAGCGCCAGTAGAGCAGGTTGTGGCGGCTCTCTTGGCCGGGGCGGGCGTGGTTTGAGATTTCGTATGCGGGAAGGCCGGCGGCGGCGGTCATGTCTTGGGTGAGCGCGTAGAGTTCAAGGGCGCGATCTGAGTCAGGGATGATCAGTTTGCCGCGCGCGTGGAGTTCGGCGAAGGGCGTGTCGGGCTCGATGGTCAGTTGATAGAGCGAGAGATGTTCGCTGCCCATGGAGAGCGCTTCGGCGAGCTCGGTGCGCCAGGCATTGATCGTTTGGCCGGGGCGGGCGTAGATCAGATCGAAGGTGAAGCGGTCGAAGGTGCGGCGCGCGATGTCGATGGCGGTGCGGGCCTCAGTGACCGAGTGCAAGCGGCCGAGGCGCTTGAGCTCATCATCGCGCAGCGCTTGCACGCCGATGGAGACGCGATTGACGCCGGCTGTGCGATAACCGGCGAAGCGGTCGGCTTCGACGCTGTTGGGGTTGGCTTCGATTGTGATTTCGGCGCCTGGCTGGACCGGCCAGAGTTTGGCGATGTGGTCGAGGATGGCGGCAACTGTTGCCGGCTGCATGAGCGAAGGCGTGCCACCGCCGAAAAAGATCGAATAGACTTCCTGGTTGCCGACGCGCGCTTTGACGGTGTCGAGTTCGCGGAGGTAGGCGTTGAGGAAGCGGGGTTCGTCCCAACCGCCGAAGCGGACGTGGCTATTGAAATCGCAATAGGGGCACTTCTGGGCGCAGAACGGCCAGTGGATGTAGACGCCGAACAATTTGTCCGCGTCGGGTCGCTCTGGGAGCGCACTCACGGCTGTTTGGCCTCGGTTGCGGCGAGGAGCGCCTTGGCCAGAGTGCGCCAGCGGGGTTCGTCTGATTTTTCGCCGACTGAGTCTTCGAGGGCAACCATGAGCGTGCCGAGGTTGACGCGCGGCTGGCCACGGCGCTCGAGATCCGCGCTCAGGTATTTCACGAACGTTTTGAGTTCTTCCCGGGTCGAGATATTGGCGGCGGCGGCGTGGAGGCCATCGGCGTCGCGATCGGCGTTGGGTCGGACGGGTTCGGCGGAGAGGTCGCCGAGGACGGCTTTGCGGAAGGCATCGAAGGCGCGGGTGCGGTGGGAGATGGCGTACTTCCCGGCTGGCTCCATTTCGCCGAAGGTGAGGTCGTGGCCGTCGGGGACGAACATCGGATCGTAGCCGAAGCCATTGCCGCCGCGCGTGGGCCAGACGAGGCGGCCGAAAACTCTGCCTTCGAAGGTGGCCGTCTCGCCATCGGGCCAAGCGAGGCAGAGGACGGAGATGAAATTGGCGCGGGGACCGGGTGCCGCCCAGCCGTGGCGCGCGGTGATTTCGTGGGCGACTTTTTCCATCGCGAGGCCGAAATCTTTTTGCGGGCCGGCCCAGCGGGCGGAAAAGATGCCCGGCGCGCCACCGAGGCATTCCACCTCTAGGCCGCTATCATCGGCGAGGGCGGGGAGGTTTGCGCCTTTGGCTGCGGCCAACGCTTTGAGTTTGGCGTTGCCCTCGAAGGTGGGTTCGGTTTCTTCGGGTTCTTCTAGGCCCAACGCGCCGGCGGAGACAGCTTCCAGGCCATAGGGCGCGATCAGCTGGTTGATCTCCCAGACCTTGCCTTTGTTGTGGCTCGCAACGACGAGTTTCGTTCCGCGTGTGAGGGTGCGTGTCACATCAATGCCCAAAGAAATATAGCCATCGAGATGCCGCCAAGGGCAGTTCGGACTGCGTGGAGCCCGCCCCATTTCACGATGAGGGCCCGCGCATGGGGGCCGGCCTCGTTGATCGGAATTGCGTTGAGGGCGTGGTTGGTCGGCATGATGCCCAGAAGCGTGTAAGGCCAATTGATTACGAGAACCACAGCGCCCACGAGCCACAATATTTCGCCGGTCCGCCACCATTCGGCGGTGCCGAGTGCGAAGCCAAGGACGGCCAGAGTGGCCTGCATGGCAAAACCGCGCGCGTAGCTGGGCTTCCACTCTGCCAGAAGGGCGCGATCGTCCAGCATCAGACGTGCGGGTTGCTCCGCGACATTGATGTAGAATGCCGCTCCAAAGAAAACAGCCGCGACGGCGAGCGCGAAGGGGCCAAGTGCGATCGTCATTGCAGGCTCCTAAGCTACCGTGATTTTTTGGAGCTGGACGAGTTCGGAGATGCCTTTGCGGGCGAGCACCATGAGGCTGTCGAAGCTCTCTTGGGAGAAGGCGGTGGTCTCGGCGGTGCCTTGCACTTCGACGATGCCGCCGGCGCCGGTCATGACGAAATTGCTGTCGGCGTCGGCGCTGGAGTCTTCGGGATAGTCGAGGTCGAGAACGGGCGTGCCGCGATAGAGGCCGCAGGAGACGGCGGCGACTTGGTCGCGGAGAACGCCATCTTTGACCATGTCGCGGACCTTCATCCATTGCAGGCAATCGTGGAGGGCGACCCAAGCGCCGGTGATGGCGGCGGTGCGGGTGCCGCCATCGGCCTGGATGACGTCGCAGTCGACGGTGATCTGGCGCTCACCCAGTTTCTGCAGATCGACGACGGCGCGCAATGCGCGGCCAATGAGGCGCTGGATTTCTTGCGTGCGGCCGGACGGGTGGCCGGCGGTGACTTCGCGCCGGGTACGCTCGGAGGTGGCGCGGGGGAGCATGGAATACTCCGCCGTCACCCAGCCGCGGCCCTGGCCCTTCAGCCACGGCGGAACCCGTTCTTCCAAGCTAGCCATGCATAGGACGTGGGTGTTGCCGAACTTGATCAGGCAGGAGCCCTCCGCGTGCATGGAGACCGCGCGTTCGATGGAGACGCGGCGGAGCTCGTCGGGCTGGCGTTTGGAGGGGCGCATGGAGGGTGTTTGCCTTTGATTTGTGGATTTCGGCGCGACCCTAGTCCGGGGGCTTGGCGGGCGCAACCGTGGACGGTTTGGGGCTGCAAGCCTGGCCGGTTGTCCCCTCTCACTGCCTTTCGGGGCACTGACGGGGACGACGGGCCATCGCGTGGACTTGTGCGGATGCTGCCCCTCACCCTTACCCTCTCCCCATCGACTTTGATGGGGAGAGGGTAAGGGTGAGGTTTGACGGAACTCCCCCGCCGTCCCTACATTCGTGACATAAGATGGCGGCTGCCGTCCCTGGGCCCCACGCACTGAGAGCCGATGTCCGAAATCGTCAAGCTGAACGACCGCTCCCGCGCCATTTTGCGTCAAATCGTGGAGAGCTATCTCTCCACGGGCGATCCCATGGGGTCGCGCAACTTATCGCGCGTTTTGCCGCTCCACCTGTCGCCAGCGTCGATTCGCAACGTGATGGCGGACCTCGAGGAATTGGGGCTCATCTATGCGCCGCACACGTCGGCGGGGCGGCTGCCGACGCAGACGGGCCTACGGATGTTCGTCGATGGGTTACTCGAAACGGGCGGCCTAACGGAAGATGAGCGTAAGCAGATCGAGGCGCAAATCGCGGCCAGCCGCTCGACATCGCTCGACAAGGTTCTGGGCGAAGCGGGGGACATGATTTCCGGCCTGTCGCATTGCGCCGGTGTTGTGCTGGCGGAAAAGCAGGTCGCGCGGTTGAAGCAGGTCGAGTTCGTGCCGCTGGAACCGACGAAGGCGCTGGCGATTCTTGTCAGCGAAGACGGCGATGTCGAGAACCGCATTGTCGATTTGCCGGCGGGGGTTTCGCCGACAGCTTTGATTGAGGCGGCGAATTATCTCAACGCGCACATTCGCGGGCTGACGATTGGTGAAGCGCGGCACCGGATCGAAACGGAACTGGCTAACGCCCGGGCGGAACTCGACGGGCTGACGCAAAAGGTGGTGACCGCTGGGCTGGCCGAATGGTCGGGTACGCTCGACGACCGGCAGAGCCTGATCGTGCGCGGGCAATCGAACCTCTTGAAAGATC
The DNA here is from genome assembly GCA_022841965.1 of Hyphomicrobium sp. Classification (GTDB taxonomy): domain Bacteria; phylum Pseudomonadota; class Alphaproteobacteria; order Rhizobiales; family Hyphomicrobiaceae; genus JAGVSR01. The sequence goes on along the minus strand of JALHQM010000003.1, from coordinate 98,745 downwards.
TGACGGCGATCGAAGACCTGGAACGCATCCGGCAACTTTTCGACGATCTGGAATCCAAGAAGGAATTGTCACAGATCCTCGGGCTGGCGGAAGGCGGCGAGGGCGTGCGCATCTTCATCGGGTCTGAGAACAAGCTGTTCTCGATGTCGGGATCTTCGCTGATCGTGGCGCCATTTCATAACCATTCGCACAAGGTCGTCGGTGTGCTGGGTGTCATCGGGCCGACACGCCTCAACTATGCGCGTATCATTCCCATGGTCGATTACACCGCTAAGATCATATCGCGCCTCATCTCTTGATTTTTTTAGTCCGACAGCCGATACCCCGCCTAACCTCGTAAAACCCAATTGATAGAGAGCGATCGAGCCCCCTATGTCCGATCCGAATACGACGCCCGACCCGAACGCCGCTGAGCTCACGCCAGACGCCAACGCGACGGCCGCCGAGTTAGGTGCCGAACAAATCAAGGCCATCATCGGCGCACTCCAGGATGATTTGGCGAAGGCCAACGACGATCTCGCAAAGGCGAAAGCCGATAGGTTGCGTCTCGTTGCCGACATGGACAACCTGCGCAAGCGCACGGATCGGGAGAAAGCCGAGACGGCAAAATTCGCCATCTCTAAACTCGCCGTCGACATTATCGGTGTGGCGGACAACTTCGAGCGCGCGATGCAGGCGGTGCCGGCGGGGGCCGCTGAAGCCGATCCCGCTTTGCAGAGCCTCGTGGAAGGCGTCGGCATGATCGACGGGCAATTGAAGAGCGTGCTCGAGCGGCACGGCGTAACGCGCATCTGGCCGGAAGGCGAAGTGCTCAATCCGCATCTGCATCAGGCGATGCAGCAGGTGGAGAAGCCCGATGTGCCGCACGGGACCATCCTGCAAGTTTGGCAGGCGGGCTACGTGATCGACGAGCGGCTGATCCGGCCGGCGGTGGTCGTGACGGCCAAGGGCGGGCCGAAGCCGGGGAAGACGGAGGTACCGCCAGAGCAGGCGGCTGAGGATCCCTCGAACAGCGAGTGACGCACGCGCAGTGCCTCTGTTACAAGGCCGCATGACACGCATACAGGCCGATTTTTTGCTCTTGTTTGCTGCAGCGCTGTGGGGCGTGGCCTTCTACTTTCAGAAGGATGCGATGACCTCAATCGGTCCGTGGACATTTATCGCGGGGCGATCCCTCCTCGCGGTTCTGGTGCTGGCGCCGCTGGCTTTCTTCGAGCATCGCAAAAGCGGTGCGCGGGCGTTGCCGCCGGGTCTGGGGCCAATTTCGGTTGTGTGTGGATTTGCGTTTCTCGCGGCAGCATTTCTGCAGCAGGAAGGGCTGAAGACAGCGTCGGTTACGAATACTGGATTTTTGACGTCGCTTTACGTCGTGTTGACACCGCTGGTGGCGTGGGTTTGGTCGAGGGTCGTGCCGCCGCGGATCGTGTGGCCGGCGATCGGGTTGTCGTTTGCGGGTACGTGGCTGCTTGGCGGTGGGACCATCGGCGGGTCGGGGCCGGGCGAGTTCTTGGTGATGGGAAGCGCGGTGTTCTGGGCGACGCATTGCGTAATCACCGGACGCGCCAGCCACTACCAGCGGCCGCTCACCTATACGGCGTTGCAGTTTGCCGTGGTGGGGTCAGTGGCGGCGGTTGCGGCGATTGCGGTCGAAAGCCCGACGCTGGACGGGCTCAGGTCAGCGGCGGTGCCGATCCTATTTGTCGGGCTGGTGTCGACGGCGCTGACCTATACGATTTTCACAATCGCGATTCGCCATACGACGCCCCCGGAGGCGGCGGTGATCCTGTCGGCGGAGAGCCTGTTTGCGGCGTCGGCGGGGGCGCTGATGCTTGGCGAGCGTTTAAGCGCGATCTCCTGGCTGGGAGCCGGTTTGATGATCGCGGCGGTGCTGCTGGTGCAGGTATGGCCGTGGCTCAATCGAAAGGCGTTACGCGGCGCAGAGTGAGATTGATGCGGCCGCCGCCGGGGATGAGATTTGAGGTGCCGGGCAGGATGCGATCGATCCCGTGGTAGGCGAAGCGTGACGGACCGGCGAGGAGGCAGACGTCGCCGGAGCGGAGCGTGACGCGGACCTTGGGGCCGGAGCGTTTGGGGCCGCCGACGTGGAAGACGGCGTCATCGCCGAGGGAGACGGAAAGGACAGGAGCGCGGGGTTCATGTTCATCCTGGTCGCGGTGGGAGCCCATTTTGGCCCCGGCGGGGTAATGGTTGATCAGGCAAGCTTCCGGGATGCCTTCAACGGCAGCATGGGTTCGCCAAAGATCTAGCAATTTCTGAGGTATAGGTGGCCAGGGCACGCCCGTGTCGAGGTGGGTCGGCTGGTAGCGGTAACCGTGGTCCTTATCGGAAACCCAGCCGAGGGGGCCGCAGTTGGTCATTTTAACCGAGAAGGGCTGGCCGGTTCGGGGCATGCGCGGCTGGAATAGGGGGGCCCGGCGCATGATGTCGTGGATATCGGCCAGGAGGGTTTCTTGTTCAATTGCGGACAAAGCGCCGGGGATGAGCTGAAACCCATCCGGCAACCGGACTGCCGCAGGGGCACCCTCAACAGGTGAAGTCTCTGCGGTGGGTTTCTTTTTTTGTGAAGGCGGCATCTATTGGCTTCCCGGTCTGCGGCATCCTGGCCGCGGCAGATTTTAGACACGACGGCGTGATCGAGTGCCGTTGCACCCCTTGAAAAGCGCCCTATATACGTGACCACGACGTCTCATTAACTCCCTGGGGACCGCAGCGGCTCCGGCCCACTTGAACGGGCGCGGGGCGGCGCCGGATGCCATGACACGGGTCCGAAGCGGTTCGCCACAATGAAAGAGGAAGTTCACCATGGCTAAAGTGATTGGCATCGACCTCGGCACCACGAACTCGTGTGTGGCGGTCATGGAGGGTGGCAAGCCGCGCGTTCTGGAGAACGCCGAGGGCGCCAACACGACCCCGTCCATCGTCGCCTTCACGGACGACGGCGAGCGTTTGGTGGGGCTGCCCGCCAAGCGGCAGGGCGTCACCAACCCGACCGGGACGCTGTTTGCGATCAAGCGACTGATCGGCCGCCGCTTCGACGACCCGATGGTCGAGAAGGATAAGAAGCTCGTTCCCTATAAGATCGTGCAGGGGCAGAACGGCGACGCGTGGGTCGAAATCGACGGCAAATCGTACTCGCCGCAGCAGATCTCTGCGTTCATCCTGCAGAAAATGAAGGAAACGGCGGAAGCCAAGCTCGGCGAGACCGTCACGCAGGCCGTAATCACGGTTCCGGCCTACTTTAACGACGCGCAGCGTCAGGCGACCAAGGATGCCGGCCGCATCGCTGGCCTGGAAGTTCTTCGCATCATCAACGAACCTACGGCGGCCGCACTCGCCTACGGTCTCGACAAAAAGAAAGAAGCCCGGACGATCGCGGTCTATGACCTCGGCGGCGGTACATTCGACATTTCGGTTCTGGAGATCGGCGACGGCGTCTTCGAAGTGAAGTCGACGAACGGCGACACGTTCCTGGGCGGCGAAGACTTCGACATGAAGCTCGTTTCGTATCTGGCGGACGAGTTCAAGAAGTCTAACGGCATCGACCTGCGTGGCGATAAGCTCGCCTTGCAGCGCCTGAAGGAAGCGGCTGAAAAGGCGAAGATCGAGCTGTCGTCGTCGTCGCAGACGGAAATCAATTTGCCCTTCATCACGGCCGATGCATCGGGTCCGAAGCATCTGACGATGAAGCTCACGCGCGCCAAATTGGAAAGCCTTGTCGAAGATCTGATCGCAAAGACGAAGGGCCCGTGCCTGCAGGCGATCAAGGATGCTGGCCTGAAAGCTGCCGAGATCGACGAGGTCGTTCTCGTCGGCGGCATGACGCGCATGCCGAGAGTGCAGCAGACTGTCAAAGAAATCTTTGGCAAGGAGCCGCATAAGGGTGTGAACCCGGACGAAGTTGTGGCCGTTGGTGCCGCGATCCAGGCTGGCGTGCTCAAGGGCGAAGTCAAAGACGTCCTGCTGCTCGATGTGACACCGCTGTCACTGGGTATCGAAACGCTGGGCGGCGTGTTCACCCGCCTGATCGACCGCAACACGACGATCCCGACGAAGAAGAGCCAAGTGTTCTCGACGGCGGAAGACGGACAGACGGCTGTGACCATCCGCGTCAGCCAGGGCGAGCGCGAAATGGCGGCGGACAACAAGCTGCTGGGTCAGTTCGACCTTGTCGGCCTGCCGCCGGCACCGCGTGGCGTGCCACAGGTCGAGGTGACGTTCGACATCGACGCCAACGGCATCGTGCATGTCTCGGCCAAGGACAAGGCCACGAGTAAGGAGCAGTCGGTGCGCATTCAGGCATCGGGCGGTCTGTCGGAGGCCGAGGTCGAGCGGATGGTGAAAGACGCTGAGGCACATGCTTCGGACGATAAGAAGAAGCGTGAACTCGTCGAGGCGAAGAACCAAGCCGAAGCGCTCGTGCATGCGACCGAGAAGCAGCTTGTCGAAAATGGTTCGAACGCTGGTGTTGCGGCCGTGAAGGGCGATGTCGAGACAGCTATTGCAGCTGTGAAAGAGACGCTTGGCTCCGAGGACGCAGAGAAGATCAAGACCGCGACCAACGCCCTGGCCCAGGTGGCCATGAAAATCGGCGAGGCGATCTACTCGGCGTCCGCCGGTGCCGGCACCGGGGACGCGAGCGAAGGTTCGTCGGAGGACCGCGAGCCGGAAGATGAAAATGTCGTCGATGCCGACTTCGAAGAGGTCAAGGATGACAAGAAGAAGGCCGGCTGAACCTGATGTTTTGCCCCGCCGCACATCGCGACGGGGCAGTTTCAGGTCCGGCCCGCTTCTGCGCCTTTGCGGCGTTGGGACGGCAACCTCCCTTCTGACTTTATGCTCCGCTGGATGCGATGCCCGCAGTCAAAACGGTGCCAGCCCATTTTCGCCTCGGATAGAACGCCCCCATGGCCAAGCGCGACTATTATGAAATTCTCGGGGTGCCGCGAAATGCTGGCGAACAGGATCTGAAATCCGCTTTTCGCAAGCTCGCCAAGGATCACCATCCCGACCGCAATCCCGGCGACAAAGACGCCGAGCAGAAGTTTAAAGAACTCAACGAAGCCTACGAGGTTCTCAAGGACACGCAGAAGCGCGCGGCCTACGACCGGTTTGGACATGCGGCGTTTGATGGCGGCATGGGCGGACGCGGCGGTGGTGGCGGAGGCGGCCCTGGATTCGGTCCGGATTTCGCGTCGTCGATGTCTGATATCTTCGACGATCTCTTCGGCGAGTTCATGGGTGGGCGCCGCGGCGGAGGCGGTGGCAATGCGCGCCAACCCGGGCGCGAGCGCGGGGCGGATCTACGCTACAATATGGAGATCACCCTCGACGACGCCTACTCCGGAAAGACCGCGCAAATTCGCGTTCCGACCAATGTGGGGTGCGAGACGTGCTCGGGCACAGGGGCGAAAGCCGGCACGAAACCCGTCACGTGTGGCACGTGCGGCGGTGCCGGAAAGGTGCGCGCGAGCCAGGGCTTTTTTACCATCGAGCGGACATGCCCGACCTGCCAAGGACGCGGTGAAACGATTGCCGACCCGTGCACTGCCTGCAACGGCGCGGGGCGCGTGGTCAAAGAGCGGACATTGTCGGTGAACATTCCTCCGGGCGTGGAGGACGGGACGCGCATTCGCCTCAGCGGCGAGGGTGAAGCGGGGCTGCGCGGGGGAGCGGCCGGCGATCTTTACATTTTCCTGTCGATCAAGCCGCACGAGCTGTTCCAGCGCGACGGAGCGGATGTCTTTTGCCGCGTTCCCATCTCGATGACGACTGCTGCGCTCGGCGGGCAGATTGACGTGCCGACCCTCGACGGAACCACGAGCCGCGTCAAGGTTCCCGAAGGGACTGAGACGGGCAAACAGTTTCGCCTGAAGAGTAAGGGTATGCCGATCCTGAGATCAACGACGACGGGCGATCTGTATATTCAGGTGGATGTCGAGACGCCGAAGAATTTGACCCGGCGGCAGCGCGAGTTGCTGGAGGAGTTCGATAAACTCAGCGCGAAAGAGACAAGCCCGGCGAGCACCGGGTTCTTTGCGCGTATCAAGGATCTCTTTGGCGGCGAGACTTGAGCACGGGCGCCGCTGGACATTGCGCAGACACGTTATGCCTCTTGCCGTTGGACTATCAATTGATTGAGTATTCACCGCTCCAAGCCGGGATGAGCCCATGTCCACGACATCGAACGCCCCTCGCCTTCTTTTCTTCGCCGGATCGGCACGGACTGGCTCGCACAACATGCGCCTCGCCAAGCTCGGGGCGACGATCGCCGAGGCGAACGGTATCGCTGCTACGTTTGCGGATCTGGGAGACTATCCTTTGCCGCTCTACGATGCGGACTTGCAGAATAGCGACGGTATTCCGGATAACGCGCGCAAGTTCGAGGCGCTGATGCGCGTGCACACGGGCATCTTTATCGCGTGTCCGGAATACAATGCGTCGATCACGCCGCTTTTGAAAAACACGCTCGACTGGTTGAGCCGCATTCGCAATGACGGGGAAGAGCCGCTGGCCGTGTTCAAGACACGTGTGTTCGCGCTTGGATCGTCCTCACCGGGTGGCATGGGTGGATTGCGCGGACTGAATACCGTGCGGACGGTTTTGGAGTTGGGGCTCAGTGCGCTGGTCCTACCGGAGCAGTTTGCGGTGCCGCGTGCCATGGACGCATACGACGACCACGGGCACTTAAAGAACAAGGACTCGCAAGAGCAGTTCAAGGCGCTTATTCAAAAGCTTGCCCGCGCCGCACACGTGCTGCATGGATAATGAACGCCATCCGGCAGCCGGCAGACGGCAACCGGACTGACGATCACAACTACGTTCCGGACCCGCGTGGTCCGGATGCCGGATCCCCGCTATGTCACACACACCTGTCAAAGACCGTCTGATCGTTGCGCTCGACATGCCGACCGTGGAGGAGGCGCAGCGACTCGTTGCTAAGCTCGACGACGCGGTGACGTTCTATAAAGTCGGGTTGGAACTTTTGTTTGCCGGTGGTCTCGATCTCGCCGACAGCTTGAAGGCGCGGGGCAAGCGCGTGTTCCTCGATATGAAGCTGCTCGACATTGGAAATACGGTTGAGCGGGCGGTTTCCAATGCGCGCGAACTGGGTGTCGATTTCCTGACCGTGCACGGTCACGATCTTAAGACGCTGCGGGCAGCGGTGACGGGACGGGGCGGAAGTCAGCTTAAGCTGCTTGCGGTCACCGTGATGACGAACCTAACGGCGGAGGATGTGAAGCAACAGGGGAGCCGCTTGTCGCCGAGCGACCTGGTGCTGCATCGCGCGCGGCTTGCCTATGAAGCGGGGTGCGACGGCGTCATTGCATCGGGGCAGGAAGCGGCAGCGATCCGTGCCGCGACGGGGCCACACTTTTTGATCGTCACACCGGGGATCCGGCTCACTGGTGGCACGACGGACGACCAAGAGCGGGTCATGACGCCGGAGAACGCGATTGGTGCGGGGGCCAATCATATCGTCGTTGGGCGGCCGATTACCCAGGCGGACGACCCGGTCCAGGCGGCGCTGACGTTCCACCATCACATCCGGCAGGCCATGTAATCGCTGGCCGTTCAGCACGCCAGAGGGCGGTTGCTTGCGGGACGCCGTTCTGCGGCTTATGCCTTCTTGATCTTTGGGCCAATGAGAAGGACACAAGACGAATGGCGAAGGGTTATGTGATTGCGCATGCCACCGTGACCGATCCCGAAAAGTGGGGCCAGTACGTCGCCAAATCGAAGATCGCGCTCGATAAGTTCGAGGGGCGTCCGATTGTGCGCGGCGGCCAATGTGAAATTATCGAAGGCCATGGCGTGCAGCGCAACGTCGTACTTGAGTTTCCGAGCTATGCGCATGCCATCGGCTATGCGACGAGCCCCGAATACGCCGAGGCAAAAGCGCTCCGACAGGGCGCCGGCACAATCGACATCACAGTTGTGGAAGGCGTCTGAGCCGGCAGATGGCACACTTTCCGACGAGCGATGGGCGGGCGGCGTGGCGCGCAAACGTTTTGACGCTGTTTACCGACATGTTTCCCGGACCACTGGGTGTTTCGCTCGTTGGGCAGGCGCTGGATGCGGGCGTCTGGTCGCTGACGACGCATCAGATCCGCGACTTTGGGTTGGGGCGGCACCGGCAGGTGGACGATACGCCCGCGGGCGGCGGTGCGGGGATGGTGCTCAGGGCAGATGTACTTGGGGCAGCCGTGGATGCGGCGCGTGCTGCCAACCCCGACAGCCCGTTGATCTATCTGTCACCTCGCGGGCGGCCGTTTGATCAGGCGATGGCCAAGACGCTATCGGCGGGGCCGGGTGTCGTTCTATTGGCGGGACGTTTCGAGGGCGTCGATGAGCGTGTGATCGCGGGGCGCGGGCTGATGGAGGTGTCGATCGGAGACTACGTGCTGTCGGGAGGGGAGCTGGCGGCGATGGTTTTGATCGATGCGTGCGTGCGGCTGCTGCCGGGAGTGCTGGGGGCGCCTGAGAGCCTGGCGCACGAGAGTTTCGAGGGGGGGCTGCTCGAATATCCCCAATACACGCGGCCGCGAGAGTGGGAGGGGAGCGGCATCCCCGAGGTGTTGTTGTCGGGAGATCATCAAGCGATTGCGGCGTGGCGGCGGGCGGAGGCCCAGCGCATCACTGCGCAGAGGCGGCCCGATCTGACCCGCAAACCGGAGCACGATTGACGTCAGGTTGGCCGGCCGCGCCACGCTTGGCCTTCCAGCCGGTCGGCGATATGGCCGATGGCGCGGGACAGGTTCTCGACGAGGCGGCGCACGGACGGTGTGCAGCCACGCGAGCGGTAGAAGAGCCGGTCTTCCAGATCGTAGAGCTGCCGAATCATCCCCACCGCCCCCGTTAGTGTTTCGTAAAGGATTGATCAGGTTGGTTAACAGTTGGTTAATGACCTTATTTGTTTCGCGGCACGCGGGCTTATGAAGCCCGGCCAAGTGACCTTGTTGCCATTTCGCGACGCGCCGGTTTGGGGATTGCAGCGGATCCCCGCTTGAATTGCGAAAAGCTCATTGTGGGAATAACGTTGCAATTGAATCTTATAGAAAACGTGGGCTTAATATGCTGTTTTTGCTCGTTTATATGGCTAATATGAGCTGTTCACTCCGTGTAGGTTCGGAATTAATTCCGCCTCAATACCTTGCAATGCTTACTAGCTTTTTTACTGTGTTCGTCTTTGAAGTATTTTATGAACAATTGGCATTTGATAAACAATTGCTTTGGCCGCATGAGGGAATTGCTCAGCCTGCTCAGACCGTTTCGAGGTCTTGTGTTCAGAGGTTAAACCGATGCCGGACCCTTCACCCTACGCTACGGCGACGGATCGTTCGCTTGGCGGTTGGGACCAGCCAGAGCCGCAGCCCCTTCCCGACATGGATGCTGCCAGCGAGGCCAATTGGGGCCACTTCGTCAAGGGCCTGTCGGCGGACTTCGAGTTTCTTCTCCTGGCGGGGGCACTGCTGGCATTGAGCGGATGGTTTATCTTGGAAAGCGGGCGGGAGAGGCCGCACGGTGAACCCGCCGCTCTCGCGTTGGCGGGTCCTGCAATCCCTCCCTTTCAGCCGACACCTGCCTTTGCGTTTGTCAGAGCCGAGGGGCGGGACCAGTTGCTGCCTGCACTACAGGCCGTCATCGGCCGCAACTTGGGGACCCTTCCAAAACCCGTGACGACCGCTTCGGTCGAACAGCATGCCCTTGTCGCGGAACCGATTTTCGATCCTTTGGGGTCTTTGCACATTACTGGGCTGCCATCCGACGCCCGGTTGTCGGCCGGGGCGTCCCTGGTGGGGCATGGGTTGGCAGGGGGCGGGGCGGAAGCCGGGGCCTGGGCGGTTGCGTTCGGCGATCTGGATAACCTCGTGATTGAGTTGCCTCGGCAGCGGACCGAGCCCGTGCGGGCGACACTGGATCTCAGAACCCGAGCGGGGGTGAAGATCGCGTCGCTGACAGTGGAGGTGCGCGAGACGCAAGATGATGGCGCAGCGACGACGCCCGTGGCCGAGCCAGTTGCGCCGAAAACGAAGGTCCGGCCGGCAAAGGCTGTGCGGCCAGGGAGCAAAAATCTCCGTAAGACCGCGCGGCCGCCAGCCACCACGACAGCGGTCAAGCCGCCCCCGGTTTTTCCCGGCGATGCGCCCAAGCCTGTAAAACCGCAAAAACCGGCGGTGGCCGCACCGGCCGCACTTGGGGCGGTGGCGACCGGATTTTTTCAACCTGACCCGAAAGACAGCGGGACGAATGGTTTGTCGGCGGCGTCGCGTGAAGATCCACGTTTCATGACGCTCCGGGGCCTTGGCATGCCCCCTTCGGAACTCGGTCCGGCGCCGGGACCGCCGCCGCCCCTTTGATCGGCCCTGGGATGGGTTGAGGGGCCGCACCCACTCGACAAGGACTACCCTTTCCGGTATCACGCGCCTCAACGAATTCCCCGCTCAGGGTGCCCTTAAGGGCCGCACGAGCTTTGCCCGCCCGCCGTTTCGGCGGCGGCAGTGCTCCTCTGCATTGAAAAATAATCAAAAAGGAACGAAAATGAACATTATTCAGCAGATTGAGCGCGAGCAGATGGATGCCGTGCTTGCCAAGCGCCGGGTTCCGGAATTCCAGCCTGGAGACACGGTCAAGGTCATGGTTCGGGTCGTGGAATCGGCCGACGTCGATCCAAAAGACAAGAAGAAGAAGGCTGCCGCAGCTCGTGCGCCGGCTGAGCGCTTACAGGCCTATGAAGGCATCGTGATTGCGCGCGCAGGCGCTGGCATCAACGAAAGCTTCACGGTGCGCAAGATTTCGTATGGCGAGGGCGTGGAGCGCGTGTTCCCGATCTACTCGCCGCACATCGCGGAAATCGAAGTTATCCGCCGCGGCCGCGTGCGCCGCGCCAAGCTCTATTACCTGCGCGGTCTGCGCGGTAAGGCTGCGCGCATCTTCGAACGTACCGACGCGCGCGCCCGCAAGCTGAATGCCGCCTGGAAGGGCTTCAAGAAGCCGAAGGGTGAGGCCGATGATCTGTCGCAGATCAATGGCATCGATGCGATGCTGGCCGCTCGCCTGAAGCAGCTCAATCTTTACAAGTTCGAACAGGTTGCGAATTTCTCGGACGAGGACATCGGCAACGTCGAAGGTGCGCTCAACATCGATGGCCGCATCGAGAAGCAGGATTGGATTGGCCAAGCACGCGCGCTGCTGACGGCTGCCGAAGCTCCCGCCGAGGGCGAAGGCGACGCCCAGGCGTAAATCTCCCGGCGATCTGACGGGTGAACATCCGGAACGGCGGCCCCAAAAGGCCGCCGTTTCCTTTTCCGCGTCGCCTGCGACGGATCGGGACCGCTCGTGCGTTGGCTAAGAGCCGTCTTTCCGATATTAATTCAGCCATCAGTTACGGTGAGCAGCAGATCCATGTCGAACGTCGAAGTTTCCCGGGCGCGTCAGCGCGATAATTCGATCAAGCTGCACGGACCCGAAGACTTTGCGGGGATGCGTAAGGCGGGGCAGTTGGCGGCTGCGGCACTGGATATGATTACGCCGCACGTGAAGCCCGGTGTCGCCACCGATCACCTCGATGCTCTGGTTATGGACTTCGCGCGCGATCACAGCGCAATCCCGGCGCCGCTCAATTATCGTGGATTTCCCAAGGCGATCTGCACATCGATCAATCATGTGGTTTGCCATGGCATTCCGGGGCCGAAGCCTTTGCGCGATGGCGACATCGTCAACATCGATGTCACGCTCATCGTAGACGGGTGGCATGGCGATACGAGCCGCATGTACGCGGTCGGGGAGGTTTCTCGTCGGGCGGAGCGGCTTATTGAAGTGACGTATGAATGCCTGATGCGCGGGATCGCGGCGGTGAAGCCTGGTGTTTCGACCGGCAAGATCGGTGCAGTCATCCAACAGTTCGCGGAAGCGGAGCGGTGCAGCGTGGTGCGGGACTTTTGCGGGCACGGACTTGGCCGCGTGTTCCACGACCGGCCAAATATCCTGCATTACGGCGAGGAGAACGAGGGCGTCGTGATGCAGCCCGGCATGTTCTTCACGATCGAACCGATGATCAATCTCGGCAAGGCGTCGGTGAAAGTGCTGCCCGACGGATGGACGGCCGTGACGCGCGACCGCGAACTCTCGGCGCAGTTCGAGCATACGATCGGTGTGACGGAGACGGGTTGCGAGATCTTTACGACGTCGCCCGCCGGACTGCATCAACCGCCCTACGTCATCGCATAGAGAAAACGTTGGCGGGGGCGAGGATGACGGACCGGGGGAAGGGCGACGATCAGCCGAGCCAGACCGGTCTGTTTGAAGCGTCTTCGGTCTCTGCTTCGGCAACGGCTCCGCTGCACATGGGGCATCGGGACCGGTTGCGGGACCGCTTTCGCAAAGGCGGGGCGGATGCGCTGCCAGATTATGAACTTCTCGAACTCGTTCTTTTTCGTGCGATCCCTCGGCGGGATACGAAGGACCTCGCTAAGCGGCTTATTGCGCGATTTGGTTCGTTCGCCGAGGTCGTCAATGCGCCCGAGGGGCGACTGAAGGAAGTCACCGGCGTCGGCGATGCCGTTGTGACGGAGTTTCGGCTGGTTCATGCGGCGGCTACGCGGCTGACGCGAACTGGGATGATCCAGAAACCACTGCTATCGTCACACCCGGATGTGCTGGCCTATCTGACGTTGGCGCAGGGCTACGAACAACGGGAACTGTTTCGCGTTCTCTTCCTCGATAAGAAGAACCGGCTGATCGCCGATGAAGTGCAGGGCGAAGGAACCGTGGACCACACGCCGGTGTACGTTCGTGAAGTCGTCAAGCGGGCGTTGGAACTTTCGGCGACGGCAATCATTCTGGTCCACAATCATCCGTCAGGTGATCCAACACCATCGCGGGCAGATATTGATATGACCAAGCTTGTCATCGATGCCGGCAAGCCGCTGGGAGTGACCGTGCACGACCACATTATTGTGGGGCGATCGGGACACATAAGTATGCGGACGATGCGTCTGATCTAATTGAAGGGTGTCGGGGGCGCCGCTAATATCTCGGCGATTCGCCTGTTCTGCGAAATGGTCTTGGGGAGACAACGAATGCGCTTCAGCATGATTGCTGTGATGATTGTTGCGGCTGGCCTACCGGTTTCCGCTTCCGCTCAAGAGATTTCTGGGCTTGCCGCCATGCATGACATGCGCCGCGAGAAGGGCAAGCTCTGCATGAGCGATCACTGGCATTCGGGGAGTGGCGTGGGTGCCACCAAGGCCGCTGCGCAGAAGGCCGCGATCCGGTCTTGGATCGATTTCACGGATCTGGAGTACGGCGGCCGGTGGGCAAGCTTTGGAAATGCCGCCAGCAAGAAGATTTCATATTCGAAAGAGACGAGCGGGTGGAGCGCCAGTGTCGAGGGGCGTCCCTGCTATCGCTAAGGCGACTGGACTGCGTCATGTACCGCGCGGCTTAGCCCGCGCGGTCGGTAGGGCGCTGGCTGGGTCATCCGGCCAAAGGTGGCGCGGGTAGCGGCCCTTCATTTCTGATTTCACAGCTCTCCAGGAGCCCGCCCAGAAACCGGGTAAGTCGCGCGTGATTTGAATCGGCCGATGGGCAGGCGACAACAGATTGAGCGTCAGCGGCAGGCGGCCGCCGGCAATCGCCGGGTGCTCTTTCAGCCCATACAGTTCCTGGACACGGATTGAGAGAGCAGGCGCACTGGGGCCGTCGTAGTCGATGGGATGGCTGTTGCCGGTGGGCGCCTCGAAGTGGGTCGGCGCATCGGCATCGAGTTTGCGCTTCATGTCCCACGGTATGAGCGCTTCAAGAGCACTTCCGAGTACGGCGGCATCAATCTCTGATCGTTTGGTTGCGCGATCGAGGAACGGGGCGAGCCATGTTTCGGGGGCTTCAGCCAGTGCAACGTCGCTCAAATCGGGCCAATTCGAGCCGGTGCCTTCGGCGGTGCGCAGGAATGCTACACGGTGGCGGAGCTGCTGTTGGGTATTGGACCAGGGCAGCCGATCGATGCCGGTGGTAGCAACGCCCCGGGCGAGCAATTCGGCGGTTTCCGATGACGGCGTGACAGCGCGGCTTTCGCTGGAGAGCGTGATGGCATCGAGACGGCTGATGCGGCGGGCGCGGATGGCGCCGGCTGTGGTGTCGAAGGAGATTTCATCGCGATCGACGATGCGGTGACCTGCGCACGCGACAAGTTGGGCCTCGGTCAAGCGCGCGGCGGAAAGGATGCGCGTGGCCGCTGCCTTGCCCTGCAATTCGGCGACGACGAGGTAGGGCTCGCGGGCGAGGCCATCGGCGGGATCGAGGTGCGCACCGCGGCCGTTGGCGAGGAGATATTGGCCCGGAGCGCCGCGGGCCTTGGCGATGCGATCGGGATAGGCGAGCGCAAGAAGGGTCGCTGCGGTGTCATCGCTCGTGCCGTTGCCGGCGCCAGCCGACTTGGCCCAAGCAGCTGCGAGGCGGCGCATGTCATCGGCGCGGCGGGAGCGGTCGCGACGGAAATTCGTCAGGCGGTGATCGAGGTCGGTGTCAGTGCCGCCGAGGCCGCGTTCGACGAGGAGGGCGGCCAGTTCGGCGGCGTCAAGCGATTGCGCGGCAAGCACCATGCGGGCGAGGCGAGGCGGCAGCGGCAGTGCTCGGACGCGGCGGCCTTCGGGCGTGATACGGCCGCTGGCATCGAGGGCGGCGATGGCCTGCAACTCTTCGCGGGCGGCGGTCACGGCCGACAGTGCAGGTGCATCAAGCCAGGCCAGAGTTGCCGGATCGGTGACGCCCCATTCGGCGAGATCGAGGAGCAGACCGGATAGATCTGCGGAACGGATTTCGGGTTCGGTGAAAGGGCGCAGGCTTGCGGTTTGTGGTTCATCCCAGAGGCGGTAACAGACGCCGGGTTCCGTTCTGCCGGCGCGACCCCGGCGCTGGTCGGCGGAGGCGCGAGAGACGCGGACGGTTTCGAGGCGCGTGACGCCCGCGTCGGGTTCGAAGCGGGGGACACGCTGTAAGCCGCAGTCGATGACAACGCGGACGCCCTCGATCGTGAGCGAGGTTTCGGCGATAGCGGTGGCGAGGACGACTTTGCGTTGGCCGGCGGGGGCTGGCTCGATGGCGCGATCTTGGGCGGCCATATCCATAGAGCCGTAGAGGGGCGCGAGGATGATGGCCGGATCGGCGATGCTATCGCGCAGGCGTTCTTCCACCCGTTTGATCTCGCCTTGGCCGGGAAGGAAGACGAGGAGCGAGCCGGGCTCAGAGCGCACGGCGCGGCCGATCGCGTCCGTCACCTGATCTTCGATACAGCGGCTGGCATCGCGGCCAAGATAGCGGGTTTCAACGGGAAAGGCGCGGCCTTCGCTTTCGATGATGGGGGCGTTGTCGAGAAGAGACGCGATGCGAGCGCCGTCGAGTGTGGCGGACATCACGAGAATGCGGAGATCGTCGCGGAGAGCCTTTTGCGTCTCGAGTGCCAGGGCAAGGCCGAGATCGGCATCCAACGAGCGTTCGTGGAATTCGTCGAAAAGAACCGCACCAATCCCGTCGAGGGACGGGTCATCGAGGATCATGCGGGTGAAAACGCCCTCGGTGATGACTTCGATGCGGGTTTTCGGACCGCTCTTGGTGACCATGCGCGCGCGCAGGCCGACCGTGTCGCCGACGCGTTCGGCCAACGTTTTGGCCATGCGCTCGGCAGCGCCGCGCGCTGCGATGCGGCGGGGTTCGAGGACCAGGATTTTATTGCGCTTGCCGAGCCAGGGGGCATCGAGCAGGGCGAGCGGCACGCGCGTCGTTTTGCCGGCGCCGGGCGGAGCGACGAGGACCACCGACGAGCGGGCGGTCAGCGCCGCGCTCAGTTCGCCGAGCACGTCGTCGATGGGCAGCGGCGTGTCGAAACGCATTACGGGCTCACGGCGTCACGCCGCGCGGGCGCGGGCGGACGATGCGGCGGTGCGAATGGCGCGGATGTTCTCTGCGTAGGCCGCTTGCGTGCCGCCTTTGAAGACGGCGGAGCCCGCGACAAGAACGTTGGCACCGGCAGCGACGACGAGCGGCGCGGTTTCGGGTGTGACGCCGCCGTCGATCTCGATGTCGATGGGGCGGTTTCCGACGAGGGCTTTCACGTGACGCACTTTCTCGATGACCGACGGGATGAAGGCTTGGCCGCCGAAGCCAGGGTTGACGGTCATGAGGAGGACGAGGTCCAAGCGGTCGAGGACGTACTCGATGACGCTGGCGGGTGTCGACGGGTTGAGCGAAACGCCGGCTTTCTTGCCAAGCGCCTTGATCGCTTGGAGCGACCGATCGAGGTGGGGACCGGCTTCGGCGTGGACGGTGATGATGTCGGCGCCAGCGTCGGCGAAGGCTGCGAGGTAGTTATCGCAAGGTGCGATCATCAAATGGCAATCGAAGACCTTCGGTGACGCGGCGCGGATGGCCTTGATAACGGGTGGGCCGAACGTGATGTTGGGGACGAAGTGGCCGTCCATGACATCGAGGTGGATCCAGTCGGCGCCGGCGGCATCCACGTCGCGGACTTCTGCGCCGAGCTTGGAGAAGTCAGCGGAGAGGATCGATGGGGCGATGATGAGCGGCCGGGACATGGGGCTTCCTCCGGGATGGCGTCGGCGCAGGGGTACACGGGCCAGGCGGCAAGGGCAAGCGGGCGGCGCGGGACGGCTGCGTAAAACCCAGCACCAAGGCCGTTTAGAAGAATGTGCGGCGCTTGCGTTCCATGAGCTGGAGGATCATCGGCGTCAGGATGAGCTGCATAGCAAGGTCGAGCTTGGAGCCGGGAACGACAATCGAGTTCGCCCGGGACATGAAGCTGTCTTTGATCATGGAGCAGAGATACGAAAAGTCGATGCCGCGCGGGGAGCGGAAACGAATGACAACCATCGACTCGTCGGGCGTGGGGATCCAGCGGGCGACGAAAGGATTGGACGTATCGACCGTGGGGATGCGCTGGAAGTTGATGTCGGTTTCGGTGAACTGCGGGCAGATGAATTTTACGTAGTCAGGCATGCGGCGCAGGATTGTGGTGGCGACATCGTCGGTGGTGTAGCCACGGTCTTCGCGGTCACGGTGGATCTTTTGGATCCATTCCAGGTTGATGACGGGGACGACGCCGATTTTCAGGTCGGCGTATTTGGCGATGTTCACTTTGCCGGTGACGGTGGCGCCGTGGAGGCCTTCATAGAAGAGGAGATCGGTGCCATAGGGGATCTCTTCCCAGGCCGTGAAAGTGCCCGGCTCGGTACCGAAGGTCAGCGCTTCCTCTTGGTTGTGAATGTAGTGCCGGGTCTTGGCGGTGCCGATTTCGCCATACGAGCGGAACGCCTGCTCCAGCTCCTTTAGAAGATTGGCTTCGACGCCGAAATGACTGAAGTTCTGATTGCCGGCCTCTTCGGCGGACTGCATGGCCGCTTGCATTTCTTCGCGATTGTAGCGGTGAAAAGCGTCGCCTTCGATGTACGCCGCGTTGAGACCTTCGCGGCGGAAGATCTGCTCGAACGTGCGCTTGACGGACGACGTGCCGGCGCCGGACGAACCGGTGACGGAAATGATCGGATGCTTGGCGGACATCTCTCGTTACTTTCCTGCGATCAAATTCGGAATAGACCACGGCGGCCGAAGAGGGGCGAGCGTTCGCCTGGACCGTGCGGTTCGTGGTGGAGGCGGACGACATAGTCGACTTCGGCTTTCGAACCGGTGACGATCGGCGTGTGCTGATGCAGGCTCTGGGGCTCTACGTCGAGAATGGCGGTGCGCCCGGTCGATGCGGCACCACCGGCCTGTTCGATGACAAAAGCGATGGGGTTTGCCTCATAAACGAGGCGCAGGCGGCCGGCGTTATAACCGTCGCGCAGATCGCCTGGGTAGAGGAAGATGCCGCCGCGGTTGAGGATGCGGTAGATGTCCGAGACCGGGGTGGCGGTCCACCGCATGTTGAAATCCTTGCCACGCGGGCCGTCGCGGCCGCGCAAGAGATCGTCAACGTAGATGCGCACGCAATCTTCCCAGTGGCGATAATTCGAACTGTTGATGGCGAATTCGGCGGTACTGGCGGGAATGGCAACGCTGTAGAAGCTGCGTATGAATCGCTTGGTTTCGGGATCGAGCGTGAAAATCTGCGTGCCGGCGCCGACGCTGACAACGAAACTGGTGTAGGGACCATAGACCGCAAAGCCGGCGGCAAGCTGATTGCGGCCAGGCTGCATGAAGCTTGATCCGTCGGCGCCGCCCGCCAGCGCGGGCAGAATCGAGAAGATGGTGCCGAGGGTGATATTGGCTTCGACGTTGGACGAGCCGTCGATAGGGTCGACGGCC
Source organism: Hyphomicrobium sp. (assembly GCA_022841965.1). Classification (GTDB taxonomy): domain Bacteria; phylum Pseudomonadota; class Alphaproteobacteria; order Rhizobiales; family Hyphomicrobiaceae; genus JAGVSR01. The sequence goes on along the minus strand of JALHQM010000003.1, from coordinate 80,409 downwards.
ACCGCGAGTTTGCCGCCGGCGTGAATGCGGAGCGGACTATCCATTTCCTCCGACGCAAAACACGACACGGGACAATCGCGAAGCGCCCGCAAGATCAGATCGTTGGCGAGAACGTCGATTTTTTTTTGCTGATCAATACCACTTTGCTTGCCCGTGGTTGCAGTGACGGCGCCAGCGAGGGGACCCTTGCGGATCAGGGCGTCGATCTCAAGGCAGGCGCGCGCGATGCCAGCCACCGTCGTGGCCACGGCTTCTCGTTCCGGGTTTTTGTCGACCCAGCGGGCGAGATATTCGGCCAAATCGATGGAGTCGGACATACCGGTGTCTTGCTTCCAGGTTTGCGGGGCCATTGGCTGTTTAGAGCCCCGATCTGCTGGTCTCCAACCTATTTGTCATTGCAGCATAGAATTCGGCAAGCAATGATGAATGCCCTTGGGATTTGCGCGCGGGGCTTGACTTCCGGACGGGCCAGCGCTCCTTACGGACGTTAATTTCCACGATACTTCAGTGAGGATTTGGCCCATGGCCACGAGCGGAAATGAGAAGCCCAAAGCTCTATCCAAAGAGGAACTGACGCGCCGCGCGCAGTTGGCCAAGCGACTTTCCAGTGCATTTGGCGACATCGTTACACTCCTGATGAGGTCTGAATCGGAGCGGGGCAGGACTTTGGCGGATCTGGAATGGATGGTCGTGCCGGCCATGCAGACGGGGCAATTCGCGGTCGCGGAAGCCCAGGCGCAGGAGACAGGCGTGGTGGCTCCAATGGGTGTCGTTTTGTGGGCCATGGTCTCGGACAGCGTCGACCAGCGACTTTCCGCGCAGCTCGATCAGCCGATGCAGCTCGATCCCGGCGACTGGAAATCGGGAGACATTCCATGGATCGTGGCCGCTTTTGGTGAGCCGAAGGTCGTCGAGCAGTTGCTCCAGCAACTGACTAAGAATGTCTTTACGGCGAGGCCGGCCAAGCTGCGCGCGCGGGACAAAGAGGGCAAACCGTTTATTGGCCGGTTCCAATTCAATGCAGCGCCGCCGGCTGCTTGACAAAAGATGAAGGGCGAAATTGGCAAGTGACTCTCCCGAAACGCTTTTTCTTTTCAGAGTTAGCCATCTGTGAAGAGTTCTCTGGCACCAATGTTCCGGTAACCATGCGTCGAAGACCGTCACGGACCCTCCGGTTCGCGATTGAGCCACGGCGCGATCCGGAGCGTGAGTGCCGTTATGAGTCGGCTTTCGTCCAGTCCCCCCATTTCTAACCCGCTGCAGCGCACGCTTCGCCGCTCGAAAGACCTACTGATCGCTGTTGGCCTCTTCTCGGGTGTCATCAACCTGCTGGCGCTGACCGGCTCATTCTACATGCTCCAGGTCTATGACCGGGTGCTGCCGTCGAACAGCGTGCCGACCTTGATCGGTCTCACCGTTCTGATGGCGCTGCTTTATATGGCCAACGGATTTCTTGATTTTATTCGCGTCCGGGTCATGAGCCGCGTGGGCGTCCGGATGGACAACGATGTGCGGGCCAGCGTGTACCGGGCCATCCGCATGATGCCGCTCAAGTACCGCAAGTCTGGCGACGGTCTACAGCCGGTCCGCGATCTCGACACCATCCGCGGCTTCTTCAGCGGGCTTGGCCCGACAGCGCTTTTTGATCTGCCGTGGGTGCCGATCTATCTGCTCGTCGTCTTTTTGTTTCATCCAATCCTCGGTGTCTTCGCTCTGTTCGGCGCGATCATTCTCGTGACGTTGACGCTTTTAACCGAACAGCAGACGCGAGAGCCGACGATGTCGGCTGTCACCAGCGCGTCGTCTCGCTACGCTTTCGGCGAGGAAACGCGGCGAAACGCTGAGCTCATCCATGCTCTTGGACTTGGCGACCGTATGCTGGCCCGCTGGGAGAAGCTTACTGCGCAGCATGTCACCGATCAAATGACAGCAAATGATGCTGCATCCGGCATCGGCAGCATTTCGAAAGTGATGCGGCTATTTTTGCAGTCCGGAATCTTGGGCCTTGGCGCCTGGCTCGTCATTCGTGGCGAGGTATCGCCCGGTACCATCGTTGCCGCATCGATCATCATGGCGCGCGCTCTGGCGCCCATCGAGACGGCTATTGCGCATTGGCGCGGGTTCGTTGCGACACGACAGAGCTATGAGCGTCTGTCGAAAATGTTCGATATGATGGATATTGGAGGGGACGAGGCGGATCTTGTGGCGTTGCCCAAACCGGCCGCGACGCTGAGTGTTCGCAATCTCGCGATCGCGGCACCGGGTGAGCGCAACCCGATTATTCACGGGATCAATTTTGCGCTCAACGCCGGCGACGGCCTGGGCATCATCGGCCCCAGCGCGTCGGGTAAATCGACGCTGGCCCGGGCGCTGATGGGCATTTGGCAACCGTTGACACCGGCTGGCAGCGTGCGCCTCGACGGGGCCGCGCTCGACCAGTGGACGCCTGAGGCACTCGGCCAACACATCGGATATCTGCCGCAGGAAATCGGACTCTTTGCCGGGACCGTGGCCGAGAACATTGCGCGTTTCGATCCTGATGCCACAAGTGAGACCATCGTGAAGGCAGCGGAAGCGGCCGGAGTTCACGAGATGGTCGTCAATCTGCCCGACGGCTATCAGACCAAGATCGGCGAGGGCGGCGTGGGACTTTCGGCGGGTCAGCGGCAGCGCATCGCGTTGGCGCGTGCGCTTTATGGCGATCCATTCCTCGTCGTGCTCGATGAGCCGAACTCCAATCTCGATACGGCCGGTGACAACGCGCTGACCGCAGCGATCCAGTCGGTTCGCGCACGCGGCGGGATCGCGATCGTCATCGCCCACCGCCCGTCAGCTCTGGCTGCCATCAACATGGTTTTGGCCATGGCACGGGGACAGATCGCGGCTTTCGGACCTAAGGCCGACGTGCTGAAGGATGTGCTCAACCGGCCGCAACCAGCGCACACTCCTGAGCCTGTCGCCGCACGGAACCAAGCCGAACCGGTTGCGCCGGCCGGACCCGCTGCTGCAGGTGTGGCCGCGAAAGACGCCTCAATGCCGGTCGTTCGGACTGTACGAAAGACTGGCTCCAGCAAACCGACCGCGTCTCTGCGGCCGGTCGCCACTGTGTCGCCGATGACATCCGCGCCATCTGAAACCTCGACAACGCCTTTTCCAAGTTTGGTGCCCAAGGTGATCACTGATCACGATACGGGAGGTGTTCAATGACCCGTCCGCAGCGCATCAAGGTCGAGGTTGCAGCGAACGTCCGCGGTTACATTGCAGCGGGCTTGGCAGTATTATTTTTTCTCGTCGGTGGCCTGGGTGTTTGGGCTGCGAGCACGACGATCTCGGGCGCGGTGATCGGCGCCGGACTTGTCGTCGTTGAGTCGAACGTGAAGAAAGTTCAGCATCCCTCCGGCGGCATTGTCGGTGAGATCCACGTGAAAAATGGCTCAAAGGTGAACGTGGGCGATCTCCTCGTCCGGCTCGACGAGACGCTCACGCGCACCAACGAGCAGATAATCTCCAAGCAGCTCGATCAGCTTTTGATGCGCGAAGCGCGGCTCAAGGCGGAGCGGGACGGCGCGGACAGCATTGCTGTTCCAGAGATACTGGCCAGCAGAACTTTCGAAGCCGATGTTGCCGAGATCGTGAACGGCGAGCAAAGCCTTTTCGTTTCGCGCCGGGAGTCCAAGGCCGGGCAACTGTCGCAGCTCAACGAGCGTGTCGGCCAACTGGCGCAGGAGGCGGATGGCATCACCGCGCAACTTGATGCCAAGACGCGCGAAATCAAACTGATTGCCGACGAGCTGGCGGGCCTTTCAGGTCTAGAGGCCAAGCAGCTGGTAACGACCACGAAGCTGGCGGCGCTGAAGCGGGAGAAGGCGCGACTTGAGGGCGAGCTTGGCCAGTATGGCGCCACTTTGGCGCAGACGAGCGGGCGGCGGACGGAAGTTGCGTTGCAGATGGCGCGCCTCGACCAGGATATGAAGACCGAGGTGGTCAACGAACTGCGCGACGCACAAACGAAGATCGCGGAATTTGTTGAACGTAAGATTGCTGCTGTCGACCAATTGCGCCGGGTTGACATCCGCGCGCCACAGGATGGAATCGTGCATCAGCTGGCGGTTTTCACAGTGGGCGGGATCATCAATCCCGGCGAGCAGATCATGCTCATCGTTCCGCAAGACGATAAGCTGCTGGTCGAGGCCAAGATCGCGCCGCAGGATATCGATCAGGTGCGGGTCGGCATGCAGGCGCGCCTACGCTTCAGTGCGTTCAGCCAGCAGACGACACCGCAAATCGCCGGCGAAGTGGCGAGCATTTCGCCGGATCTGACCCGCGACCAGATCACGGGTGAAATCTATTTCACCGCCAGAATTTCAATGTCTGATGCCGAGCGGGCGAAGCTCGGTCACAACAAGCTACAGCCGGGCATCCCTGTTGAAGTCCATATTACGACCGAGGAGCGGACAGCGCTTTCCTACCTCATGAAGCCAATGTCAGATCAGATCAACCGGGCTTTCCGCGAGAGATAAGCCGGCAAACCATGCCCCCCCAAGACAGGCGCGCCGCCCCCAGCGGTGGGCCTTCGCATGTGCGAAGCAAAGCCGCACCGCTCCAGGCCCCGGACGACAATAACGCGCTTGGCGGCAGCGACTTTAGTCGACATATTCCCGGACAACCGCCAAGCATCCTTTCCCGCTGCTAGCTTTGCCTGCCGCGCGCGGTTAACTACTCACCCACGCATAAGAAACTCCATTCGAGGGAAACGCCGTGACCGTGAAGACCGACATTGAGATTGCCCGCGAAGCCAGCATGAAGCCGATTTCGGAGGTGGCCGCCAAGGTCGGCATCCCATCGGATGCACTTTTGCAGTACGGCCCGACAAAGGCGAAGGTGACGGCGGACTTTATCGATAGTCTGAAGAACCGCCCGGACGGCAAACTGATCCTCGTGACGGCCATCAACCCGACGCCAGCGGGCGAGGGTAAGACGACGACGACGGTGGGCCTTGGTGATGGTCTGAACCGGATCGGCAAAAAGGCGATCATGGCTTTGCGTGAGCCATCGCTCGGGCCATGCTTCGGCGTGAAGGGTGGCGCGGCAGGGGGCGGCTACGCCCAGGTCGTGCCGATGGAAGATATCAATCTTCACTTCACCGGCGACTTTCACGCCATCACATCCGCGCACAACCTGCTCTCGGCGTTGATCGACAATCACATCTACTGGGGCAATAGCCTGGGCATCGATAGCCGCCGCGTGGAATGGCGCCGCGTGCTTGACATGAACGATCGCGCGCTGCGCTCGATCGTCAACTCTCTGGGCGGCGTTTCGAATGGTTTCCCACGCGAAGACGGTTTCGACATTACGGTGGCGTCCGAAGTCATGGCCATTCTGTGCCTGTCGAAGGACCTCAAGGATCTCGAAAATCGGCTTGGAAACATCATCATCGCCTACACGCGCGACAAGAAGCCGGTGCGGGCTCGGGACGTGAAGGCGGACGGCGCGATGACCGTGCTGCTCAAGGACGCCTTGATGCCCAATCTAGTACAGACGCTGGAGAACAATCCGGTGTTTATCCATGGCGGTCCGTTTGCCAACATTGCGCACGGCTGCAACTCGGTGCTCGCAACCCAGACGGCGCTGAAATTGGCCGACTACGTGGTGACAGAAGCTGGTTTCGGCGCGGATCTTGGCGCTGAAAAGTTCTTCGACATCAAGTGCCGCAAGGCGGGTCTTGCGCCGTCGGCAACGGTGATTGTCGCGACCGTGCGGGCGCTCAAGATGCACGGCGGCGTGAAGAAGGAAGACTTGAAGGGCGAGAACGTCGCTGCTGTCGCCAAGGGCTGCGATAATCTCAAGCGGCACATCGAAAATGTCGCCAAGTTCGGCGTTCCGGCGGTGGTGGCCGTCAATCGGTTTATCACGGATACCGAAGCTGAAATCCAGGAAGTGATGAAGGCGGCGGAGAGCATGGGAACAAAGGCGTTCCTGTGCACGCATTGGGCAGATGGCGGTAAGGGGACGGAAGCGCTGGCGCAGCATGTCGTGGGGGTGTGCGAGAGCGGCAAGGCCAACTTCAAGACGTTGTACCCGGACGAGATGCCGTTGCGCGATAAGGTCAAGACGATCGCGACCGAGATCTACCGCGCGGCAGATATCTCGTGCGACGGTTCGGTTGAGACGCGCTTCAAGGAATTGGAGGCCATGGGCTTTGGCCATCTGCCGGTGTGCATGGCCAAGACGCAGTATTCATTCTCGACGGACGCGAACAAGCGCGGTGCTCCAACGGGACATATCGTGCCGGTGCGGGAACTGCGTCTCTCGGCGGGGGCGGAGTTTATTGTGGTGGTGACCGGTGACATCATGACGATGCCCGGACTGCCGAAGGTGCCGTCAGCAGACACCATTCGACTGAACGATCAGGGGCAGATCGAGGGGTTGTTCTAAAATTTAGCCACGCGTGGCTTGGCATTTGGGCGGGCGCTGGATCACTCCGGCGCCCGTTCGACTTTCGGGGAATTGTGCGCAGCCGCGAATTGCGGGATTTGCAGGGCATCGCAAACTTTTTCGTGAGCATGCCATGTCCGCTTATGACCGCTCGATCACAGCCGCCACGTCCCGCGCCGCCGAAACGATGTCCATCGAGGTGCGATTCGTGACGAGCCTGATGAAATTCGGCGACCGTCCACGGTTTGCCAAGACGATTGACGTGCCTGCAGAGACGAGCGTGGGCGATCTTATTGCGATCTACCAGATACCGTTGGACCAAATTGCGCGTGTTTTGTGCAACGGGCGGGACATGAATCCCGGCACCTATACGGGCGGCAACTTGGATTTGGGCGCATCCATCAGCGACGGAGATGTGATCACGTTTTGCGGCCCCTCGCCCGCTATTCCCGGCACGCGCAGCGCGGTCGTCTAGGTGGCGGCTGGTACGGGTTCGGCCAGCGGCCGCTCAATTGCCTCGTTTGCTTCAACTGGCACATAAGAGATCGGCCGTTCCTCAATGAGGTCGATGATGGCGCGGATGGCCTCGGGGTCTTTCCAGTAGTCGACATGTCCGCCGGGACGCAGCGGAATGTTGCGCACGAAATTGCCGTCGAAAAGATCGATCCGATTGCCGATGGGATCGTCAACGCGCCACATGTTGGTCCAAGAGGTGAGGCGCGTGTTCAGCGCTTCGGGACCGGCGCTCGTCGCTTCGTATTTCGCGAAGTAGTATTGATAGAGGTGGGACAGCGGAGAGCCGAGCGTCAGGATGTCGATGCGGCGCGCTCTGCGGATCGCGAGGTCGTCCCGGTTTCCGCTCAGGTAGTCGTGCAGGATGACGCTGCCCTGGCTGTGGGCGATGAAGACGAGGCGATCGAATTGTTCGACGTCGACGATTTCCTTCAAGAGTACATCGAGACGAGCCTCAATGCGCGCGCGCCGGGGATGAGCGACGCCCGTATGTGCGGGTCTCGGAAGCAGGTAGCGCGAGAATGTAAAGCGCGGCGTGAATTGGTGGTCGACGAGATCGCGGCCGATGTGAAGGATTCCGCGGGCGGCGTGCTGCAAAGCCCGGAAGGCGTAGAATGCGACGGTCAAGGCTGAACCGCCGCCGACCATGACCTTAACGACCTCCTGCCACGGCAGAAGCCGTACGTCGACCTGCTTGTAGAAATCAACCGGAATGACATCCCGCCAATAGAAAATCACAAGGTTGAAAAGTGTGCCGAGGAGGAGAATGACGATCGCAACCGGGTTCACGATCATGCGCGGCATCCAGAACGATGCTAGGCGGCGCGTGCGGCGGGCGGGGATGCGCAGAAGCGAACGGGTGATTGCGACAACGAAGAATGTGACGGCGAGGGCGGAGACGACGAGGAGATTGAAAACGACAATTCCGACAAGATTTTTCTGAACGTCAGCCAGGTAGCTGCACGCATGTAGCGGATCATTCTGGCAGGCGTCGGCGGTGCGTTCATTGAAATCAAGGGTGACGAATATAAAGATCCAGAGGAGGGCGATGACGATTTTGTAGATCACGCCCTGGGCAACGCTGAGGCTGACTGCGGCCACGGGACGGATGATGGGAATGCGCTCGGTGTTCTCTTTTTCAAACCATTGCTGGATGGCCAGGGCAGCGAGGGACAGAATCGCGACCAGCATGGCGTAATTCCAGATCATCCAGAACCCGAAGATGACCACGCCGGCTGCCTTCAGGTAAAATGCCGGGTTCATCAACAGTTCATCCGGCATGACCTGTTGCGTGATAAAAATGGCCATCGCGGATAGGGCGGCGAACATTGCCGTCGACATGCCTATATCGGTGAGGGCGATGTCGCGGCCAACGCGCCATCGCGCGAACAGGAGTGACAACACCGCGAGACCGGCGAGGAGCGCCATCATCACGTGCGGCAGGCTAAAGATGAACAACGGCTGGAGGTCAGGTGTGTCCAGCATTCTTTGCCGGAGCAGAAGCGTCAGGGCGCAAACGAGCGCAACGATGTTGAGCCCGGTGATGGGCCAGCGGAGAATCCAATTGGCGAGCCGGATGAGGTTCCAAAGAACGGTGGCAAAGACATTGCGCGTCTTGTCGAAGAAGCACTCGCCGAGCACCTGAGGCGCTTCGTAGAAGAGTTTCAGCATGACGAGGGCGTTGGCCAGCGTGCCAGAGCCGATGCGCGAAAGATCGGCCCAGGTCATTTCCATTAACGCAAGGCTCGCTCCGCTCTGGGTGCGGCCACGGCGAACAAATGCTTTGAAACGAAGGTTTGGACGGTTTCGGCCCCGATCGGGAAGGTTGAAGACCTCGCTGTGATTGTCGAATGCCGGGGTGTCGGGCTCCGAAGCGAGGCGGGGAATCAGGCTGTCGTTGATCCAGCCAGCTTCAGTTTCGCCAACACCGTGTATGACGATAACGCCGACGCGCTCGGGGCTGGAACCCGCGCGCTCCGCGTACGTTCCACTTCGGCTGCTGCTGCGTTCTGCCATGTCCCCCGTCACCGCTCTCGCTTTGACCACTCCCACTGGTCGATCAACCCCTAGGACCTTACTATCATGATGAATAGCGGCAGAGACGGGTCGAACAGGTGGACCGTGACGTGTCGTTCGACTTGCGGTTAATTGGAGGGCGCCTAAAAACTGCTCAGGCCGTTCCGTGCGACATGGCGTGACTGAAACTTGTGCAACCGCCGCCTCTTGAGACGCCAGATCGTCGTTCCTGCCGCCTTATCTCTCTGACTTTATTTGGTTTTTTAGTTGGCCCGGTCTTTGCGCTATTGTGGCTAAGAACAAACGAATTGGGGGATCGCTCGACGTGTCGAAAGCCTTCGACGAAATGAATGGCTTCGGTGGGGGGGTGCGTGAACCTTACCGCGCCGTGGCTGAGTGGCTCGGTACCCAGAAAATCGATGATCTGAAAAAGAAGCGAACCGAAGCGGAAGCGCTGTTCCGGCGGACCGGAATAACGTTTGCCGTCTATGGCGATGGGCAGTCCTCCGAGCGCTTGATCCCCTTCGACATCGTGCCGCGCATCATTTCCGCATCCGAGTGGCGGCGGCTGGCAGCGGGTATTGAACAGCGGGTCAAGGCGCTCAATGCCTTTATGTACGACATCTACCATCGCCAAGAGATCTTGCGGGCGGGGCGAATCCCGGAAGAGCTGGTCATCCAGAATAGCGCCTTTGTGCCCGAGATGATCGGTGTGGACCCACCGCTTGGCATCTACTCGCACATCATCGGCATCGACATCGTTCGGACGGGGCCGAACGAGTTCTACGTTCTCGAGGACAACACGCGCACGCCTTCGGGGGTCTCCTACATGCTGGAGAACCGCGAAACGATGATGCACATGTTTCCGGATTTGTTTGCCAAGAACCGCGTCGCTCCGATCGAGACCTATCCCGACAATCTCTTGAAGACGCTGGAGAGCGTGGCGGACAAGCATCTCGACCGCGAACCCAATATCGCGCTTCTCACACCCGGTCTTTATAACAGCGCCTACTTCGAGCACTCGTTTCTCGCCGATCAGATGGGTGTCGAACTCGTCGAGGGGCACGATCTCGTGGTCCTCGACGGTGCGCTTTACATGAAGACGACGCAGGGACTGAAGCAGGTCGACGTCCTGTATCGGCGAATCGATGATGATTTTCTCGATCCACTGGTGTTCGAGCCGACGTCGATGCTTGGCGTGCCTGGCTTGTTTGACGTTTACCGTTCTGGGCGAGTGACGATCGTCAACGCGCCGGGCGCTGGAATCGCGGACGACAAGGCGATCTACAGCTACATTCCGGAGATCGTGAAATTCTACACGGGTGCACCGCCGATCTTGAATAATGTGCCGACGCGAAACTGCCGCAACCCCAACGAACTCGCCTACGTCCTCGACAATCTCAAAGAGCTGGTTGTGAAGGAAGTTCACGGTTCGGGCGGATATGGAATGCTGGTTGGACCGGCAGCTTCAGAAAAGGAAATCGACGCGTTTCGCGAGAAACTGAAAGCGCGACCGTCGAATTACATCGCCCAACCCACGCTCGCCCTCTCCACGTGCCCAACCCTCGTCGATGCAGGTTTGGCGCCGCGTCATCTCGACCTGCGCCCGTTTGTGTTGATCGGCGATCGGGTGCGACTTGTTCCCGGCGGTCTGACGCGCGTGGCGCTGCGGGAGGGATCGTTGGTTGTGAACTCGAGTCAAGGGGGCGGCACCAAGGACACCTGGATCTTGCAAGACTAAGCCTCGAACAGACGATTGCCCACCAACACAAACTCCGGTTTCTTTCATGCTCGGCCGAACGGCAAACGATCTTTTCTGGCTCTCGCGCTATCTGGAACGCGCGGAGAATATGGCGCGGCTGATCGAGGTCGGCTATCGCATCGCGTTGCTTCCGCGCGAGGGTGAGGGGTACAACGAGGAGTGGCGATCCACTTTGCAAAGTGCTGGGTGCGAGACGGGATATCTGGCCAAGCACGACGCGCCGACGACGTCGGACGTGATCAACTACCTTCTTTTTGACGCCGACAATCCGGCGAGCGTCCGCTCATGCATCTCTATTGCGCGGCGAAACGCGCGGGCGCAGCGCACCTCGTTGACGCGCGAGATGTGGGAGAGCCTGAATAGCGCGTGGATCGACTTCGAGGCGATCAATCCGCGCGACATCACATCCGACCGGCTGCCTGCGCTTCTGGACTGGATCAAGGAGCGGTCGGCCACCTATCGGGGCGCGCTGCTGAACACGATTTTGCGCAACGACACTTTCTATTTCAGCCAGCTGGGCACGTTTCTGGAGCGGGCTGACAACACGGCCCGCATTTTGGATGTGAAGTATTTTGTCCTCCTGCCGAGTTACGAGATGATCGGCTCCAGCGTTGATAACCTGCAATGGGCGTCAATCTTGAGGTCCGTGTCGGCGCATCGCAGCTACCGGTGGGTCTACAAACAGCACTATAAGCCTTGGAACATCGCGGACTACCTGATCCTCAGCGCTGAAATGCCCAGGTCGTTGCGGGCTTGTTACATCGAGATCGATCAAGCGGTGGCTGGTTTAAAGGCCTTCTACGATCAGGACGATACGTGCGTACCCATGGCGCATGAAACGCTGGCGATGCTGGAAAATGGGAACATCGACACTATCTTCCAGTCGGGCTTGCATGAATTTTTGACGGACTTCCTGGGCCGCAACAATCGCGTGGCTGAGGAGATTTCAGACGCATACCACTTCAACGGTTGAGATCGCCATGTTGCTCAGCGTCAAGCATACCACCACCTATCGCTACGACACGCTGGCGCGTTACGCTATCGAGAGCTTGCGGCTGTCACCGCCAACCTTCGATGGGCAAAAGATCATCTCTTGGCAAGTTACTGCGCCGGGCATTGAAAATGCCGCGCAGTTTCATGATGGTTTCGGCAATCTGGTACATCTGACGGCCATCCAAGGCGAGCACGACAGCATCACCATCGAGGCCGGTGGCGTTGTCGAGACGGGGGATCGGATCGGCGTTGCGAAGGGATTGTCAGAGCCGGCGCCGCTTCGCGTCTATTTGCGGGAAACGCCGCGAACGGCTCCTAATGACGGGATCCGCGATCTCACTACACAATGCAAAGGCGGATGCACCCTCGATCAATTGCACCGCTTGATGCATGCGACCCGTGAGGCGGTGACCTATGAGATTGGCACGACACATTCGCACACCAGTGCGGCAGAAGCGCTCGCTGATGGCACCGGTGTTTGCCAAGATTATGCACATATCTTCATTGCCGGCGCGCGCGTGCTCGGCATACCTGCGCGCTACGTGAACGGGTATTTTCTGTCCGGTACACCGGAACCGTCTGACGCACATCATGCTTGGGCGGAGGCGTGGGTGGAGGGCCTTGGGTGGGTCGGCTTCGATCCAGCGAACCTGATGTGCCCGACGGAGCGCTATATTCGGCTCGCGACGGGCCTGGATGCGGCGACTGCCGCGCCCATTCGTGGCAACCGCCGGGGCGGACAGAACGAGACACTTGACGTGGTTGTCGAAGTCCAGCAGCAAGGCGCTCAACAGCAACAATAGTTTGAGCATGCCCTCATATGACTTACGGCGTCGCCCTGCGACTTGACCGCGGCATCGTCTTTGCCGCCGATACGCGCACGAATGCAGGTGTCGATAACATCTCGCAGTTCCGGAAGTTGCATTACTGGCGCCGGCCCGGGGATCGCGTGATCGTACTACTGACGGCCGGCAATCTGGGTATCAGCCAGTCCGTGGTCAGCATTCTGAACGAGCAGTTGGCCGACGACTCTGGCGTTGAGCACACTCTTATGACGGCGACGTCGATGTATCGTGCCGCGCGGATCGTGGGAGATGCTGTGCGCGAGGTGCGACGGGTGGACGGAGAAGCGTTGGAGGCGACGCGCAGCGGGTTTTTTGCGTCCTTTATTCTCGGAGGGCAGATCGGATCGGAGCCACCCCGGCTATTCCAGATCTATTCCGAGGGAAATTTTATCGAAGCCTCGGACGACGCGCCATTTCTGCAGATCGGCGAACACAAGTACGGCAAGCCGATCCTTGATCGCGTGGCTCAGCCCGGTATGCGGCTGGGAGAGGCGGCCAAGCTCCTTTTGCTGTCGTTTGATTCGACGCTGCGTTCGAATTTGTCGGTCGGGATGCCGATCGACCTTTTGCTTTACGAGCGTGACAGCCTTGATGTGCGCCGCTACAGCCGGATTCACCAGGATGATGAGTATTTCAAGAAGCTGTCGGGGGCGTGGGCGTCGGCATTGCGGGAAGCCTTCGGGAAGATCGAAGAATTCAAGGGTTAGCGCGAACTGGCGGGGCGGCGGGGGACGCGCTAGGGTGCCGGCCACGAGATCCGAGGAGCCCGCCGCCTTATGACTGCCACCGAAACCCGCCTCTCCGATCTCGTCACCGTGCGCGACTGGTTGCGCTATGGCGTGTCGCGCTTTCGCGGGGCGAAGCTGGTGTTCGGACACGGGACCTCGACGGCGCTCGATGAGGCGGCGTTTCTGATCCTATCGGCGCTCGATCTTCCAATCGATCAACTGGAGCCGTGGCTCGATTGCCGGCTGACGGGGGATGAGCGGGTCCGCATCGCGGGGCTCATCGATGCGCGGGTTGTGACTCGCAAGCCGGCGCCGTATCTCGTGAACCGCGCATACATCCGGGGCCGAGATTTTTATGTCGACGAGCGGGTGATCGTGCCACGGTCGTATATCGGCGAGTTGCTGGATGGGGAATTGGCGTCGGTGGTGCCGGACCCGGAAACGGTGACCTCGGTGCTCGATTTGTGCACGGGGTCGGGGTGTCTCGCCATTCTGGCGGCGCTGACTTATCCCAATGCGATTGTCGATGCGGTCGATCTATCGCCGGATGCGTTGGCGGTGGCGCAACGCAATGTCACCGACTACGGTCTGGAAGGCCGGATTACGCTGCAGCAGTCGGACCTGTTTGCTGCGCTTGGCTCGCGCAAGTACGACTTGATCATTTCCAATCCGCCTTATGTTTCGGCGGAGGCCGTGGCCGCGTTTCCGCCGGAGTATCGGGCCGAGCCGATGATGGCGCACGCGGGCGGGGTCGACGGGCTCGATCTCGTGAGGCGCATTTTGGCCGAGGCGGCGCGGCATCTGGAACGCGACGGCGTGCTCGTCGTTGAAGTGGGAACGGGGCTCGACATCCTCGAGGAGGACTACCCTCAATTACCCTTCCTTTGGCTCGAGACTGAGGACAGTTCGGGCGAGGTGTTCGCGTTGACTTCCGCCGAGCTTCAGGCCGCGACCCACTCGGAGGGCCGCGGACGCAAACGCTGACGAACCGGAGCCCGCCATGCGCGCAGCAGGACCCGACTACGTATTGACCCTATGGCTTGCGAAGCGGCCATGCTTTTGCTGCGGCTGCTGGTGGCTCGCCCCGGATGATGCCAAGAGAACGCGGCGGGTGCTGCGGTTCGTTCGGGCTGTCGTGAAAGACTGGGAGGAGGGCCGGCGGATGCGCGAGCAAGACGCGCGCCGCACTTGACAGGCGCCGCTCTTGCGCCACCATAGGCGGAGCCCGCCCCTCAACCACGAGCCGACGGACGACATGCGCCGCGCCCTTTTCCTTTTCATCGCGGCCATTTTCGGTGCCTACTCTGCTATGGCAGAGCAGACGGCACTTGGCAGCCCGATCGTCATTAAATTCAGTCACGTTGCGGCACCGCAAGCTCATAAGAGCCTGGGTGCGGTGCGGTTCAAGGAGCTTGCGGAAGCCTACACGGGAGGGCGTGTTCGCATCGAGCTCTATCCCAACTCGCAGCTCTACAAGGACAAGGAAGAGCTGGAGGCGTTGCAGCTTGGCGCTGTGGAAATGCTGGCGCCGTCGTTATCTAAGTTTGGGCCACTGGGGATCAAGGCGTTCGAGGTTTTCGACATTCCGTATCTGTTCCGGGATACAGCGGAGTTGGCGCGGATTACCGAGGGGCCAATCGGGAAAGAGATCCTTGGGCTGCTCGAGGCGAAGGGAATTGTTGGGCTCGGTTACTGGAACAACGGGTTCAAGATCTTGTCGGCGAAAAGGCCGCTCAGGCAGCCGGACGATCTTCTGGGACTTAAGATGCGCATCCAGTCGTCCCGGGTGATAGAGGAACAAATGACCGCTCTTGGCGCGCTGCCGCAGGTGCTGGCATTTTCGGAAGCGTATCAGGCGCTATCATCGGGCGTTGTGGATGGGACTGAGAATCCACCGGCCAATTTCTATAATCAAAAAATGTTCGAGGTGCAGCCGCACGCGACGATGACCAATCACGGCTTTCTCGGCTATGCGCTGATCGTCAATCGTGACTTCTGGAACGGGCTTCCGGCGGATATTCGCTCAAGCATCGAGCGGGCTGTGCGGGAGGCCACCCCATATGCGAATGCGGAAGCGGCGAAGGAAAATGACGAGGCTATGGCTGCGATGTTGAAGACCGGCAAAACGGCCTTCCACGATCCGACCGAAGAGGAGCGGGCCGCGTGGACGGCGGCACTCAAGCCGGCGCGCGCGCGGATGGCGGAGCGGGTTGGCGTGGATCTCGTGCGCCGGATCGAAGAAGACTTGGCGAGGCCTTCGCCATGACATCGGGGCCCCGGCTGCGCTGGCTCGACCGATTGGAAGAGAACCTGATCGCATTCCTGATGGGGCTGGCGACGCTCGTGATCTTCATTGCGGTGGTCCACCGGTATTCGCTGTCGCATCTGGGCGGCTTGGTGGTTTGGTCTCGGGATGCTGGATATGCCGGGCTCTCGGATGCTTTGCGCGCCACCTATTTCTGGCTGCTTTCCATTCGACTGACGTGGGCGCAGGAGCTGTGCATTTTTCTGTTCGTGTGGATGGCGAAGTTTGGCGCGGCCTATGGCGTGCGCACGGGCATCCATGTCGGCGTTGATATTCTGGTGAACCGGCTGTCGCCGGAGTGGCGGCGGCGCATGGTGCTGTTCGGGTTGTTCTGCGGGGCAGCGTTCACGGCGTTCGTGGGATGGCTGGGGGCGCGGTTGGTTGCTCATCTGTTTCATTCAGGCCAGGTCTCGGCGGTGCTCGAAGCGCCGATGTGGATTGTTTATCTGTGCCTGCCGCTGGGGTCGTTTTTGATGTGCTTCCGGTTCCTACAGGTCGCGGCACATTATGCCAGGACCGGGGAGCTGCCGCATCACGATCCGGCATCCGAAGTCATGACGGATGAGGTGCGGTCATGACCGCGCTGCTGATCTTCGGTCTGCTTATTGCACTTTTGCTCACCGGAACACCGGTATCAATTGCGCTTGGTCTGACGGTGCTGACGGTTCTGTTTGCGATCACCGATGTGCCGCTGGACGCCGTGGCGCTCAAGCTTTTCACCGGCATGGAAAAGTTTGAGATCATGGCTGTGCCCTTTTTCATTCTGGCGGGCGCGTTTCTGACCCACGGCGGGGTCGCGAAGCGGATGATCCGGTTTGCAATCGCAATGACGGGGCACTGGGCCGGAGGGCTTGGAATTGCGTCCGTGCTGGCGTGCGCGATCTTCGCGGCTGTATCGGGGTCGTCGCCGGCAACAGTGATTGCCATCGGATCCATTCTCCTTCCGGCGATGGTGGCGCAGGGGTATCCGAAGCGTTTTGGGGCCGGTGTGATCGCCTCGTCCGGCACGCTTGGCATTCTTATTCCGCCGTCGATTGTGATGGTGCTCTATGCGTTGGCAACGGCGGGGATGAGTGCGCGCGGGCCGGAGGGCGAGCGGGTGGCGGCGCCCGCCGTCGATGATCTGTTCATGGCGGGGGTCGTGCCGGGCATCCTGCTTGCGACGTTGCTTGGGACCGTGACGTGGTGGATCGCTCAAAAGGAGGGCTATCCGCGGGCGCCGCGTGCGACGTGGGGCGAGGCCTTCGACGCATTTGTCGATTGCATCTGGGGTCTGGCGCTGATCGCGGTCGTGCTTGGCGGTATTTATGGCGGGCTTGTCACACCGACTGAGGCGGCAGCTCTGAGCGCGGTTTATGCCTTCGTTGTCGCCAAGTTTATCTATCGCGATATCGGGTGGGGCGACGTGCCGAAAGTGCTGCTAACGGCAGCCAACATGAGTGCGATGCTGCTCTACATCATTACCAACGCGATGCTGTTTTCATTCCTTTTGACGCACGAGCACATTCCGCAGGCCGTCGCCGATTGGATCGTCGCGCAAGGGTTCAACTGGATCACGTTCCTGATCGTCGTGAACATCCTGCTGCTGATTGCGGGCACGTTCATGGAGCCGGCGTCGATCATCCTGATCTTGGCGCCGATCCTATTTCCAGTGGCAGCTAAGCTCGGCATCGATCCCGTGCACTTCGGGATCATTATGGTGGTGAACATGGAGATCGGCATGATCACACCGCCGGTTGGGCTCAATCTCTACGTGACGAGCGGGGTTGCGAAACTCGGGCTGACGGAGACGTCGCGCGCCGTTCTGCCTTGGCTGCTTTCTATGCTGGCGTTTCTGATCCTTGTGACCTACTGGCCGGCGCTGTCGCTGACGCTGCCGCGGATGTTGGGGCTGATGGACTGGCCATAACAAAAGCGAAGGGGCGCCAATGGCGCCCCCGAGCGGCCGGCCGCTCTTCCCCAGAAACGTGAAATACCAATAACTTTTGTCAGCCAAATGCACCGAAGTGGTGGGAGATGCCGGTGCCGATTTCGCGGATGGCTTCGTAAGCCTGCTCCATCGGCTCCAGGATTTCCGTCTCGATACGGCCGTAGTCGTCAATGCCCTGCGGCAGATATGTTGCCGTTTCCCGGAAGGCGTTCGTATCTTCCACCATCCCTGTACGCTTCGGAAATGCCTGACGCATCACGTTGATGACCTCGGGAATTTCGAGCGTCAATGCCGATGCGACGATCTGGGCGTGGCTAACGTCTCGCGTGGTGAACCTGGGCAACTGGCCGGCTAGGATGAAGACCCGCATGATCAGAGCCAAGCGGATGGCCTGGAGCAAGTCCAATTCCAGCCGGTTTTCGTCGGGGATCTTTCCGCCGTCGATGCCGATGTCTTCGAGCAACGTATGCAGGTCGATGGCGTCGAGGCGTAGTTCGTGGACGAGGCCGTTGATGGCGGCGTTGCGCTCATCTTCCAAGAGGAACGACGAGAGATTCTTGAAAGCCGCAGCCAAATGCGGTTCGCGGCCCCAGGAGGCGCGCATGGCCCAGAAGCCCGGATCGAACACGGCCGCGTTGGCGCCCATAGCGTTGAGGCTGGAGAGCTGCTTGCCGCGCGCGACCATTTCGATCAATGGCCGTAGGCGGGCCGATGTTTTTGCAACTTCGACGAAGCGCTCGCGCTCGGAGCCGACGGCGGCGCCAAGGCCAGCCACGACGTTTGCAATGTAGCCGAACTGTTGCAGGATCGCGTTGTTGGGAATGGCGCGCATACGGGCGGGATCGCCGCGGTCGGCCGTGGATGCGCCTTCCATCTGGCGCTTCACGGGACGCGAGCCAGTCCTGAACAGCATGTTCGGACCGAAGGCGCCAAGAACCGCGCGATAACCCGGATGGGCGAAGAGATCTTGCTGATAAGCGCGCAGCCGGAGCAAGAAGTCCAGAGCGAGATTGGTATCGTCGTAGAACTCGTCCTCGATGGCTTCGGGGGTTTCGCCATCTTCAATGACGGTCGCGAGTGCGCGCATCGCCAGCGGCTTGGTGGCGAAAAAGAGGTAGCCGTCGCCGCCCTGCCAACTCGTCTCGTGTTTTAGCGGAATGCCGGCGTCGGCAAAGCGGCGGCGGGCGTTGGGCGAGAACACATAGCGTAGGCGCCGCGTCATGGATCCCGGATGCGTGCCGCGCCCCATGGATTCGCCGTGGGTCGAATAGATCAAGAGTTCGGCGCCGCCGAGATCGTCGGCGTCGAGGACTTCGGCGAGGCCTTGATGCAGGCGCTCGATTGAGAGCGTGGCTGCGATCTGGCCGATGAAGCGGCCGGCGTCCGAGAAGCCAGTTTGGATGCAGATGCGCTTACGGCCGCGCACATAATCCTTGTAGGCCTCCTCTTCGAGCAAGCGCTCAATGAGGCGGGCACCGGTTTCGAGCGCTGCGGGCGTTTCAAACAGCGGTGAGATATCTACCACGTGTTCGATGCCAAAAAGCTTGGCGAAGAACAGCGCGATGAGCATCGTGGCTGGACTTTCGCACTCGGCGATGAGGTAGCGGATCGGTGTGTCGCGATCGACATGCTTGTGGAATTGAGCTGCGAGCGCGAACTGGCGGATGGCGGTGGCGGTTTCGAGATCGAGGGTCTCGAAGTTGACCGTTTCCTTGCCGGCGGTGCGGATCATTTCCACGATGCGGGCGAGGGCTTGGCGCTCGGTGAGATCGCGCGTCCAGGGTTCGTGAACGAAGGCGCGGAAGGCGTTATTCAGCTGCACAGCGTTGACGCGCAGGTGAATGTGCGAGGTGCCCATGCCAGTCTGGTCGAAGAGGCTTGCGAGGGCTGCCAGCTCACGCTTGGACTGCGGCTGCGGGACGGCGTCGATCAACTGATCGATCAGCGCGAGGACCGGCGCGGGCGACGTGAGATTGTACGCGTCGGCCTCAGTGATGATGTTGGCGGCGTCGGACAGCTTGTTCTTGCCGTCAATGGCGTTGTTCAGGCTATCGAGTTGCTTTTGGGCCGAGGCAATCGCGAGATCGAGCTTGGCGACAATCTGCCGGGCGATGCGCTGCGCGTCGACATCGTCAGGGAGCCGGTGCTTGAGGATGATGAAGCGGGTGCGGATGTCGTGAAGGGCTGCGACCTTTTCCTGGAGCTTCAGGACGAAGGAGTGGGTCCACTTGATGTCGGTGCGGCCGTCGAGGTCGTAGCCGACCCAAGAGGCAATTGTCGCGATTTTGGGACGGAACTTGAAGGCGCGCTCGCCGAAGCCAGCGGCAGCAACCGAGTAGAAGCCGTTGAGGAGTTCTTCAAAGGCATCGCGCAAGTTGTGAATGCAGATCTGCACGGCCTTGTGTTCGAATTCGAGGGTAATCGGGCTGTCGGGACGGTGCGGCATGCCGATGACCGGCGCGCCCTGCACTTCGCCGGATGCGATTTCGACCATGCGGCGGCTGAGCGCTTCGGAGAGGCCAAAGGTCGGATGGGCGGTGA
The DNA here is from genome assembly GCA_022841965.1 of Hyphomicrobium sp. Classification (GTDB taxonomy): domain Bacteria; phylum Pseudomonadota; class Alphaproteobacteria; order Rhizobiales; family Hyphomicrobiaceae; genus JAGVSR01. The sequence goes on along the minus strand of JALHQM010000003.1, from coordinate 60,341 downwards.
AAACGATGCCATTGCGGGCGCGGCCCCAGCGCTCTTGGAATGCTGCGAAAGCTTTTTCCTGGTCTGGGTCGTTGCCGACTGTCTTGGCGACGTAGGTGGAGAATTCGCGGATAGTGGTCTGATTGTCGACGTAGCCGATCTGCTCGCGCAGGCGCTCGGCGCGGCGAACGCACGCGCGGTCCATCAGGCGGTCGGCCAGCGCCTTCAAGTCCTCGAAGCTGATCTTGCCGGATTCGAGGCTGCGGGAGAGATAAAAGCCTATGTTGACGATGGGGTTCAGGCCCGGCGCGTCGGGAATCTGGGACCGCATGGTCTTGAGTTCGTCGCGCAGCTTGAATTCGTCGAGAACCGTGATCTGCGGATTGATGGTATCCACGCGGCATTCCTCCAGAAGGGAACGGACCAGATCAGGGTTTCGAACCTGAGGGCCGGGGCACTGACCCACACCCGGCAAGATCTCGAACGGCCCGGGGCCCGGATGCTTGCTTCATTTTTGGCCGTCCGCATCGATGGGACGCGGACGGCGAATTCGTGTTCGGAAAAGCGGCGAGGGCTTACGCGGCCTTGCGGGCCTGAAGGACCTTGGCGATTGTCGCGCCCATTTCCGAGGGCGTCGGCGCAATAGCGACGCCGCAGCCTTTCAGGATCTCGACCTTTTCAGCGGCCGATTCACCGAATGCCGAGACGATTGCGCCGGCATGACCCATGCGGCGGCCCTTCGGCGCCGATAGGCCCGCAATGTAGGCCACAACCGGCTTCTTCATGTTGGCCTTCGCCCACATGCCAGCTTCGGCTTCCTGTGGACCACCGATTTCGCCGATCATCAGGACGGCGTCCGTGTCGGGATCATTCTCGAAGTGTTCAAGGATGTCACGATGCGACGAGCCGTTGATCGGATCGCCGCCGATGCCGACCGAGGTCGACACACCAATGCCGAGATCCTTGAGTTGGGCTGCTGCTTCATAGCCCAGCGTGCCGGAACGGCCGACGATGCCGATGCGGCCCGGCATGTAGATGTTTCCCGGCATAATGCCGAGCATCGCCTTGCCGGGAGAGATCGTACCAGCGCAATTCGGGCCGGTGAGGATCATGCGCTGCTCTTTTTTGTAGCGGCGCATGTACCGCTTCACGCGGATCATGTCTTGGGCGGGAATGCCGTCGGTGATGCAGACGCAGTAGCGGATGCCGGCGTCGGCGGCTTCCATGATTGCGTCAGCCGCGAACGGCGGCGGCACGAAGACGATGGAGGCTTCGGCGCCCGTTTCCTGCACCGCACCTTTGACGGTGTTGAAGACCGGGCGTCCGAGGTGGGTGGAGCCACCCTTGCCGGGCGTGACACCGCCGACCACGTTGGACCCGTAGTCGATCATTTCCTGCGCGTGGAAGGTGCCGATGCGGCCGGTGAAGCCCTGGATCAGGATCGAGGTGTTTTCGTTGATGAAGATCGACATGAGATCTACTCCTCTTTCCCTCAAGCTGCGGACTTGGCGGCGGCGACGGCCTTGGCCGCCGCGTCCGCCAGCGAATCGGCGCTGATGACTGTGAGGCCGCTGGTATCGATGATGCGACGGCCTTCTTCGACGTTGGTGCCGGCAAGCCGAACGACGATCGGCATCTTGATATCGAGTTCCTTGACCGCGTCGACCACGCCCTTGGCAACCCAGTCGCAGCGATTGATGCCAGCGAAGACGTTGACGAGGATGGCCTTCACGTTCTTGTCGCGAAGGACAGCCTTGAACGACTTCGTCACGCGCTCGGGGCTTGCGCCACCGCCGATGTCGAGGAAGTTTGCCGGGTCGCCGCCGGCCAACTTGATCATGTCGAGCGTGGCCATGGCGAGACCGGCGCCGTTGACGATGCAGCCGATGTTACCGTCGAGGCCGACGTAGGCAAGGCCGCGGTCGGACGCGTAGGTTTCGCGCGGGTCTTCCTGGCTCTTGTCGCGCAATTCCGCGATCTGCGGACGGCGGAACAGTGCGTTTTCGTCGAAGCTCATCTTGGCGTCGAGCGCCACGACGTTCTTCTGTTTCGTGATGACCAGCGGATTGATCTCGACCATGGTGGCATCAAGATCGCGGAAAGCGCGGTATGCGCCGAGGATCGTGCGCTCCATTTTGGAAATGAGCTCGGGCTCAATCCCGAGGCCGAAGGCAACCTCGCGGGCTTGGAAGCCCTGCATACCGACGGCAGGGTCGACCTCGACCTTGATGAGCGTGTCAGGACGGCTGTGGGAAATCTCTTCGATGTCCATGCCGCCCGCTGCGGAGGCGACAACCACGATGCGTTCGGCGGCGCGGTCCATGACGAAGGAGAGGTAAATCTCCTTGTCGATGTCGGTCGCTTCCTCGATGTAGAGGCGCGAGACGAGTTTTCCCGTCGGGCCCGTCTGCGTCGTCACGAGGCGCTTGCCGAGCAATGACTCGGCAGCCTCCTCGATGTCGTTGTCCGTACGGCAGAGTTTGATTCCACCGGCCTTACCGCGAGCACCGGAGTGGATCTGTGCTTTCACAGCCCACTTCGCGCCACCGATCTCGTTTGCACGATAAACTGCCTGCTCAGGACTATAGGCAAGGCCGCCACGGGGGACGGCGACGCCGAACCTAGAGAGCAGTTCCTTGGCCTGGTATTCGTGAATGTCCATTGTCGGACCTCCTTGAATCGCATTCCGCCGTACGTCGTTGTTTACTTGCCGCCGCTCGACGCGATCTTGTCAGCGACCACCAGAATGTTCGTTGCCATCTTCTCAGAGGCCGCGTCGATCATCTTGCCGTCAAGAGAGGCGGCGCCCTTACCCTGGGCTTCGGCTTCCTTGAGAGCGGCGATGATGCGCTTTGCTTTTTCGACTTCGGCAGCCGTGGGTGAGAACACAGCGTTGGCGAGTTCGATCTGGGAGGGGTGGATGGCCCACTTGCCTTCAATGCCGAGAGCGGCAGCGCGCTTGGCACCGGCCGTGTAGCCGGCTGGATCGGAGAAGTCGCCGAACGGGCCGTCGATGGGACGCAAGCCGTATGCGCGGCAGGCGACCGTCATGCGCGAGAGGGCAAAGTGCCACTGGTCGCCGGGATAGTCGGGGTTCAGGCCACCGATGACGACGGTGCGGGCCTTGTTGAAGGCGGCGTAATCGGCGACGCCAAAGTGCATGGCTTCGAGGCGGCTGTTGGCGGAGGCGATGGCTTCAACGTTGGCCATGCCGAGCGGCGTTTCGATCAGCGCTTCTGTGCCGATCCGATTGGTGAAGCCCTTGGCAACTTCGATCTGGCTGACAAAGCTCTCGATCGCATAGACGTCGGCGGGAACTCCGACCTTGGGGATGAGGATGGTGTCGAGCTTCGAGCCGGCTTGCTCGACGATATCGACAACGTCGCGGCAGCAGTAGTGGGTGTCGAGGCCGTTGATGCGGACCGAGACGGTCTTGCCGTGGCCCTTCCAATCCAAGTCGTTCAGCGCCTGAATGATGTTCTTGCGGGCCTGCTCTTTATCCGGCGGGGCAACGGCGTCTTCGCAATCGAGGAACACATAATCGGCGGCCGAAACGAGCGCCTTTTCGATCATGGTCACGTTGGAACCGGGAACGGCAAGCTCAGAGCGCTGCAGACGCTGCTTCTTGAGCGGGTAGAGGGTAAAGCTCATCGGACGTTTCCTTGTTGTCGTTTTGAATTTCGAATGGTCTGAAGGTGTGCGCCGCTTCTCGACCGGGCGTGGCTGTGCCGGAATAGAGAGCGGCAGGCAGACGATCGGCGGCACCGCTGAGAGTGCCGCCGGATTTGCTTAGGCTGCCTTGGCCTTCGGCAGTTCGGCGGCCTTGGTCGCCGTCGAGTTAAAATACTCGGCCGCAGCGCCCGTGCCCGAACCGAACTTCACCGGTACGCCGCAATCCTTCAGCGCCATTTCGACGGAGAAGAGAACGCCACCAACCATGAATTCGTCGAGCGAACCAAGGTGGCCGATGCGGAAGACGCGACCGGCGACTTTGTTCAGGCCGACGCCGAGCGAGGTGTTGTAACGGTAGTAAGCCGTCTTAACGATCTGGGCGCTGTCGATCCCTTCAGGAGCGAGGATCGCCGACACGGTATCGGAGTGCCATTTGGCTTCCTTGGCGCAGAGCTTGAGGCCCCATGCGTCGACTGCGGCGCGGACGCCGGTCGCAAGGCGGTGGTGGCGGGCGAAGATATTCTCCAGACCTTCTGCGAAGATTAAGTCGAGCGATGCGCGCAGGCCCTGAATGAGCTGGGTTGCGGGCGTGTAGGGGAAGTAGCCGAGATCGTTGGTCTTAATGTGATCTTCCCAGGCGAGGAAGCACCGCGGCATGCCGCCGCCTGCCTTGTTGGCGTCAAGTGCCTTCTGGCTGACGGCGAGGATGCCAAGGCCGGTGGGGAGCATGAAGCCTTTCTGCGAACCGGAGACGCAGCAGTCGACGCCCCATTCGCCCATGCGCATATCGAGCGAGCCAACGCCGGACACGCTGTCGACAAACAACATCGCGGGGTGCTTGGCGGCATCGAGTGCCTTGCGGACGCCGGCGATGTCGGAGGTAACACCCGTCGCGGTTTCGTTGTGTGTTGCGAAGACAGCCTTGATTTCGTGCGCCTTATCTTTGGCGAGGATGTCGGCATACTTTTCGAGCGGAACGCCCGTGCCCCACTCTTCGTCGCAGAGTTCGACCTTAAGACCGAGACGCTCAGCCATATCGACCCAGAGTAGCGAGAACTGGCCGAAGCGGCTCATGAGAACCTTGTCGCCGGTCTTCAATGTGTTCTGGATGGCCGATTCCCAAGCGCCCGTTCCGGACGACGGAAAGATGAATACGCGACCGTCTTTCATCTTGAAGACCTTCTTGAGGTCTTCGAAGATCGGCAGCGTGAGCTTGGGGAATTCGCCCGAGCGCATGTCGATCATGGGCACATTCATGGCCATGCGGACAGCGTCGGGGATGTTGGTCGGGCCGGGGATAAAAAGATGCGGCGTGACGGACATGATATTTCCTCCAGTCGTCGGTTCGAACTCGCGGCGGCGTCGCGTTGTCGAGCGCCTCTTGTGGGACGCTTTCCGGCGCGGCATTCGCTGCAGGTGATGAATTCTGCCGGGCCGTGGCGATCCGCAGGGGCCCGGTGTGAGCCCCTCGACATACCACCGGCTGGTCGAGCGCAACATTCACGATTGCTTAGGGCATCACAATACCCGCGCGGAGAGATTTGCGGCTCAGATGGGTGGGTTTGATACCGGACAAAGGTGGTTTGTGGCTATCCATTTGGGTAGCGGAATCCCTACCCGGCCGGCGTGTCCTGTAACGGCGTGCGCGCGGTCTTCGACATAAACAGCGCAACCGCCATGGCGCGGTTGTTGACGCCCAGTTTGTCGTACAGATTTTTCAGATGGTACTTGACGGTATTGCGCGAAATTCCAATGCGCGACGCGATCTGCAGATTGGACCACCCATTTGCAAGGGCGGCCAACAATTCGCGTTCGCGCGAGGTCAGCATTTCGAGCGGGTCCTGCGAGAGCGTTTCGAGATCGACGTAGGGGAAGCAGAGGCGGCCGCGCGCAACCCACGAGATGGTGTCGAGGAGAACGGGGGGCTCGTCGCTCTTTGAGATGAACCCCCAGGCTCCGGACTTGATCGTTTGGCGCAAAACATCTGAAACCGACTCGCCGGTGTAGATGATGACGCGCGCGCCGATCTGGCGGCGCTTTAAGGTTTCGAGCACGTCCCCGCCGGTCATGTCGGGGAGTGACCAGCCGATGAGGCCGATGTCGACATGGCCTTCAGTGCACGCGGCGATGAAGGCGCTACCGGTCGCGACGGTGGAGACAATGTCGAAGCGGCCATCGCGGGCGATGAGTTCGGCCAAGCCGGTGCGGACGACGGGATTCTTATCGGCGACTAGGATGCGCGGCTTTTGGCCCGTGGCGCGTGCGTGAGCGCCGGAGGTGATGGGCATCATTGTGTGCCGCCCTCCCATTTCCGGATTGAAGCTCCGGGGCTCATTTTGCGTGCGTTGATCGTCATCGGGTTCATCATACGGGAGGCTGGAACCAAGCCCCGTGGAAAAGTTTTCACGCGGTTGACAAGCCTGTCTTGCCTCGGCAACGCGCAGCAGGCCATCCGCGACCTAAGTAGGAGTTTCGCTGATCTTAGGCTACCTGAAAACAGGGGCAGGTGGGGATGTCTCTTCAGCCGAGTTGCCGCTGCTTCTTCAGCCGCTGGGTGCGCAGTTCGCGATCGTACAGAATTTCGCCGCCAGGGACGCGGATATCGCGCAGCATCTCGAGGACATGCCGGCTTGGAGCGGGGGTGGCGAACGAGACCGCGAACACGGCGGCCATTGAAGCAGGGATGCCGATTAGGGCCGCCAGCGCGCTCGGGACGGCAGCGCCTTCGGCCTGTCCACCAATGACGACAAGGACGGCTGTGGCAAACCCTGTGAGGACGCCGGCCAGAGCGCCATAGGCGTTCATGCGCTTCCACCAGATCGAGAGCACCAAGACCGAGAACAGGGCCGAGCCGCCGATGGCGAAAGCGCTCAAGACGACGCGGAGGGGATCAGTCGTTAGGAAAGCGGCGGCCAGAATGCCAGAAATGGCGGCAACCGCGATGCCGACCCGGCCGGCGTGGAGGCGGGAGGAACCATGGGGTGGATCCCACGTCCCGCCGAACAGGACGTCCTCCGACAGGATGTGGCCGAGTGCGGTGGTGGTGGCGCTGGCCGTGACCAGACCGCCGGCGACGATGGCTGCCAAGGTTAGATCCAACAGCATGGGCGGCAGTCCGGCAGCGACCGGAAGGCTGAGGATTACGCTGTCGCGGGCGAAGCTCACGCTCTGGGTGGTGAATTGCGTGCCGGTTTCGGTAATGGAGGCGAAGCCGCGCTTGGCCAGATCGGCAAGCCACGGGGGAACGACCGCAGGGCCGGGTGTGGCAATGAGATCCATGAGGTAATCGCGCATGAACACCGCGATCGAAGCGGCGGTCAACATGGCGATGCCGAAAACAAAAGTGGCCCAGCCCAGCGTTTTGCGGGCTTCATAAACTCCCGGTGCGGCGGCCAATCGCGGCAGCAGCCAAGGAGCGGACGCTACCCCGGCGATCATCGAAAGGGTGCCCAGGACAAAGGCACCGGCACCAACGGCGCCGAATGGATCGGCGAAGCGCTTCAGGATTGGTTGCAACTCGGGGCCAGGAAGGTCGAAGGCCAACATCGGCGGCAAAATGATCGGCAGGCCCTGGATCGCTTCATTGCGGCCGACGGCGCGTAGCACAGGTCCGTGCGTCAACTGCGGGACCGGCATCGTCGTGACGATGGCGGCGACGATGATGACCGGCACCATGATGGCGATGAAAGCTGCCAAGCTTTGTGCGACGCCCGACCACGTCATGGAGCGCATGCCGCCGGTGACGAGGGTTGCCAGCAGCACCAAATAGATGAGGAGGAACACGTGTCCCCGGCTCCACCCGGACAACTGGACCGCCGCTTCAGCCACGAAGCGCAATTCGGCGGAGAGAACCATGAGAATGGGCGCGGCGACGACGAGCGCCGTGGCTAAGCGAAGTGGCCGTGACTCGAAGCGGCGACCGAGATAACTCGGAATTGTGTAGGCACCGAATTTGCGCAGGAACGGCGCAAGAAGAACCGCCATGATGACAAAGCCGCCCAGCGCACCGATGGCAATGAACAGCGCGTCAAACCCGATGAGGAAGAACAGTCCGGTGAGACCGACGAGACCCGTGGCGCCAAAAGCGGACATGGCGAGGACGAGGCCGTTGAAGAAAGCCGGGACGCGGCGGCCGGCGGCGAAAAAATCGAGCGGGTTTGTCGCGTGAGTGGCCGCACCGATGCCCGCATAGAGCGCGAGTGGACCGACCAGCATTGCTAAGCTCAACATCGGCGCGTCGATGCCGAGACCGTACAGAATGAGGCTCATCAACGCGATGGCCGCGAAGGCGCTGAGAAAGATGCCAAAGTAGGAGCCCAGACGCGGATTAACGGCGCGTGACGGGGAGAGATTGGCCATTGCCGTCAATTGTCCTCATGGGCGCCGTGCCAGTGGTCAATCGCGTCTTGCTGCCGGACGAAGCTCGCCACCGTGATCACAGCGATGAGAACGAGACCGTGGGCGGCCAGAAAGTAGCCGAGTGGGAAGCCGAGGAATTTGTTGGAATTCAGCTGCTCGGCGTAGAGCGGCAGGATGACAATCACGGCGAGAAACGGAACCAAGCTGGCGAACATCTGCCACTTCGTGTGCCGCCAATAGGGCTTGCGTTCCTTGCGCTCAATCATCCCGCATCCCCCTCATTTCATCGGCTCGACCCTGCTAAGGCGCAGGGGAGCGGTTTGTTTATCCCAGGATCACCCACGTACCAGCAGGTTTTCGCCTTTTGTTTGTTCGGGCGGGCAAGGCGCCGGACATGCGCCCTGAGAATTGGTTGGCCGGTGGGAAGGATATTCCCATTTGCGGAACAAATGAAATGCAGACCAAGGATTGTTCTGGAACGTCGGGTTGCCTATCGTCCCGTCAGCGAATCGCCGATTTCCGGCGAGCGCGCGGCATTTCCGCGTGGCCATTTGGGCGCGTGGTTGGGGCCGGCATAGAAAACAGGGGAAGACACGATGGGCATGATCCAAGAATTCCGCGAATTCGCGATGAAGGGCAACGTCGTCGACCTTGCGGTCGGCGTCATTATGGGTGCGGCGTTCGCGCCCATCGTCTCGACGCTCGTCGACAATATCGTCATGCCGCCGATCGGCTATGCGATGGCCGGGGTCGACTTTTCGACGCTTGCCGTGACGCTGCCGACGCCGACCGGTGACGGCGTGGGCATTAAGTACGGCCTGTTTCTCAATGCGGTCATCAAGTTTCTGATCACGGCATTCGCGATCTTCTTGCTGGTCAAGGCGATGAACTCGATGAAGAAACCGGCACCGGCTGCCGCTCCGGCCGCACCGCCGCAGTCGGAAGTGTATCTGAAGGAAATCCGCGACGCTCTGGTCGCAAGGAAGTAAGCCACGCTTCTTTTATGAGGCTAACTGGCCCCGGAGCGGCGACGCTTCGGGGTTTTCGTTTGTCAGGAACACGCTCCGCCGCCGAGGACACAGAAGCGAGAGCAATGCGGGTGGGCCAGTTTGACGGCGCCGTGATCGAACATGCCGCCATCGGCGCGGGCTGAGTCGCTGAGTGTGGCGCCCATTTCGAAACGCTCATCGTACGGGAGCAGCGTGCAGGGAAGGACGGCTGGAGCCGCCGCATCCTTGCGTTTCACAACCATGCGGGAGGACGCGCACATCATCGCGTCTGGACTTATGTTGAGGATGCCCCAGCAGGCCGGCGTGATCTCGGGGACGTCGATGGAGCCGTCCATTTCAGGGAAAAGCACGAGATCGCGAGGAGCGTAGGCGTCGAGCCGCCAGCCCCGTTCGTTAAAGAGCTTGGCGTAGCCGCCGATCCCGTCTTCGTGGCTTTCACCCCAACACGTGCGGCCGGCGATGGCGAGGCGGAACCCGTTCCCTGAGAGCCAATCGGTTCCTTCGACGGCTTTGGCAAAGGCGCCAGGTCCGCGCTCCTCATCGTGCCGGGCTTCGGTGGCGTGGTCGAGGCTGACCCGCAGTGAGAGTTTATCGCCAAAACGTTGGCGCAGGTTCAAGAGCCAGGCTCTGACGCCGGGACGCTGCATCGGTGCCATGGCGTTGGTGAGGACGAGCGTTTCAAAGCCGCGCTCAAGGGTCTCGGTGAGGATCGTCTCGAATTCGGGGTTCAAGAAGGGCTCGCCTCCGGTGAACGCGATTTCGCGTGTGCCGCGTGCTTGGGCTTCGACGAGAAAGGGGGCGACTTCGGCGGCGGTGATATAGGCGAGTCGATCGTTCGACGGGCTCGATTCGATGTAGCAGTTGCGGCAGGTGATGTTGCACAGCGTGCCGGTGTTGATCCAGAGCGTATCGAGGCGGGTCAGCGCGACGGCCGCGCGGGGTTCGCCCTTCGCCGTGCGGTCGGGGTCGGAAAACTTGGCCAACGGTTCGGCGGCGGTTACGGTTTTGGGCTCAACGGTCACGCGGTCATCCCTCACAGTCTTTCTGCTACCCTGCGCCGTCTCGGCGGGCGGCTCAAGAGCATACGATGACGCGAGAATTGGGTTTCGTGCCTGCCTTGTTCCGGGCCGGGGTGCTATGGTAACGATTGCGCACCGCGGGCGTAGTTCAATGGTAGAACGGCAGCTTCCCAAGCTGCATACGAGGGTTCGATTCCCTTCGCCCGCTCCATTCGACCTCACAGACCCTCGTTTTTCTTTGTTTAGCGCGCTGACGCACGCGGGGGTTCGATTCCCTTCGCTGGTTTTATGTCTCACGCGCGCCAAGCGCGCTCCGACGGGGCGGCGCGTGTTGTTGGCCCACACTCGGCAGGCCGATGTGGGCTGGCGCCGGGTCGCTTTGCTCCCCGGGCCTGCGGCCCGAAGTGGTACATCATCCAAGCTCGACATCCGTTCGCTTCGCACTGTTGAGGGGCGTTTTGCATTGCGCGCGGCCGGTGTGGGGGGTTTTGCGCCAGTGGAAGGGTGAGCGAATGAGGTCGAGGAGGGCGCGATAGGCGGCGATGGAAATCATCATCCAATAAACTGGAAGCAGGATCGCGTGGGCGGCGAGGCGGGCGTCGTGGCGGCGGAGGGTTGCGAGACCGGTGAGCGCGATGCCGACGATGTAGGCGAAGGCAAGATTGGCGACGCCGACCCACCAAACGACGCCGGGCCATCCGTCTGGCGGCCAGAGGGAGAGATCGCCGAGTGCGACTTTCCAAAGCGCGTAGGCATAGACAAGTGGGTGGACGAGGGCTGACAGGATCACGCCGCCCATCAAGATGTTGAAGCCGAGAAAGGCGCGGGGGCCCAGTTCGCTCCACAGTTTTCGAGGATGGCGCAGGTGGACGAGGGACGTCTGCATCCAGCCTTTGAGCCAGCGGGCGCGTTGGCCAAACCAAGCGGCGGCGTCGCCCGGCGCTTCTTCCCAGGTGACGGAGTTCAGCATCTCGACGCGCCAGCCTTGGCGGGCGAGGCGGATGCCCAGATCGGCATCTTCAGTGACGTTGTAGGGGTCCCAGCCGCCGCTTTTTTCCAGCACTTCGCGGCGAAAATGATTGGATGTACCGCCCAAAGGAATGGGAAGGCGGAGGCGTTGGACGGTGGGCAGGATCGCGTCGAACAATGCGCTATATTCGAGCGTGAATTGGCGCG
>JALHQM010000003.1:15886-49026 GCA_022841965.1 Hyphomicrobium sp. | reverse complement strand
TGGCGCGCGGGTTGTAGACATTGAGGTGCGCTTGTATGCAGCCGAGGCCGGGGGGGGCTGCTTGAAAGTGGCGATAGGCTTGATGCAGCTGTTTGGGTTCGGGCTCATCCTCAGCATCGTAGACAACGACGAAGTCGCCGATGGACTCTGGTAGGGCGTACATAAGTGCGCGGGGTTTGGTGCGCGGTTCGCCGGGCGGCACGATCACAATACGGATTCCGGGATGGCCGGCGATGGCGGCTTCAAAGGCGTGGCGTGTTTCGGCGTCGTCCGCTTCAGTGATGATGAGGATATCTCGTTTGGCAATGGGCCAGTCGAGGCGGTCGAGCGCCGCGAGGAGCGGCTGGGCCATGTGCGCTTCGCGGTGTAGTGGCACTAGAATCGAATAGACGGGTAGGCTTTCGGATCGAGCGGGTGGTGCGCTTGCGGGGGGCGGGATCGTGGTGAGTGTGGTGGCGATGGCAGTGGCGCGAAGAAGCACCACACACAGGAAGACGGGCGTGAGAAGTGCCATTCCGAGCATGGCCGTGGTGTCGGCGTCGAACCAGAAGCCGAGCGGCAGCGCTACCAGGACAAGGGCCAATGTGACCCGCTGCCATCGCGCCAAAGGCGATGCGGCGGAGAGTTCAGGATGGGTTTGGCGCAGGGCGTCTGCCCAGCCGGGAGCCCGAGGCGCACAAAGAGGTGCGGGCGACGTCCCCAGGGAATTCTGCTGATTTATGAGGCCAGGGTTTGACATGGCAACGTGCCCGCCCGACAACTCGGCGGCCGCAGTCCGGCCACCAACAGTGTTCAGACTACGGCAAGTGACGTGAACTGAACAGTCGGAACGCGCGATGCCAATTTTTTTGAGACGACTGGGCTGTCGCGGTGCGCAGGGGTTCGCGCGGGCGATGGGGGCGCTGCTCATCGCGGTGGGGGCCGTGATGACGGTGGCTGCCAGCGTTGCGGCGCAGGATGCCCCGGCAGCGGAGGCGCAGCAGCCGCGGCGCGTGGTGGTGAGGTTTCTAACCGAGGGCGATTTCCCGCCGTTCAACTACCTGGACGAAGATGGGGTGCTGAACGGTTTCAATGTCGATCTGGCGCGCGCGCTTTGTAACGAGATCGGGGCGGCGTGCGATATTCGCGTGCGGCCGTGGGACGAATTGCTGGTCGCATTGAAACGCGGCGAGGCGGACGCGGTTATTGCCGGCCATGCCGTGACGGCGGACGCGCTGCGCGATATCGAATTTACCGATCGGTACTTTCAAACGCCGGGGCGATTTGCAGCCAAGACGGACGCTGAGAAAGTGGAGATCGTGCCGGATTTGCTGTACGGGCGATCCATTGCGGTCGCGAAGGCGACGCCGCATGAGGCGTTTTTAAAAACCTTTTTTCGCGACAGCCGGGTGCAAGTTTTTGAGACGGCGGAATTGGCGCGGGAAGCGCTGCTGCAGGGGAAGACAGATTACGTTTTCGACGATGGTATCGGGCTGGCGTTCTGGATCAACGGGACGCTCTCGCGGCGGTGCTGCGAACTGCGCGGCGGGCCATTTTTCGAGCCGCGGTATTTCGGCGATGGGATCGGAATTGCCGTGCCGCGCAGCGATCCGCAAATCCGGGCGCTGTTGAATTCAGCGCTGCATAAGGTGCGCACGTCGGGACGTTTTGATGAACTCGTGTCGCGCTATTTCCCGCACCGGGTGTTTTGACAAAGAATGAGGCCGGCGCTTGTGGCGGCCGGCCTGGTTCGTGTGTTCGATGAAAAGCTGGATCAACGGCGGCGCTGCTGGCCACCACCTGGAGGACCACCGGCACCCGGAGGCGGGCCACCGCGCGTATCCTTGTGGCGGAAATTGATGCGGCCCTTGGTAAGATCGTAGGGAGTCATCGCAACCGTGACCTTGTCACCGGCCAATATGCGGATGCGGTTCTTCTTCATGCGGCCCGACGTGTAAGCAACGATTTCGTGACCGTTGTCGAGTTTCACGCGGCAGCGGGCGTCGGGCAGAATTTCCACCACAACACCTTCGAACTCGAGTTCTTCTTCCTTAGCCATATGCCCTCTGTAAATGGCGTGCGGATGGGCACCGCACAACTAAATGGGGAGCAGATAGCTCTGCTCCCCAAGCACGACCCGTGCAACGTGCCCTTTTTTAGAGGGGACGCAGGTTGATCGCAGCGATTTTGCCGTTGCGGCCGCGTTCGGTATCGAAGGAAATCTTCTGACCCTCACGCAGGGAAGACAGGCCAGCGCGCTCAACAGCCGAGATGTGAACAAACACGTCGTTCCCACCTTCGTCCGGCTGAATGAAGCCGTAGCCCTTCTGCCCGTTGAACCACTTCACGGTACCAGTCGACATCGATATGCCTCCAAAGCATAAGTAAACTACCCCGAAGCGACGACCTCGGGGGCCATCAAATCGCGCGTTGGAGACGTCTAGTGTCAGACTCGGTAGAGCTGTCGCAGAGTAAGCCAAGGCGTGTTCGATCCCGTCTATATGACCTGACAGGGCGCAGAGCGCAAGGTCGAAGCCCATAGGCAACTGCTAGAAATATTCGAAAACGCAGGATTTTTTGCAGGCAGAGGCGGTGTTCGGGGCTGGCTTTTTGAACATTATAACTGCCGACGATAAGACAGAGCAGTCAATCGCTCCTGTTTGATTTCGAGTTACATCGTCCACTTCAGATTTTAACTTCACTTGATTTTGGCTGAGCGGATCGTTGCAGCTGCCACCTCCTGACGGCTCAAGGCGGGCGCTCGACGGGAGTTGCATCATGTGGGGGCTCACCGTATAACGCCGCCCGGAGCCGTCCGGCAGGGCATGCCGTGGCGGCTTTCATGCTTCAACATAAGAGAACGGCAGCGCGCCTTGGGGCCCCGGCCCCAGACCGATCGCTGCCCGCCGGCTTTATGCCGGCCACTAGAAAGGAAAGCCAAATGCCCAAGATGAAGACCAAGAGTGGTGCCAAGAAGCGATTCCGTTTCACGGCGACCGGTAAGGTGAAGGCGGGTGCCGCTGGTAAGCGGCACGGCATGATTAAGCGGACGGCCAAGTTCGTGCAGAAGGCGCGCGGCACGATGGTGCTGAACGACTCGGATGCGGGCATCGTCAAGAAGTACATGCCCTACAACCGCTAAGGTCACTCCGGCTCAGGGCCGGTTCTCTCACCTCACCGATCGAAACGGAGCACTCCCATGGCACGCGTCAAACGCGGCGTTACCGCCCACGCTAAGCACAAGAAAGTTTTGAAGGCCGCGAAGGGCTATTATGGCCGTCGCAAGAGCACGATCCGCGTCGCGAAGCAGGCCGTCGAAAAGGCCATGCAGTATAACTTCCGCGACCGCAAGAACCGGAAGCGCACGTTCCGCGCGCTCTGGATCCAGCGCATCAACGCTGCTACCCGTGAGCATGGTCTGACGTATGGCCGCTTTATCGACGGTCTGACGAAGGCCGGCATCGAGATCGACCGCAAGGTTCTGGCCGACATCGCGGTGAAGGATACCGCTGCGTTCAAGGCGCTTGTCGATAAGGCGCAAGCTGCGCTGCCTAAGGCGGCTTAGTTTTTTCAGGCCTTTCATACGCCGAAGATGCCGGGGATAAAACGTCCCCGGCACGCGCTCCCCACCACTGACTTATCATCGCGCCCTGCGGGGTTGCTTCGCCGCGCTCCTCTTTTTTGGGCGCGCCTCGCGCCAGACCCGCGGACGGGATGACGAGCATCCGCTGCTTCCGGAGGCTGTCTGCAATGTCGTCTGGTCCTGATCTTTCCCGTCTTGAAATGGATGTGCTGCGCGAGATTGCCGATGCCGGCGATCTCGCTGCGCTTGATGCCGTGCGGGTTGCGGCGATCGGCAAGAAGGGGCGGATTTCCGAATTGATGGGGCAGCTGGGGACGTTGCCGGCAGAGGACCGCAAGGCGTTCGGCGCGTCGGTGAATGCGTTGAAGACGAAAGTTTCCGACGCACTCGACGCGCGCAAGGCGACACTGGAGATGGCGGCGCTGTCGGCGCGGCTCGCAGCAGAGCGGGCGGACGTGACGCTGCCGGTGCGGGCTGGCGCAGAGATGCTGGGCCGAATCCACCCTGTAAGCCAGGTGCTGGACGAATGCATCGAGATCTTTGCCGATCTGGGATTTGAGGTTGCGGAAGGTCCGGATATCGAGACGGACGATCTCAACTTTACAAAACTCAATATTCCGGCGGAGCACCCCGCACGGCAGGAACACGACACGTTCTATTTCAACCCGAAGCCGGATGGATCGCGGCTGCTGCTGCGCACGCATACGAGCCCGGTGCAGATCCGCACGATGCAGACGAAAAAGCCGCCGATCCGCATCATCGCGCCAGGGCGTGTCTATCGCTGCGACAGCGACCAAACGCATACGCCGATGTTCCATCAGATCGAAGGTCTGGTCATCGATGAGAAGACCCACATGGGGCATCTGAAATGGGTGCTGGAGGAATTCGCAAAGGCGTTCTTCGAGGTGGACAATGTGACGATGCGGTTTCGCGCGTCGCATTTTCCGTTCACCGAACCGTCGATGGAAGTTGATATCGATGCGTCGGCGATCGGGAAGCCCGGTCAATGGCTTGAAATTCTCGGCTGCGGGATGGTGCACCCCAACGTGCTCGCCAACTGTGGGCTCGATCCGGAGAAATATCAGGGCTTTGCCTTCGGCATGGGTCTCGACCGGATCACGATGCTGAAGTACGGCCTGCCGGATCTGCGCGCGTTCTTCTCCGCCGATCTGCGCTGGCTACGCCACTACGGATTTTCGCTGCTCGACCAGCCGACGCTCGGCGGCGGGCTTTCATCGTAACCGCGGAGACCTCGTGACATGGCCCTCGCCATTCCGCTGATCGTTATGACGGTGGCGCTGCTTGTGGCGTTTGGGCTCGGCTCGGCGATGGGGCTGCGGCCGTTAAAGCAGCAGCAATTGGTGGGAGCTCTCGGCGTCGTTGCATTGATGCTGCTGCCGCTTGGCTATGATGCCGCAATTTACGACGGTAACTGCTATGGGCTCGACGGGTCGACGTCGCCGTGCTCGCTCAGCGAACGGTTGGGCCAGAGCTTCGTCTCGGGATTTGCTTTTACGCTTGCACCTGCGTTGTTGTGGGTGCTCGTCTACATCATGGCGATTAACGCCAACAAGAGCCGCTGAACGGAACATTTGCGATGAAATTCACGCTGTCCTGGCTGAAAGAGCACCTGAAGACGACGGCGACCGTCGAGGAGATTGCGACGAAGCTTTCGGCCATCGGGTTGGAAGTGGAGAGCGTGGAAGACCCGGGCGCGACGCTGGGCGCGTTCACGGTGGCGCGGATTGTGGAGGCGAAGAAGCATCCGAATGCGGACAAGCTGCAAGTGGTGCAAGTTGAGATCGCCAAGGGCCAGCCGCTGATGGAAGTGGTGTGCGGGGCGCCCAATGCGCGCGTCGGCCTCGTCTCTGTGTTTGCGCCGCTCGGCACCTACATTCCGGGATCGAAAATCACGCTGGAGAAAAAGCCGGTGCGCGGCGTCGTCTCGAACGGGATGATGTGTTCTGCGGCTGAACTCGAATTGTCAGATGAGAGCAGCGGCATTCTGGAACTGGACGCGTCGCTTGGCGACAAGGTGGGCAGCCGGTACATCGACGTGGCGGGGCTTAACGATCCGGTGTTCGAGGTGAAGCTGACCCCGAACCGGCCGGACTGCACCGGCGTGCGTGGGATTGCCCGCGATCTGGCGGCGGCGGGTGTGGGCACCTTGAAGCATGAAACCCGTATTCACGGCGTGGAGGGCGCGAAGGATTGCCCCATCGACGTGAAGCTGGAATTTGCGACGGGTTCAGAGAGCGCGTGCCCGGTGTATGCGGCGCGTCTGGTGACGGGGCTCAAGAATGGGCCATCGCCGGATTGGCTGCAGAACCGGCTGAAGGCTGTGGGGATGCGGCCCATCAATGCGCTTGTGGATGTGACCAACTACATTTCGAATGAACATGGCCGGCCGCTGCATGTTTATGACGCCGACAAGCTAAAGGGCGCCATCCGCGCGCGTCTGGGCAAGGCTGGTGAGACATTCCTCGGTCTCGACGGCAAGGAACACACGGTCGACGCGACGATGTGTGTGATCGCTGATGAGAGCGGCGTGCTCGGCCTTGGCGGCATCATGGGTGGTGAAGCATCCGGCTGCACGGAGGCAACAAAAAGTGTGCTGATCGAGAGCGCCTGGTTCGATCCAGTGCGGACGGCAGCGACGGGGCGCAAGGCGGGACTCATTACGGACGCGCGTTATCGTTTCGAGCGCGGCGTCGATCCTCAATCCGTTTTGCCGGGGCTCGATCTGGCGACGCAGATGATCGAAAAGTTGTGTGGTGGCACGCCGTCGAAGACGAAGGTCGCGGGCAAGGTGCCGGAGACGGCGCGGGTGATCGTTTTTGATACCGACCGTGTGGCGAAGCTGTCTGGCATTGCAATCGAAACGGCCGAGGTGCGGCACATCTTGGAGGCGCTCGGGTGTACGCTTGAGGGGCATGGCCATCAGATCACGGTGACGACGCCGACATGGCGGCCGGACATTCACGGGCCGGCAGATCTGGTTGAAGAAGTTGTGCGCATTGCCGGGCTGGAGCGCATTCCCTCAACACCGATGGAGCGCACGACGGGTATTGCAACGCCTGTGTTGACGGAGCGCCAGAAGCGGGCACGGCGGGCGCGGCGAGCGCTGGCGGCGCGCGGGCTTGTGGAAGCCGTGACATGGTCGTTCCTGCCGCGCGCGACAGCCACACATTTTGGTGGCGGGTCGGGTGCGCTGGAGTTGGCGAACCCGATCTCGTCGGACCTCTCCTCCATGCGACCGAGCTTGCTGCCGGGCCTGTTAATGGGCGCTGCACGGAATGCCAATCGCGGGTTTGCGGATGTGGCGTTGTTCGAATTGGGGCAGGCGTACAAGGGCGACCAGCCGGCGGATCAGGCGCTGAATGCGGCCGGTGTGCGCGCGGGAACGGCGGTGCTTTCCGGTGCGGGGCGGCATTGGGATGGCGCGGCGGACGCGGTGAGCGTGTTTGACGCCAAGGCAGATGCGGTGGCCGTGCTGGCGGCGCTCGGCGTCGATGCTTCGAAAGCTCAAATCACCCGCGATGCGCCGGAGTGGTATCACCCGGGGCGGTCGGGGACGATGCGGCTTGGGCCAAAGACGGTGCTGGCACATTTCGGTGAGCTGCATCCAGCAACGCTGATGGCGATGGATGTGAGCGGGCCGGCGGTGGCATTCGAGGTCTATTTGGATGCCGTGCCGCCGGAGAAGAAGAAGTCGCGCGCACGAACAGCACTGGCGCCGGTCGAGTTGTTGCCGGTGCGGCGCGATTTCGCGTTCGTGTTGGACAAGGGTGTTGCGGCCGGTGATGTGGTGAAGGCAGCGGCAGGCGCGGACAAAGCGCTCATTTCGCAAGTGTCGGTGTTTGACGTGTTCGAGGGCGGGGCGTTGGCGGCGGAAGGCAAGACATCGCTGGCCATAGAAGTGACGCTCCAGCCCGTTTCGGCGACGTTGACGGAAGCTGAAATCGAGGCGGTTTCGCAGAAGATCATCGCGGACGTGAAGAAGGCGACGGGCGGCGAGATCCGCGGCTGAGGATGCCACATTGACCCGTTGGGTCAGTGCGGCAACATAGGCGGCGCTGACACTTCAGCGGGGAGACCGAATTCATGACCGGAACGCGCACCCTTTTGGTCCCGAAGCCTGAGAAGACGCATGTTGTTGTCGTCGGTGGTGGCGCTGGCGGATTGGAGTTGGCGACGACACTTGGCAACAAGCTCGGCAAAAAGGGCAAGGCGGCGATCACGCTGGTCGACAAATCGCGCACGCATATCTGGAAGCCGCTGCTGCACGAGATTGCGGCCGGCAGCATGGATGTGGATCAGCACGAACTGGAATACATGGCGCAGGGCCATTGGCATGGCTTCAAGTTTCGCTATGGCGAGCTGATCGGACTCAATCGCGCGAACAAGCAGGTGATCCTCGCTGCCACGTTCGACGAAGAGGGGCGCGAGATCACGCCACAGCGGGCGCTGGTGTACGACATTCTCGTCATCGCGATCGGCAGCGTATCGAACGATTTCGGGACGCCAGGGGTGGCGGAGCATGCGATCATGCTCGACACGCAGGTGGAGGCGGAGAAGTTCAACCGGCGGCTGCTCAATGCGTGCGTGCGCGCGCAGGCGCAAGAAGGTCCTGTGCGGCCAGGTCAGATGGACGTGGCGATCATCGGTGCGGGCGCAACGGGCACGGAGCTTTCGGCGGAATTGCATCGCACGGTGCGTGGCATCGCGCAGTTCGGCCTCGACAAGATCGAGCCGGAAAAGGACATCAAGATCACATTGATCGAAGCGGCGCCGCGGATTGTTCCGGCTTTGCCCGAGCGCATTTCCGAGGCGACGACGGAGATTTTGACGAAACTCGGCGTCGATATTCGCACCAATTCGCGGGTGACGCGGGTGCGTGCCGACGGGGTCGAGTTGCAATCGGGTGATTTTATTCCGTCTGAACTCGTGGTTTGGGCGGCGGGCGTGAAGGGTCCGGCGGTGTTGAAGGACCTCGACGGGCTGGAAACCAGCCGGATGGATACGCTGGTTGTGAAGCCGACACTGCAGACGACGCGGGATGAGACCATTTTTGTGTTGGGCGACTGCGCCTATCTCGTGCCGGAGGGCGATACCCATCCCATTCCGCCGCGGGCGCAGGCGGCGCATCAGATGGCGTCGCACGTCTTCCGCCAAATTCGGCGCAAACTCGATGGCGAGCCGCTGGAGCCGTTCAAGTACCGCGATTTCGGGTCGCTGGTCTCACTTGGCGAGTATTCGACGGTGGGTAGCCTGATGGGCTTCGTGACCGGCCGGAAGATGATGATCGAGGGCTTTTTCGCGAAGATGATGTACCGGTCGCTGTACAAGATGCACGAGTATGCGCTGCACGGGTTCTGGAAGGTGTCGCTCGACAGCGTGTCGCGGCTACTGACCCGGCGAACGGAACCGCACGTGAAGCTGCATTAGGGTTGTTTTGCCTTTTAACTCCCTCTTTGGCGGGCGGGCGGCGCGGTTTATGACGCGGGGGCGACACATCCGTCCCTGGCGGCGTCTTAAGGGATGTGCTACCTCCCGCCGCAATTGACGCCGGTTTAACCGGTCGTAGCCCGGCCCAGGCCGTCCCCAGATAGAGACCGTTCATGAAGCTCAGAAATATCGCGATCATCGCGCACGTCGACCATGGCAAGACGACGCTCGTTGACGAACTCCTGAAGCAGTCGGGATCTTTCCGCGACAACCAGAAGGTTGCCGAACGAGCGATGGACTCCAACGACTTGGAACGCGAGCGCGGCATCACCATTCTGGCCAAGTGCACGTCGGTCCTGTGGAAAGAGACGCGCATCAACATCGTCGATACGCCCGGTCACGCCGATTTCGGCGGCGAGGTGGAGCGCATTTTGAACATGGTCGACGGCGTTATCGTGCTCGTCGACGCGTCGGAAGGGCCGCTGCCGCAGACGAAGTTCGTCGTCTCGAAGGCCTTGAAGCGGGGTTTGCGGCCGATTGTTGCAATTAACAAGATCGACCGTCCGGACGAGCGGCATCTGGATGTCTTGAACGAAATTTTCGACCTGTTTGCCAACCTCGACGCAACCGACGAGCAGCTCGATTTCCCTGTTCTTTACGGGTCAGGCCGCAATGGGTGGATGGCGCTGGCGCCGGAGGGTCCGCAGACGGATCTCGCACCGATGTTCGATCTCGTGCTTGCGCATGTGCCGCCGCCGGCGGTGGATGATGGACCGGTCAGCATGCTGGCGACGACGCTGGAAGCTGACCCGTTCCTCGGGCGTATTCTGACGGGCCGCATCACGTCGGGCACGATTAAGCCGAACATGTCACTGAAAGCGATCCGCCATGACGGGACGCTGGTGGAGACCTTTCGGGCGACGAAGGTGTTGGCCTACCGCGGGCTTGAGCGCATCCCCGTGGACGAGGCCAGTGCCGGCGAAATCGTGGCCCTTGCCGGGATGACGGACGCAACGGTGGCTGACACGCTGTGCGATCCCTCCGTGACGGAGCCATTGACGGCGCAGCCGATCGACCCGCCAACGCTTTCTATGACTTTTCGGATCAACGATGGACCATTTGCAGGCCAAGAAGGCAGCAAGGTACAGAGCCGAGTCATTCGCGACCGCTTGATGCGCGAAGCCGAGCGCAACATTGCGATCAAGGTTACGGATAGTGACGAGACCGACAGCTTTGTCGTGTCGGGGCGCGGCGAACTTCAGCTGGCCATCCTGATCGAGAATATGCGCCGGGAAGGATTCGAGCTGACCGTGTCGCGGCCCAAGGTGGTGATCAAGAGCGATCCGGACACCGGACAGAAACTGGAGCCCATCGAAGAGACGATCATCGACGTGGACGACGGGTTCACGGGCGTGATCGTGCAGAAGCTCTCGGAGCGGCGCGGCGATCTGATGGAAATGCGGCCTTCGGGCGGCGGGCGCACGCGCATGGTATTTTTAGTGCCGACGCGCGGGTTGCTTGGATACCAGTCTGAATTGCTTTCCGACAGCCGCGGGACGGCGGTGATGAACCGGCTCTTCCATTCCTATGCCCCGTTCAAGGGCGAGATCCAGGGACGGCGTCAGGGCGTTCTGATCTCGAACGGAACGGGCGAGGCAACAGCTTATTCGATCTTCCACCTGCAGGATCGCGGGTTGTTCATGGTTGGCGCGCAGGCGCGGGTTTATGAAGGCATGATTGTCGGCGAGCACTCGCGCGACAACGATCTCATCGTGAATGTGGTGCAGGGTAAGAAGCTGACCAACGTTCGTGCGTCAGGCAAGGACGAGGCTTTGACGCTGGTGCCGCCGATGAAGCTAACGCTCGAAAAGGCGATGTCATACATCACCGATGAAGAGCTGGTGGAAATCACGCCGGAAACCATCCGGTTGCGCAAGCGCTGGCTCGATCCGAACGAGCGCAAGAGGCAGGAACGCAAGCGCGAATCCGAGCGGGAAGCGGATGTCGCGTAAGCGATCCGCTTCGCCGGTTATTCTCCCGTAGCGATAGGATAAATTCCCGTTTTTTGCGGGAAGTGTTCCTCTTGTTTATCTGCGCTGCATCGCACACAAACAGACGCAGCGGAGATCGCAAATCCTCCGTGATCCGGCACAGGCGACCCATCGTTTCGATGTCGACCTGCTGGGTCGTCGTTTCCCCATACGACTTGTCCAAACTTTTCGGAGGTTACCACATGAAGAAATCGCTCATCGCGATGACTGTTCTCGCCCTGTCGTCGGGCTTCGCATTTGCTGACGATAAGCCGTCGGCTGAAGAAGCAGGCAAGGTCGCCGCCACGGCGAAGGCTTGGGGCTGCACCGGCGGCGTTGGCGAAAAGGAATCGGAAGGTTCAGGCGTGTTTGAGCTGAACGACGTCAAGTGCGCGGATGGCGCCAACTACGACATCAAGATGGACAAGGCCTTCAAGGTCATCAGCATTACTGCTGACTAATCCACCACCGGGGCTTCGTGCTTCGATGATCACGTATGGGGCGGCTACCGATCTGGTGGCCGCCCTTTGTGTTTGTGGTGCGCAATGCGGCCGGGAGTGGCGTCAGTTTTTGACAAGTTCGACAGGGGGCTGCTTAGTATTTCGTCACTCCCACCATGAGACATGATTTTGCCCGGAACCGATCCCGCCACAGCCGTCGTTGCAACGCCGGACGCGCCTATGACTTGGCCGGCAGGCGTGACGCCCACGGCCGAATATGAGGCGGCGCTGGCGTACTTGCGGGAGCCGGGCGGGCACCTTTTCATTACGGGGCGTGCCGGGTCGGGTAAGTCAACGCTTTTGCGCTGTATCCGAGATCTGATCCCAGACGACATGGTCGTTTTGGCGCCTACGGGGCTGGCGGGCGTCAATGTTGGCGGGCAAACCATCCATTCGTTTTTTGGGCTGCCGCCGCGGCTTATAAAGCCCGATGACATTCGGCGCAGCCGGAACGGGCAGGTGATGCGCCGTTTGAAATTTCTCGTCATCGATGAAGTTTCGATGGTGCGCTCCGATTTGATGTGGGCGATGGATATGTCGCTTCGGATCAACCGGGGGCGGCCGCGCGAGCCTTTCGGCGGACTGCGCCTCGTGATGTTCGGGGATCTGCATCAGTTGCCGCCTGTCGTGCAAGAAGCCGAGGTGGCGCAGTACCTCGACAGCGAGCACGGTGGGCCATTTTTCTTTGCGGCTTCGGGATTGCGCGAGGGGCTCGGGACGATGCTGCTCGAACTCAATCAGGTTTTCCGGCAAAGCGACGAGGGTTTGATCCGTGTTTTGAACCGGATTCGGGAAGGCGAGGTGGAGGAGGAGGACCTCACGCTGCTCAACGACTGCGTGCGGCCGGTGCGGACGCTTGGCGAGGGCGACGCCTACGTGATCCTCACGCCCACGAACGCGGCGGCGCAGCGGATCAACATGGCTTATCTGGATGCATTGCCTGGGCCGATGCAGCGATACGAGGCGGGGGTGAGCGGTGATTTCAATCCGAATGTCCAACCGACCGACGCGACGCTCGTTTTAAAGCCGGGAGCCAAAGTGATCTTGTTGCGCAACGATGCGGACCGGCGGTGGGTGAACGGTACAGTGGCGCGGATCTCGCGGCTTTCGGACAAGCAGGTGTGGGTCGAGATCAACGGCAAAGAGTATGAGATCGAGCCTGCCGCGTGGGAAAATCGGCGCTATGCGTTCGATACGCAGCAGGACAAGGTGGTTGAGACGGTGGCCGGTACGTTCCGGCAATTCCCGCTAAGGCTAGCCTGGGCGTTGACGATCCATAAGGCGCAGGGACTGACGCTCGATAAGGTGTACATCGATCTCGGACGCGGAACGTTCGCTCACGGGCAGGCTTACGTGGCGCTCTCGCGCTGCCGGTCACTCGAAGGCTTGGCTCTGGCACGGCCGCTGCGGCCAAGCGATATTCTCTTCGATCCGGCAGCGATGGGGTATCGGGATCACTTTCCCGCACTCTGACTTAAATCAGTATCCAATCCGCCAACCGATTGATTTCAATCAAATATATTGCACTGCCGTTGATATTTTTGATGATTAGTATCAATGATGTAGCTCTTACTTGCTCTACTTCTGCAAATTTTATGTTGCAATGCACAAGAGAGCTGCTATAGTCGTTTTTGTCGAGCCGGTAACACCGGTTCCCTCAATTCCAGCGCTCATGGCGGGCTTACCGCCCGGCACTGGTGCGCATGCCTCACTGAACTCCGCAAACATCATCTCTGTCAGAGGATTGCTTCCATGAACGACCAATTCACACGCCAAGCTCAGGACATGTTCTCGGCCGCCAAGGATGCTCGCATCCCGGAAAATATCCAGGCCATCGCTGAAGACGGTGTCGCCAAAACCCGCGAAGCGATTGACAAGCTGCAGTCGGCTTCGAAGGACGGCGTGAAGACCATCGAAAATGTGATGCTGACGGCTCAGGCTGGCGCACGCACGCTCGGCGAGAAGGTTCTCCGCAACGTCGAAGTCAACACGGAAGCCGCTCTCGACGCGGCCGAAGCAATCGCCAAGGCGAAGACGGTTCCGGAAGTCATCAAGCTGCAGACATCTTACTTCCAGCAGCAGATGACGGCTTCTGCCAACCAGACCAAGGAGTTCTTCGAACTCTCTTCGAAGATCGCTCAGCAGACGTTCGAAACGATGAACGCCGCTGCTGCGAAGACCTTCGAGCAGATGAAAAAGTCGGCCTAATTGCTGCTTTTTGCAACACTGCAAGGAAGGCCCGGGACTCACGTCCCGGGCTTTTTCCGTTGGGAATCGTGATTTCACTTTCATGCTGGTTGATCAGCATTAATCCGCCACGTTGGCATGGAATTCGCTAGACTTGCGGCCACGAGATGCGCGTTGGTGTTGCGAGGGCGTTCATGATTTTGAGTTGGCGCACAGACGTACTTGTCCGACCCGCCAAGAGTGCCGAAGCAGCGGTGCTCGCGGACTTGTTTGCCGAGACATGGCGCGGGGCTTATGCCGGTCTCCTGCCGCATGAACAGCTCGACGGCATCATCCGTCGCCGCAACAAGGCTTGGTGGTCGGCGGCCATTCGGGGTGGCGAGGGGCCATTGATTGCTCTTCACGATGGCAAAATTGCCGGTTACGCGACCTACGGCACTGCGCGCGGGCATGGCCGGCATCAGGGCGAGATCTACGAACTCTACGTCGCACCTCTCCATCAGGGGATGGGGCTCGGGGAACATCTCTTTGAGGCCTGCCGGGCACGGCTGGATGCGCGCGGACTGAGTGGACTGGTGGTTTGGGCGCTGGCGGACAACGAGGCGGCCCTCGACTTCTACTGGCGGCGGGGCGGGCGGCCGTTCAAGACGGTCCGAGAGACCTTTGGGCAGACCCATCTGAAGAAGGTGGCTATCGGCTGGGGCTAGCGCCGCGGTGAGGTGGCTCGCTGCTTGAGCCAAGCCTTCAGCATCACGGCTGAGGTTTCGACCTTCGGCGGCTAGCTTTCAGTGGCCGGTCTGGGGCAGACTGAGAGGGCAAACCTCCGGCTCATTCGCCGAAACATATTCCTTTAAGAAACGGGGCACTTCGATGCGCATCGAGGCAATTCCAGTGGGGAAGTCTCCGCCGGACGACATTAACGTGATCATCGAAGTGCCGGTTGGCGGCGAGCCGATCAAATACGAGATGGATAAGGCGTCGGGGACGCTCGTGGTCGACCGGTTCCTCTATACGCCCATGCGCTATCCGGGGAACTACGGCTTCGTTCCGCATACCCTTTCGGCTGACGGCGATCCGATCGACGTGTTGGTCTGCAATACGCGGGCGATCGTGCCTGGGGCGGTTATCAACTGCCGGCCCATCGGCGTGCTGGTCATGGAGGACGATGGCGGTGGAGATGAGAAAATCATCGCCGTGCCAAGCGACAAGCTTACCCAGCGCTATAGCAAAGTGAAAAACTACTCCGATTTGCCGTCTATCTCGACGGAGCAAATCGAGCATTTCTTCGCCCATTACAAGGATTTGGAGCCCGGAAAGTGGGTTAAGATCGATCACTGGGGCGATGCGGATGAGGCGCGGCGGCTGATCTTAGAGTCGGTGAAGCGGTATCAGACTTCGAAGTGACACAGCGCTGGTCTTGCTCCGGATGTTCTTGCCGAGGTGGGAAGCACCGGGGATGACCGCCTTGACGCACTTCCCGCTTGGGGTCGCGGTTGCTATACCCCCGGCCAACCGACTGAGCGGAGGCCGCACGTGTCCCTGATGAAGATCGCCGTGATGGGTGCCGCCGGCCGGATGGGCCGGGAACTCGTCCGCGCTATCGCGGCCGATCCTGGGTGTACGTTGGCGGGCGGCACAGAGGCACCCGGCAGCGCCGACCTTGGGCGCGATTTGGGGGAATTGGCTGGGATAGGTGCGAATGGCGTGCCGGTCACGGCGGACGCTTTGGAACTGATTGCACGCTCGGACGCCATCATCGACTTTACATCGCCGAAGGCAACGGTCGCGTTCGCGGGGCTCGCGGCCAACGCGCGGATCGTGCATGTGATCGGGACCACGGGTTTGGATGCGGCGTCGGACGCCGCGATCCTGGCAGCCGCGCGCCATGCGACGGTCATCAAGTCCGGCAATATGAGCCTGGGCGTCAATTTGGCTGCGGCTCTGACAGAGCGCGTTGCCGCCATTCTGGATGCCGATTGGGATATCGAAATCGTAGAGATGCATCACAAGCATAAAGTCGATGCGCCTTCAGGCACCGCGTTGATGCTTGGCCGGGCTGCTGCCAAGGGGCGCGGCGTGGACTTGACGACTGCTTCGGTGCGCGTGCGCGACGGGCATACGGGTCCGCGGCGGCGAGGCGATATCGGTTTTGCGACATTGCGCGGCGGCAGCGTGGTCGGCGATCATACCGTGATCTTTGCCGGTGAGGGCGAGGAGGTTTCGATCCGCCATCACGCATCAGACCGCAGCATTTTCGCGCGCGGCGCGGTGAAGGCAGCGCTGTGGGGCCGTGGCAAGGGACCGGGCCTTTTTGCCATGTCCGACGTCCTCGGTTTGTGAGGACGTTTGCGTGACGATACAGAAGCACCCAGCAATCTCCGAGACTACAGCCCGCACGCGTACTCTGGTGCTCGTGCGGCATGGTCAAAGCGAATGGAACCGGCTCAATCTCTTCACGGGGTGGCGCGATCCGGATCTGACGGAGAAGGGTTTGATCGAAGCGCGGTGGGCGGGCCGTGTGTTGCGCGATCACGGACTCACATTCGATCACGCGTTTACCAGCAAACTGCGGCGGGCACAGAAGACACTCGACATCATTCTTGACGTGATGGGTCAGGCGGGTGTGCCGATCACGCGCGACGAGGCGCTGAATGAACGCGATTATGGGCAGCTGTCCGGGCTCAATAAAGACGAGGCCAAGCAGCGGTTCGGCGAAGAGCAAGTGGCGCGCTGGCGGCGCAGCTTTGACGTTCCTCCGCCGGGAGGCGAGAGCCTCAAGGATACCGCTGCCCGCGTACTGCCCTATTACAAGACCACGATTTGGCCGATGGTGAATGCTGGCCAATCAGTCATCGTTGCAGCACATGGCAATTCGTTGCGGGCGCTTATTATGGATCTCGAAGGCCTGACGGGTGACGAGATCATCGCGCGGGAACTCGCGACTGCGGCGCCGATCGTTTATCAACTCGACGCGACGGGGGGAGTGCTCAACCGCGCTGATCTTGTCACGAACCAAGGTGGTGACGATGGTATGGGATGAGCTGGCGAAGGATGCAGAGGGCGCCAACGTGCGCGAGCGCGACCGGTGGGTCGGCGTTTACATTGGCGTCTTGGCGGTGATGCTCGCCATCTGTTCCATGGGCGGGGGGAATGCGGCCAAGGACGCCACGCTGAAGAATATCGAAGCCGCCAATACCTGGGCCTTTTTTCAGGCCAAGAATATGCGCCGGCATGTGCTGCGCGTCGAAGTGGATGATCTGACCCTGCGGCTCAAGGCGGAACCCGATTTGACGGTGGACGGGCGCGCGGCGATCGAGGCCAAGATCGCGGAGTACAAGAAACAGGATGACATCCTGACGGCCGGCGATCCCGCCAAGCCCGTGGAGGCGCGGGAGGGGCTCGATCAGCTGTTCGAGAAGGGAAAGCGGCTCGAGGCCGAACGCGACGTGGCGATGCGCAAGGATCCCTATCTCGACTACGGCGAGGCGTTATTGCAAATCGCGATTGTGTTGGCCTCGATTTCAATCATTACCAAGGGGACCGTCCTGCTGGCGGCCAGCGGTTTGCTTGCGGTGGCGGGCGCTTTGCTCGGGCTCAACGGGTTCACTCTCGCGTTTACGATCCCGGGCCTCGGTTAGGGCTCAGGGGCCTGATCGTAGATCACAATCCTTTCGAACCGGCGCGCCGTTGTCGGCGGTGCAGCTGCGACGACCCTGCAGGTGCCCCCACTTGCAGGCGTACGGCCGGGAGGATAGCAGTACCGCCGACACCTTCATCCGGCGCAAGCCGTCGCGCAACCCGACAGACAGGTTAGACCCTCCCATGGCCACGAAGACGCTACTCCTCCTCCCCGGCGACGGCATCGGCGTCGAAACCATGGCCGAAGTGGAACGGCTGATTGCGTTTTTCAACGGGCGCAAAAACGGAGTGCATTTCGAGACGGAGAGCGATCTCGTTGGCGGGGCGGCATTTGACGCGCACGGTGTGGCCGTGACGGACGCCTGCGTGGCGAAGGCCAAAGCGGCGGATGCGGTGATTTTCGGGGCGGTCGGCGGGCCGAAGTGGGCCGGCGTGCCTTATGCGGCGCGGCCGGAAGCGGGGCTTCTGCGGTTGCGCAAGGACCTCGGTTTGTTTGCCAACCTGCGGCCGGCCATCTGCTATCCGGCGCTGGCGGATGCATCGTCGCTCAAGCGCGAACTTGTCGAAGGTCTCGACATCATGATCGTGCGCGAACTGACAGGCGGCGTGTACTTCGGCGAACCAAAGGAGATCGTGACGCTGGAGAACGGTGAGAAACGCGCCGTCGATACGCAGATTTACACGACGCACGAGATCGAGCGGATTGCGAAAGTTGCGTTCGACCTTGCCCGCAAGCGCGGCAACAAGGTGCATTCGGCGGAAAAGCATAACGTCATGCGGACCGGCGTTTTGTGGAAGGAAGTCGTGACGGCGGTGCACAAGGCTTATGCGCCCGACGTGGAGCTGGAACATATCCTGGCCGACAACTGCGCAATGCAGTTGGTGCGCAACCCGAAGCAGTTCGACGTGATCGTGACCGACAACTTGTTCGGCGATGTGCTTTCGGATGAAGCGGCGATGTGTACGGGGTCGCTCGGCATGCTGCCGTCCGCGTCACTGGGCGCGCCAGATGCCAAGACTGGCCGGCGGCTGTCGCTTTATGAGCCGGTGCATGGCTCGGCGCCGGATATCGCCGGCAAGGGTTTGGCGAACCCGATTGCTACTGTCGCCTCGTTCGGGATGGCGCTGCGCTACTCGCTCGATATGGCGGCAGAAGCCGACGTCGTTGATCAAGCCATCGCAATGGTGCTCGCGAACGGCCTGCGGACGGGCGATATTATGCAGCCGGGCATGACGAAGGTCGGCACGAGCGAGATGGGCAAGGCGATCGTGGATGCGGTGGCGACGCTGGTGGCTTAAGCGCTATGTGTCCTTCTGCACGTCGATCGTGTCGCCAACATGGAATGTTCCGCTTTCTATGACGCGAGCGGTGATGCCGCCGCGGCCGCGCACGGCGTTGTAGCCGCCAGGGCCGAAGATTTCTTCCATGCGGCTGCAGGGGGCACACTCGCCTGATGCTTCGAGGATCGCCGCGCCGATGCGGAAGCGCTGGCCCTTCAGCGCGGTGAGATTGATGCCGGCGGTCACAAGGTTGCGGCGCAGGAGGGCCGGACCGATGGTCTGGCGGCCGAGGAAAGCCGCGATTGCCGCGATGTCTTCCTGCGCAATGAGCGTCACTTGGCGTGCGCCACTGCTGGTGGTGCGATAGCGATCGCCGGTGATTCCCTTTCCGGCAAGCAGGTCTGCTTCACTCACTTCGATGACGGGGGCTCTGCGCTCGGGACGCAAGCCAATCCACGTCAGCCGGCCGGGACGCATGGGGGCGGCCATCAGTTGCGCAATCAGCGAGTGTTTTGATGGGCCGGACAGTGTGGACACGTTACACCTGTTGTCGTGAATGAGAGGGCTGTTTCAACCCGAACAGGTTCTGGCATGTAGCGCGCCTGTCAGCAATCGACGGCGCAACGTTCGGCAACTTGCCGGTTTCGATGCTTATGTCACCTGCGGCAGATCGCGTTTCGCGATTGCTTGGGTGCCCATCCACTTCGCTCGCATTACTTCACGCACGAACGCACCCACGGTCGCTGAATGCGGCCTTCCGCGCACCGTGACTAAATTTATTTGCCGCGAGATTTCCGGCTCTGTCAGACTACGCGACGTGACGCCGCTAAATTGAGCGGTCGACTCTGGCAGAAAACTGTAACCCATGCCGGCAGCGACCATCGCGAGCACCCAATCGTCACGTTCGCTGACGTAGACCGTGGGACCCGTCACACCTCTCTTGGAAAAGATTTCCTCCCCGCGTTTGGCAAACTCGCAATTGGCACGCTCTAGATAAGGTTCGCCATCCAAGTGGGCGATTTCCACGGACGTTTCTCGGCACAGCGGGTGTCGTTCGGCCAACGCAATAACCATGCGTTCCTCAAAGAGTGGCAGAGCATGAAACTTCTCTGCATTCGGCTGTCCGGGAACTCCATAGATGGCGATTTCCAGTTCGCCCGCCATAAGTGCGGTTTCCAATTGCTCCGCATTCCGGTCGAGGATCTGCAGGAGGATGCGGGGGTGTCTTCTGCGGAACGCTCCGATCAGCTTGACGAAATGCACAGGTGCAATGGTGCACATGATGCCGAGTTTCAAAGTTGAACGGTCGCCGTGCACCAAGGACTTTGCACGGCGCTTAGCTTCTGAGGATTCGTGCACAATCTGCAGCAGATGCGGTTGCGCGATCCGGCCCAGCTCTGTGAGCCGGATATTGCCGCGGTCGCGGGTGAAAAGACGGCCGCCAAACTCCTGCTCAAGAAGGGTGATGGCCCGCAAAAGCGACGGCGGACTTACACCGCACGCAGCGGCTGCTTTGGTGAAATTGTTGGCTTCGGAGACGGCCAGGAAATATCTGATCTGTTGCATTTCCATGGTGGGTTTTTGTAACCTTCTGTGAGCGTCACTTGTGATTGGGTCGGCTATTCATCGGCGCAAATATCCCCTGGGCGGCGCGCGACGCGGATAGCTAAGTTTGGCGCAGATTGTGCGAATGATATTTGTATCTCGGATACAACGGAGGTCGAAGCGGCCGTCACAGGACGAGGTGGCAAAGATCTGGGGACGCGCTGGTTTCGATAGCAGCAGACGAACCAATCGATAGCAACAGCACAATGTCTCGCTGGCAGAAGGGCTGATAGTTATCTTGGAAGACAGCAGGCCGTTTGGTTTCCTGTGGGGTTCCCATTTGAGACGCCAATTGCGGTTTGAATGTCGTGCTCGCAAAGCCAGGAGCTTAAAATGAAGCCTATTACACTTGCTGCTCTTCTCGTTTTGGCATCGACGGGAATTACTTTTGCTGGCGGTGATCTCGCCGAAAAGGAAATGAAAGATTCTCCCGGCGTAACCGGGGCCGGAACCACCGCCAATCCGACAGCGAAGCCGGAGACGGGTGGTCTTGCTGAGAAGGCCATGCAAGATGCTCCAGGTGTGACCGGCGACGGGACAACCGCCAATCCGACGGCGAAGCCGGACAACAAGAGCCTTTCGGGTAAGGCCATGCAGGATCATCCGGGCGTCGGCAAGAACTGACACCCGATTGATTTTGATAAAGACATGGGGGCTGGGCACATTGCCTGGCCCTTGTTCATGAGATGTCGAGTGGGATGGGGTCGTTTTGCGCTGCGCTCAATTTGCGGGGCGGGATGAGGGCGGTGGCTGGGTACGCTTGCCTTGTTCGTCCATCCACGGGGCGGGTTCATCGGAGAGGGAGCCGCTGAGCGTCGTCATTGCATAGTCTAAGGCGCTGGTGCAGAGGCGGCCTTCGATCGTGCAGGCGTCGAAGGCGGCGTCTTTGATCGCAAGGAGGCCCTGGCCGATCTCCGACTGTTGCGCCGGACTGGCTGTGACGAGGGCGTAGGCGGCAAAGCCCAACAACGCGAACTTGTAGAGCCTGGGCATGTCGATGCCTTAAGGAACAGACGCAGAACTTGGGCACACTCCCACACGGTCAGTTAACGGCGCGTTAACCGGCACGGATGCGCCTCTTCGAGCCGGCGATGACGGCCAAGGGGCGCGCCGCTTAACGTGTTTTTTGTCCGTAGGCTGTGCGGATTTTTTGAACCGTGTATGACGGCGCCATGCCGAGCACCGCCGACTTTGCCGCCATCTATGCCCAAGATCTCGTCTACGTGCCGGGATGCTGGCAACTTTGCGGCAATGCCAATTGCTGCAGTTTTAGCCGCCAGAAGGACCGTTTTCGGCTGATGGGACGCAGCAAAGGACAGGAATTGCCGCTGCTGCCCGGCGAGTTTGCCTATCTCAGCGCGCACGATCTGCTGGGCCAGTTTGGCGACTATCAGCATCGGGTGACGGAGTACCGGTTCGGGGCGCGGGTGCTGCGGATCGAGAGCCTGATCAGCCACAATCCCGGATGTGCCTGCGCGCATGCGACGCGAACGACTGTATGCCGGCTGTATCCGTTCCTACCCGTGTTCGATCTCGACCGGAGTGTGGTTGGGGTGGAGCGACTGGGCATCTATGAGGTGCTTGAAGATCTCGCGGGCGCGGGGCGCGTCTGCCAAGTGGTTACGATCCCTGACGGTGAGCGATCAAAGTTTTTGGCGATCGCCGCAGCGATCGGTGCCGATCCCGTGGCCGCGTTCTACGTCGATGCCTACGGGATAGCGCAGCGACATGCACGGCGGCGGCTGTTGGACCTCAAGGGTGACCGCGAGGCCGACATTTACTCCGTATTCGAGATGGCCGTGCTGCGGCAGCGACTGATCGACCATGCCGCGCTGGCGGCGGAGCTGGAAGCCCGCGCCAGCGCGCTCGAGCAGCGGCACGGCGCGCTCCTTCTCTCTGCCTAGTGCGCGGATTGCTGAACGGCGAGGACGCCGCCGGAGAGCGTTCTGGCGGTGAAGCCATTCTGCAGGAGGATGCGCGTGGCGAGATAGGCGCGCTGGCCAGAGCGGCAGATGACGGCGATGTCGCGGTTGCGGGGGATTTCGGAAAGGCGTGCGCGCAATTGTTTCAGAGGAATGCTGAGTGCGCCGGGAACGGCGTAGTCGGCGATTTCCGAAGGTTCGCGGACGTCGAGAAGTAGGCTCGTGTGGTCAACGCTCCAATGCGCCAGCGGCATGTCGTTGCGCAGGACGTTGGCAGCGATCATGCCAGCGAAATTGGCTGCGTCCTTGGCGCTTCCGTATTGGGGCGCGTAGCAGAGTTCAGCCTCTTCCAGGTCGTAGACCGTGCCGCCCTTCTGGATCAGCGTCGCGATGACATCGATGCGGCGGTCGACGCCGTCTTCGCCGTAGGCCTGGGCGCCGAGAATGCGGCCGTCGGATTTGGCGAAGAGGAGTTTCATGGAGATTGTCTTGGCGCCGGGATAATAGCGGGCGTGGTGATTGGGGTAGAGATAGATTTTCTCATAGTCGTCGCGGCCGAGGCGGCGCAGGGTTTTCTCGCTGGCGCCGGTCCAGGCGACGGTGGTGCCAAACAAGCCGATGATGGCAGAGCCTTGGACGCCGCGGAATGTCGCGGAGCGGCCGGCGATGTTGTCGGCAGCGATACGGCCTTGGCGGTTGGCGGGACCGGCCAGGGCGAGGAGCGTATCGGTTCCCGTTACGATATCGCGGACTTCGACGGCGTCGCCAACGGCATAGATGTCGGGGTCGCTGGTGCGCAGGTGGGCATCGACCTTGATGCCGCCGCGATCGCCGATGGCGAGGCCTGCAGATTTCGCGAGGGCGGTGTCGGGGCGGACGCCGAGAGCGAGGATGACGATATCGGCCGCGTAGACGGTGCCGGATTTCGTTGCGACGTCGATCGCGCCGGACGGGTTGGTGGCGAACCCTGTCACGCCTTCGCCCAGAACGACGGTGACGCCGTGCTGTCGGAGGAGCGCTTCGACCGGGCGCGCCTGTTCGACGTCGAGGGGGACGAGAATCTGATCCGCCATCTCAATGAGGGTGGTGTCGAGGCCCCGGTGGACGAGGTTTTCAACCATTTCCAACCCGATGAAGCCGCCGCCGATGACGACGGCGCGCTTACCTTTTGCGTTGGCAGCCAGCCAGGTGCGGATGGCGCGGGCGTCGGGCACCGTGCGGACGTGGAAGATGCCGGGGAGGTCGAGGCCGGGCAGCGGCGGCCTGACGGAGACTGCGCCGGGGGAAAGGACGAGTTTGTCGTAGGCCTCGGCACGTTCGGCGCCGGTGGTGACATCGCGCAAAGTGACCGTCTTGGCTTTTGCTTCGATCGAGATGGCTTCGGTGTGGGTGCGCACATCAATGGCGAACTGGTCGCGGAAGAGTTGCGGGTTGGCGATCAAGAGGCTCGCCTCATCCTCGATGACACCGCCGACATGGTAGGGCAGGCCGCAGTTGGCGTAAGAGACATACGGGCCGCGTTCGATCATTACGATTTCGGCGCGTTCGTCCAGGCGGCGCAGCCGAGCCGCGCAAGATGCTCCGCCTGCAACACCGCCGACAATCATGACTTTCATTTCCGGACCCTTTTCGATCATTTGGTTGGGCGAGTCTTAGCCGCTCCTGCCAGTGGCGGTCAGGGACCCACGTCACACACAGTTGTGCGACTTGCGGGAGGTCAAAAGCGCGGCGAAGGATTTAGACGCTTTCGCCGTCGACGCAGGTTTTGGGTTTGTCTGGGAACCAACCGCGGGCGGTCCATGCGGGCTTTCCGGGTGCCTTTTCGGCTTGTGCTTCCGTGCGGGCGACGAAATGGAACTCGAAGCAATTGTCGCCTTCCCTGCGGACGCGGTAGCAGCCGCCCGCCGGATCGTCGTCGTAGATGGTGCAGAAGGAGCCGGTCCGGACCGACCATTTGCCCGAGGAGGCACGGCGGGCGTCCGAGTAGCGGACGATGCCATCTACGGCGTATGTCTCATGGAAGGTGTCGCCATTTTCGTATTCGCCGGAGATATCGCGCCCGGCGAATGTGGCGGTGAGGTCCGCATCCGCCATCCAGACCGGTCCGGCTGCGCTTTGAACCGCTAACGCTGCACTTAGTGCTCCTACAAGCATCGTCGGATTGGCCCGCATCTGCTTGGTCCCCCTTTTGACCTTTCGGGAAAGATAGCAAAACCGGGGGGCGGTCTCGTGGCGGATTTTGAAAATGACGGGCACGGCGCTTCAACGCAGGTTCACAAGCCGGGTCGACCCAAGTCCGCCTTGAAAGACGGGGCGGGCGCGCGTAAGGGATCGCTCCAGCAACGAGTTGCCGCTTGCGGCACCCGGAATGCTTGGCATTTCGGCAATAACGTTAGGGATTTCGCCATATGGGCTATAGAATTGCCGTCATCGGCGCCACTGGGAATGTGGGCCGGGAAATGATGAACGTGTTGGTCGAGCGCCGGTTTCCGATCAGCGAAATTCACGCGCTGGCGTCGCGGCGATCGGTTGGCACCGAGGTCTCCTACGGCGACAAGACGCTCAAATGCCAGGATCTGGAACAGTTTGATTTTTCGAAGGTCGATATTTGCCTCATGTCGGCTGGGTCCGGTGTGGCCAAGGAGTGGGCACCGCGGATCGGCGCCAAGGGCTGCGTCGTGATCGATAACTCGTCATGCTGGCGGTATGACCAAGACGTGCCGCTGATCGTGCCAGAGGTGAATGCGCATGCGATCCGCGGATACACGAAGAAGAATATCATCGCGAACCCGAATTGCTCGACGGCACAGCTGGTGGTCGCGCTAAAGCCGTTGCATGACGCCGCCAAGATCACGCGCGTGGTTGTTTCGACCTATCAGTCCGTTTCCGGCGCCGGCAAGGACGCGATGGACGAACTCTGGCAGCAGACCAAGGCCAAGTACGTGCCAGGCACCGAGGTTGAGCCGAAGAAGTTCAGCAAGCAGATCGCGTTCAATTGCATTCCTCACATCGATGTCTTCATGGAAGACGGCTACACGAAAGAGGAATGGAAGATGCTGGCGGAGACGAAGAAGATCCTCGATCCCAAAATCCGCCTGACCGCAACATGTGTGCGGGTGCCGGTTTTCGTGGGGCATTCTGAATCGGTGAACATCGAGTTTGAGAACCCGATCAGCGCCGAGGAAGCCCGCGAAATTCTGCGACATGCACCGGGTATCCTGGTCGTCGACAAGCGTGAGCCCGGCGGCTACACGACGCCGGTGGAAGCGGCGGGCGAGTTCTCGACCTTTGTCTCGCGGATTCGCGAGGATGCGACAGTTGAGAACGGGCTGGCGCTGTGGATCGTTTCCGACAACCTCCTCAAGGGCGCGGCACTTAATGCGGTGCAGATCGCGGAATCAATGATTGAGCAGAATTTGCTGAAGTCGGCGGCCTAACGGTTCAGCGGTTGGGCGAAACAACAAACCGCCGGTCGCGAGACCGGCGGTTTTCATTTTCGGGCCGTTCCCGTCTTCAACCCGCCGGTGGGTTATCGCGAATTTTGCCTAGCGCCGTGACGATTGTTCCGAGATCGGACAAAAAGCGTTCTCGCTGGGCGGCAGGTAGGGCGGACAACATCCGCTCGTCGACACGGCGGGCGACGGGGTCAGCCGTGCGCAGGGATTTCCAACCGTCATCCGTCAGCCGAACCGCATAGGCGCGGGCATCCTCGCGCGTGCGGCGGCGGCTGAGGAGGCCCTTTTTCAGCATACGCCGGACGATGTCGGCTAATGTCGAGCGGTCGATCCCTGTTCGCTCGACCAGTTGAGTTTGGCTGAGACCTTCGTTTTGCGACACGGTCAGTAGAACCGCGTACTGGCGCGGGGTCAAATCGTCCAGACCCATCTCAACCTGGAATATATCCGCAGCACACTGACCTGCACGATGCAGCAGATGAATCGGTGACCTGTCGAGCTCGTTCGACGAAGCTTGTGCTGTTTGAGGATCTTTCGCCATTGCTTGCACGTTCATGGAATATCTCTGAGCGGACACAGCAGATAAACACTGTTTGCCAGTTTGATAACATACTGTCCACGATTTGTAGAAAATAGTAGTTCGAACACACCGTCCACCAAAAAGTCGGTTGGTGTGAATGATCCGTAAACGATCGAACCGATCTGAAGCTTGTGCTTTTGCGCGTTCTGAAAAGCTGAGCGATCTAGTCTTTGAGCTCGTGGGTTTTGAGCAGCCCCATCTGCGCTATACCGAATATCATCGTAAGGGGCATTATGCCGAACACCTTGAAACTGACCCAAGTATCGGTCGGAAAATTGCGCCAGACAATCTCGTTGAGAACGGCCAGCGCGATAAAGAATAGGCCCCATCTGAGGGTCAGTTGACGCCAGCCTTCCTCGGTGAGTTTGAAAACTTCACCGAAGAGATGGCGCAGGAGAGACTGGCCGAAGAATAGGCCGCCCAGAAGAACGGATGCGAAAATCAGGTTTACGATGGTTGGCTTCAATTTGATGAAGAGGTCGTCTTCAAGCCAAAGTGTGAGCCCACCGAAAATGATCACGAAGAACGCTGAGACAAGCGGCATGATGGCGAGTTTGCCGAACATAATGCGGGAGGCGATAACCGAAACCGCGGTGGCCGCGATCAGAACGCCGGTTCCCCAAAAGATGCCAGCGCGCGAATTCACGATGAAAAACACAATGAGCGGTCCGAGCTCGACGAGCAACTTCCAGAGCTGCTGCGGATCGATTTCGGGCTCGCCCTTTTGCGGCCGATCCTCGTTGGCTGATTCCTGATCGGTCATCGCGGCCTTTCTCGAGATTTAGGCGTGGGGGTCGGCGCCGTGGTGCGTGGTCCGTTTGATGTGTTCAGCGATCGGTTGGGCGGTCGCGGCGGCTGCGGCCACGGACGCAGTGGCGCCGTCCTCGTCGGAAATTGGCAGATGGTGACGCTGCATCCAACGGGTCAGCAACCACGCGTAGAGCCCGCTCATGGGCATGATAATAGCAATCTTGAAGGCGATCCAGATGTTCACACCACTCATTTCGTGGCCGAACACGTTGTAGATCTGGGTATCGTGAAAGGTCAGCCGGACGACTTCGTTCAGCACCGCTGTCATGACAAAGAACCAAGCGAAGCTGCGTGTGAAAATGTTCCAGCCCTGCTTGGTGTAGTGGAACGTCTTGCCGAATATGTATTCGAAAAAGTTCCGGTCGAGCCAGAGGCCGATGAATAGGAACAACGCGAACATGGCGTTGAAGATCGTCACCTTGATCTGAACCCACATCGGATCGCCGGTGATAATGGTCAAGGCGCCGAATACGATGGTGACGGTCGAGGCGATGAGCGGGAAGACCGGCGGGCGGCCGAACATGTAGAACATAACGGCGATCGCGAGCATGGTGCTCAGGATCAGCGCCCAAGTGCCGGTGTTGATGTCGAAGATGGCGTTGACGATAAACATCGTCGCCAGCGGGCCGAATTCGCTCAGTATGTTGATGGTCTGTTCGGCATTGAAGGGAAAGAACCGCCGCTTGCGTTTGGTCGAAGACGGATCGGTTTGGGGCGCGCTGATCATGGGACGTTAGGATCCGGCAATGGCGTTGGCAAAGTCGCGCGCCTGGAACGGCTGGAGATCGTCGATCCCCTCGCCGACACCGATCGCGTGGACGGGCAGCTGATATTTGGCGGCGATCGCGACGAGGATACCGCCGCGGGCCGTTCCGTCTAGCTTCGTCATGACCAGCCCCGTGACGCCGGCCCGCTTGCCGAAAATTTCGACCTGCTGCAGCGCGTTCTGGCCGGTGGTCGCGTCAAGAACAAGGAGAACATCGTGCGGTGCCTCCGGATCGAGCTTTTTCAGTACGCGCGTTACTTTTTCGAGCTCTTCCATGAGCGCTTGCTTATTCTGGAGGCGGCCGGCCGTATCAATGATGAGCACGTCAACGCCTGTGTCCTTCGCTGTCTTAAGTGCTTCGTAGGCGAGGCCGGACGCATCCGAGCCGACGGCCGACGACACAACCTGGCAGCCGGTGCGTTCGCCCCACACTTTCAACTGATCGATGGCGGCGGCACGGAAGGTATCGCCAGCGGCGAGCATCACCGACCTGCCCTCCGCTTTGAAGCGGGCGGCCAACTTGCCAATGGTGGTGGTTTTGCCGCCACCGTTGACGCCGACGACGAGGATGACGTGCGGGCGGTTGCTGGCGGAGATCTGCAAAGGTTTGGCGACGGGGCCTAGAACGGTTTCGACTTCGGAGGCGAGGATCTCGCGAACGTCGTCGGCAGAGATTCCTTTTTCAAAGCGGCCCTTGGCGATGCGTTCAATGATCCGGCCGGCGGTTTCGACGCCCAGATCGGCCTGAATGAGCAGATCTTCCAAGTCTTCCAGCGTGGCTCCGTCGAGCTTACGCTTCGTGAAAAGGCCGGTGATGCCGTCGGTGAGTTTGGACGATGTGCGCGTCAGACCCGACTTTAAGCGTTGGAACCAGCTTTTCGGCGCGTCCGGTTCGGCTGGTGGCGCGGGGGCGGCGAATGGGGTTTCAGCAGGGGCAGGTTCGGCAACATCGCGTGCGACGGTTGCGGCAGAATCCACAACGACGGTTTCCGGCGAAAGGTGCTCTGGAACGGAATCGGGCGCGGGCTGCGGAGCGTCGCTCTTGCTGCCAAACAAGCGTCCGAACAATCCAGCCTTTTTCTTGTGGACCTCTTCCGTCACGCCCTGACCTCGACATTCGACCGTGCTGTGGCCGGCATCTTCCGGGTATGACCCACTCTGTTGCCGTTCATGATGACACCCGCATGTCGCGGACGGTCTAGGGCCCACTTATCGATTTTTGGCATCTGCCCCGTTCTAGTGCGTTCAACTTTGACGTCGCGACACTGAGTGATTTGCGGCGCAAACTTTGCGTCCAAGCCGCTGCAACCTTCCTGGGGCAAACGCGCGGCGGGCGCCATGACGATCTTTCCGGAACGCTGCGGCATTCGAGCCGGCGGCCTGCCCGGACGAGACCAAACGCTAGACATATCGCGGCAAATGAGA
The DNA here is from genome assembly GCA_022841965.1 of Hyphomicrobium sp. Taxonomy (GTDB): domain Bacteria; phylum Pseudomonadota; class Alphaproteobacteria; order Rhizobiales; family Hyphomicrobiaceae; genus JAGVSR01. Next base: position 19,816 of record JALHQM010000003.1, on the reverse strand, counting down.
TCGCACGCCCTGATGACCGGCCGCGTGACAGCACTTGAGCCTTTGGGTCTTGGCATAGATCGAGTTGCGCTGTTCAGCTCAGTCATGATGTCGGGGTATCATGTGCCGGTGGCAGCTGGCGAGCGGGTCCAACGGTCTTCATATTCCCATTCAACCGGGCCTGTCATCAGAATGCGGTTGCCTTCAGTCCAGGTGACGCTGAGGACTCCGCCGGGCAGATGCACGGCAACGGTTCGGTCGACAAGTTTTTTGCGCATGGCTGTCACGGCGGCGGCGCAGGCGGCGGTGCCACAGGCCTGGGTGAGGCCGGTGCCGCGCTCCCAGACGCGCAGTTTGATGTCGGAGCGCGAGCGGACCTGGGCCAGCGAAATGTTGGCGCGCTCGGGGAAGATCGGATGATTTTCGAGCAGCGGTCCGAAGCGGGCGAGGTCATGTGCATCGACATCGTCGACCCAGAAGATCGCATGGGGATTGCCTACGTTGACGACCGAGGGCGAATGCAGAATGGGCGCGTCGATGGGGCCGATCTGGAGTTCAATGCCACGGGTGTCATGGAAGGGTTCGGACAAGGGGATTTCATTCCAGGCAAAGCGTGGTTCGCCCATGTCGACAGTAATGCGGTCGATGCTTTCAACGGCGACATCGAGGAGGCCGGCCATTGTTTCAAAACGCAGATTGGGGCGGCCGGTCTTTTGGCTCTCGAGCCACGCGATGCAGCGGGTGCCGTTGCCGCACGCGGCGCTTTCCGAACCGTCGGTGTTGAAGATCGTGACGAATGCGACCGTGCCGGCCGTGCGCGGTGGACACAGCACCATCATCTGATCGAAGTGTGAGCGGGGTGACGCGGCCACGGCGCGGACGTCGGCGGGTGTGATCTGGGTTGTCGAGCTACGCAGATCGACAACGACGATCTCGTTGCCGAGACCGTTCATCTTGTGGAAGTTGAGCGCCTGAGGGGCGCGGGTGGCGGGTTCGCTCATAGGGGTTATATGGCCGAGCGGTGCCTAAAAGACAAATGCCGCGGCGTCCCGGTTGCGGACCAAGCCGCGGTTGTTTGATGGTCGGCCGCTCCCTATTTATCGGACAAATCCATCCACGAAAAACTGGAGATTTAGATGCGCCCTGTTCGCTTTCCGCCCGTTTTTGCAGTTGCTTTAGCCGCATTCGCGGGCCCAGCTGCCGGGGCGCAGACGGATGCGCCGCCGCCAGATCAACCAAGCCGCGTGAGCGTGGAGCGTTTTGCCGGCGGGCTCGCCAATCCTTGGGGCATGCAATTTCTGCCAGACGGGCGGATCCTGGTGACAGAGAAGCCGGGACGGCTCCGGATCGTGAGCAAAGCCGGCAAGGCCGGGCCGGCGATCGGCGGGGTGCCGGAGGTGTTTGCGAAAGGGCAAGGCGGGCTTCTCGACGTGCTGCTGGCGAACGATTTTGGGGAGACCGGCGGAGACATCTACGTGTCGTACTCGGAACCGCGTGAGGGCGGGGCAGCGGCAACGGCGGTGGCGCGCGGGCGACTTGTGCTCGACACGGCGGGGGGTGGCACACTGGAGGGCGTCGCCACCATTTTTCAACAGCAGCCGGCGATCGAAGGCTCGACCAGTCACTTTGGATCGCGGCTGGTTTGGGCGTCGGATGGATCTCTCTTCGTGACGACGGGTGACCGTGGGAATGCGCGTGAGGAGGTGCAGAAGCCCAATTCGTTGATCGGTAAGGTCATCAAACTGAAGCCCGATGGAGCGGCGGCTGCTGTGACACCCGCCCAGCCGGATTGGGATGCGAAAATCTGGTCGATAGGGCATCGCAATATTCAAGGCGCGGCGATTGATCGCGCAACGGGGCAGCTGTGGACGGTGGAACACGGCGCGCGTGGTGGCGACGAGTTGAACCGTCCGCTGCAAGGCCGGAACTATGGTTGGCCGGTGATCAGCTATTCGAACGAGTATTTCGGCGGGGCCATCGGTGTGACGGCGAAAGAAGGTCTGGAACAGCCGGTCTATTATTGGGTTCCGTCGATCGCGACGTCGGGGCTTGCGATTTATTCGGGTGACCTGTTTCCTGAGTGGAAGGGCAATATGTTCGTTGGTGGGCTGAGGGGCGCGCAATTGGCTCGGTTGGTTTTAAAGGACGGCGCGGTGGTCGCCGAGGAGACGTTGCTGCAGGATCTGGAACAGCGCATTCGCGATGTGCGTCAGGGGCCTGATGGTGCGTTGTGGCTCCTGACAGACGATGCGCGCGATGGACAGATTTTGCGACTGACGCCCGCGCCCTGATCAGTATCCGCCGCCGCCTTGCCGGCCAGGCCCTTGCTGGTCGGTGTTGGGGGCGGTGCCGCCTTTCGGCGCATCGACTTGCAAGATGCGCACGGATTCGTTGCGATCGATGCTGCAGTCACCGTTCTTGTCGAGCTGTTTAAACGCGACGTTTTGTTTGCCGGTCATTTCTTCGACGGTAACTTTGCCGTCTCCGTTCGCGTCGTAGTAGGCGCGGTCGGCGACGGTGAAGAGCTGGTCGGTTTTGGCCATCTGTTGGAATTCGGCGTCGACGAGCGCGCCATCGCCGTCGCCGTCAGATTCGCGCAGGAGGGTGGTGACGTAGTTTTTCCACTCGTCGCAGGTGACCGAGCCGTTTTTGTCGAAATCCCAAGTTTGGGCGGCGCCGATGAACGTGCGATCGACGCCTGACCCGGAGCTAAAGGGGGAGCCGCCGCCCGTCAGGGATGGCATGGAGCTGCAACCGCCGAAAAAGGCCACGAGGCTGATCGTGAGCGCCAGGGGCATGGGCTTTTGTGAGAGCCAAAGTGTCATCGTTCCCCCCGGGGCGTGCGCTGCAGGGCAATAATCCGTGCGCCACGTCATTTTGGTCGATAGCTATCGTGGTCTGAGCGCCCGGGGCAATGCTCGACGCTCGGGCTGACCCAGTTCATAACGGGAAAATTGCGGCTTTCGCATGGGAATGGCCGGCGGAGTGGGTCCTGACTCACGTGAAACGTAGGGACTTTCCGGTTGCGCCTACATTGCAAACTGGACGCCGGGCCGTGCCGGTTCCCGTTGACAGAGCGGGCTGCTTCCCCGATTGTCCGGCCCGAAATCCGGCCCTGACACTCAGAGCCGCCGACCGGTCCGCATTCTTCGGGGTGCTCGTCCGGAGGTCAACATCCGACAGCGCGTTGCGCTCTCGGGTGCAAACGTTATTTGTTCACTGGGATTCTCGATGTTCCAAAGCCTTTCGGACCGGTTGTCCGGTGTTCTCGACAAGCTTCGCGGCCGTGGCGCGCTGACCGACAGCGACGTCGCGGAGGCGATGCGCGAGGTGCGCCGCGCGCTGCTCGAGGCGGACGTGGCGCTCGATGTGGTCAAAGACTTCACGGAAGCCGTGAAGGCGAAGGCCGTGGGCGCGGATGTCGTCAAATCGGTGACGCCCGGCCAGATGGTCGTGAAGATCGTCAACGACGAACTCGTTCGCATTCTGGGTTCGGACGCCGAACCGATCAACCTGAACGCCGTGCCGCCGGTCGCGATCCTGATGGTCGGCCTGCAGGGCTCGGGCAAGACAACGACATCGGCCAAGATCGGTTACCGACTCACCAACCGGGACCGCAAGAAGGTCTTGATGGCGTCGCTCGATACGCGGCGTCCGGCGGCGCAAGAGCAGTTGCGCGTGCTCGGCGAGCAAACGCAGGTTGCGACGCTGCCGATCATCGCTGGGCAGTCGCCGTTGCAGATCGCCGACCGCGCCATGACGGCTGCCAAGCTCGGCGGCTACGACGTCGTGATCCTCGATACGGCCGGCCGCATCACGCTCGACGAAGAGCTGATGCAGGAGGTGGCGCAAGTCAAAGCCGCCACGAACCCGCATGAAGTGCTTCTCGTCGTCGATAGTCTCACCGGGCAGGATGCGGTCAATACTGCCAAGGCTTTTGACGAGCGGCTG